>JBEBXE010000037.1:0-16194 GCA_040391705.1 Aerobium aerolatum
TGGGTGCGTTCGCGGCGATCGGCCAGACCAACATCAAGCGCCTGATGGCCTATTCGTCGATCGCCCATATGGGCTTCGCGCTGGTCGGCCTTGCCGCCAACACGCAGGAAGGCGTGCGCGGCGTTGCGATCTACATGATGATCTATCTGGCGATGACGCTCGGGACCTTTGCCTTCATCCTCGCGATGCGTCGCGGGGGCGTGAATGTCGAACGGACCAGCGATCTGGCGGGACTGTCGACCACCAACCCGGTGATGGCGGGGATCATGACGATCCTGCTGTTCTCGCTGGCCGGCATTCCGCCGTTCGCGGGCTTCTGGGGCAAGTGGTACGTGTTCCTCGCCGCGATCAACGCAGAGCTGTATGCGCTGGCGATTATCGGCATCGTGGCCTCGGTGGTAGGTGCGTTCTACTATCTGCGCATCATCAAGATCATGTGGTTCGATGAGTCGGTCGGCGGTTTCGAGCCGATGTCGAGCGAATTGCGGCTGGTGCTCGGGCTTTCCGGTGCGTTCGTGCTGTTCTACGTCTTCATCGGCGGCTCGGTGAGCCAGGTAGCCGAGGCCGCGGCCAAGACGTTCTTCTGACGTGGGGTTCTCCCTGTCGCCAACGGCTGCGTCCGACGGATATCGGCTCGCAACCTTTGACAGAGTGGGGTCAACCAACGCGCTGGCGCTTGAACGCGCCCGCGACGGCGATGCGGGAAAGATCTGGCTCGTTTCCAAACGACAGGAAGCGGGCCGGGGACGGCGAGGTCGCGTTTGGGAAACGCCGGAAGGTAATCTGGCGGCAACCTTGCTGCTGGTTCCGTCCTTCGACCTGAAGAATGCGGCCACGCTCGGCTTCGTCGCCGGGCTGTCTTTGGCGGATGCGCTGGATGCGGTGATACCCGAGGCGCGAATTTCCGTCGGAGTCGACGGTGGAACCTCTCAGTCCGGCGGCCGTTTCGAACTGAAATGGCCAAATGACGTGCTGGCTGATGGCGCGAAGCTGTCCGGTATTCTGCTGGAGTCGGCGATGCTTGAGCACAACCGGTTCGCGTTGGCGATCGGGATCGGCGTCAACGTCGTCGCGTCGCCGGGCGATGTGCCGTATCCGGCAATATCGTTGGCTGAACTCGGTGCGCGGTGCGATGCCGAGACGCTTTTCCTGGCCTTGTCGGACGCATGGGTTGACAACATGCGCGCCTGGGACGAGGGCAGGGGCTTGAAAATTGTGCGGCAGCGCTGGCTGGCGCGTGCAGCCGGGCTTGGCAGCGAAGTTGCCGTTCGGGTGGACGGTCAGGTCGTGCGCGGTATTTTCGAAACAATCGATGACGAGTGCCGCTTTATCATTCGCGCTGCGAATGGGGATGCGGTTGTCATTACAGCTGGAGACGTGCATTTCGGCGCTGTCGCGTCGGCACCCTCGGCCTGAAGAAAAGGAAGCCGTAATGGCAAAGAATAACGAGGCCGAACTGGTTTTCTGCCCGCTTGGCGGTGTCGGCGAAATCGGAATGAATTTTGCGCTCTACGGCTTCGGTCCGAAGAACAAGCGCCAGTGGATCGTGGTTGACGTCGGCGTGACGTTCCCCGACGCCAATCTGCCCGGCGTGGACCTTGTCCTGCCGGACACGCGCTTCGTCGAGAGCGAAGCCGCCAATATTGTCGGCATCATCATCACCCACGCGCATGAAGACCATTATGGCGCGTTGCTCGACCTGTGGCCGCGCCTGCGCAAGAAGGTCTGGATGACGCCGTTCAGCCACGGCCTGCTGCTGGCCAAGAAGCAGATGGATGGCGGGCCGGAAATTCCGGTCGAGATCTTCCGCGCCGGCGAGCGGTTCTCCATCGGGCCGTTCGATATCGAGGCGATTTCGGTCACGCACTCGATTCCGGAGCCGGTGTCGCTGGCAATTCGCACCCCGGTCGGAACCGTCATCCACACCGGTGACTGGAAAATCGACCCTGCGCCGACGATTGGCGAAAAGACCGACGAGGCGCGCTTCCGCGCGCTTGGCGACGAGGGTGTCACCGCGCTGATCTGCGATTCCACCAATGCGCTGCGCGAAGGCGATTCGCCGTCGGAACAGCAGGTTGGTGAAGGCTTGCGCGGTGTCATCGAGGCTGCGGCAGGGCGTGTCGCCATCACCACCTTCTCCTCCAACGTCGGACGTATCCGCTCGATCATGGGGGCCGCGCGCGATGCCGGACGCCAGGTTCTGGTGCTGGGCTCGTCGCTGAAGCGCGTCATCAACGTGGCAGGCGAACTCGGCTATCTCGATGGTCTGCCGGAAGCCGTCAGCGAAGACGAGTACGGTTTTATCCCGCGTGAAAACCTCGTCATTCTGTGCACCGGCAGCCAGGGCGAGCCGCGTGCGGCGCTGGCCAAGCTGGCGCGCGACGAGATGCGCAACGTGGCGCTGTCGCCGGGTGATACGGTCGTCTACTCCTCGCGCGTCATTCCGGGCAACGAGAAGCCGATCCTCGAAACCAAGAACCTGCTGATCGAGCAGGGCATCAAGATCATCGAGGACACCGACGCGCTGGTGCACGTCTCCGGCCACCCGCGCCGCAACGAACTGCGCAAGATGTACGAGTGGACGCGTCCGCGCATTCTCGTTCCTGTCCATGGCGAGGCGGCCCATCTGGTAGCGCAAGGTGCGCTCGGCCTGGAGGCCGGCATTCCTGAAGTCGCGCAGGTGCGCAACGGCGACATGATCCGCCTTGCGCCTGGACCGGCCGAAATCATCGATCAGGTGCCGTTCGGTCGTATCTTCAAGGATGGAAGGCTGATCGGCTCGGAAGACGAGATGGGCATCAAGGACCGGCGCAAGCTGTCCTTCGTTGGCCATGTCGCGGTGAACGTCGTTCTGGACGACCGCCACGAGATCGCCGGCGATCCGGACCTGGTCGCCATCGGCGTCGCCAAGACGGCCGCCCGCGGCAAGGATATGGAAGAGCTGATGCTGGATGCGGCGATCGGCGCGATTGAAAGTATCCCCCGCGCCAGGCGAAAAGACCTCGACCTTGTTGCCGAGGCTGTGCGCCGCGCAGTGCGCGCATCGGCCCACGAGGCCTGGGGCAAGAAGCCGATCGTCACGGTGTTCGTGACGCGCTAACGTAGCATGCCTCCTGCGAGGCTCGCCCGAAAAGGGCGAGCACCTCAGGACGGGACGGTCCGAGCGCAGCTTGGGAACTGGGAGCGAGGGAATTCGATGCTTGGACGCCTGAACCACGTTGCGCTTGCGGTGCCGGATATCGTTGCCGCGAGCGCGCATTATCGCGACGTGCTCGGAGCGAAGGTTTCGGAGCCGCAGCAGCTGCCGGAACACGGTGTCACCGTCGTCTTCATCGATGTCGGCAACACCAAGATCGAACTTCTGGAGCCGCTGGGCGACGCGTCGACGATCCTGCCGTTCCTGGCAAAGAACCCCGCTGGCGGCATGCATCATGTCTGCTACGAGGTTGATGACATTCTTGCCGCGCGCGACCACCTGCTGGCCTCAGGCGCGCGTGTGCTCGGCGATGGCGAGCCGCGTCTCGGTGCCCACGGCAAGCCGGTGCTTTTCCTTCATCCGAAGGATTTCTTCGGCACTTTGGTCGAACTGGAACAAGTGTGAGCGCGCGATGAGCTGGATCTCGATCTTTGCAATCTATTTTATCATGTGGTGGGTCGTGCTGTTCGCGATGCTGCCGTTTGGCCTGAAGACCCAGGACGAAGACGGCGAAGTCACCCTCGGCACCGTGGCCAGCGCGCCCAAAGGCTCGCACATGCTGGGCGCGGTCATTCGCACCACGCTGGTGTCTGGCGTTCTCTTCGGCGCGTTCTACATCGCCGTGGCGTATTACGGGTTCTCGTTCAGCAACCTGCCGCGCATCGGCCCGTCCGCACGCTGAGCGCAAACCGTCTCTGGAATCCAGATCTGCTCTCAAAAAATTGAGACCGCAGGCCGAACTCTACATTTCGGCCTGTTGATCTAATCCATTGCTATTGAATGCATTTATTTATCGTCGTGTGACGCAGCGGCACATATTCGAGTGCACAAAAAAAATGCAAGGCCGAAGCCTTGCAATTTAAACGCGTCCGATCTGCTTTCCGATTTACGGCGGCAGCGAAAAATCGCGCCTAGATCGCATCCTCCCAAGACTTTGACCGCGCAGGAGAGCGAATTATAGCTTCCGCCCTCTCGGTTATGAAGGCACAATAGACCAACAGTTCACGCGATGTCACGATAAATATTGCGTAATTGTGACAGAGAATGTGCTGCACTGCACAAAAAGGCGGCATTTCCTGCCTTATTGTATACCAACGTTGCTGCTAGCCAGCCGTTCCGGGCGCTCGGGTTTCCAACTGGCCATGAAATCGCTATGAACGCCACGCAACCATTCTTTTCGGCGCGGTGATTCCGCCGCGCTCTTCTTTTACGGAAAACATCATGCGTCTGTCGCGTTACTTCCTGCCTATCCTCAAGGAGAACCCCCGCGAAGCCGAAATCGTGTCGCATCGCCTGATGCTGCGCGCCGGCATGCTGCGCCAACAGGGACAGGGCTCGTTCTCGTGGCTGCCGATGGGCAAGCGCGTGCTCGACAAGGTGTGCAAGATCATCCGCGAAGAGCAGGACCGTGCCGGCGCGCAGGAAATCCTGATGCCGACGATCCAGTCGGCCGAGCTGTGGCGCGAGAGCGGTCGCTATGATGCCTACGGCAAGGAGATGCTGCGCATCCAGGATCGCCATGACCGCGAGATGCTGTTTGGCCCCACCAATGAAGAGATGGTGACGGATATCTTCCGGTCCTACGTCAAGTCCTACAAGGACCTGCCGCTGAACCTCTACCATATCCAGTGGAAGTATCGCGACGAGGTGCGTCCGCGTTTCGGCGTGATGCGCTCGCGCGAATTCCTGATGAAGGATGCCTACTCGTTCGACCTCGACTTCGAGGGCGCACGCGCTGCCTATCACCGCATGTTCGTGTCCTACCTGCGCACCTTCGAGCGCGTCGGCATGAAAGCCATCCCGATGCGGGCTGATACCGGGCCGATTGGTGGGGATCTCTCGCACGAGTTCATCATTCTGGCTGACACCGGCGAAAGCGCCGTGTTCTGCCACCGCGACTTTCTGTCGATGAAGGTGCCGGGCGCAGATGTCGACTACTCCGACGATGCCGGTATCGCAGCGATCGTCGATGCATGGACGGCGCCCTATGCGGCGACGGAAGAAATGCACGACGAGACGGTTTGGGCGGCGGTTGATGGCGAGAGCCAGGTGTCGGCGCGCGGCATCGAAGTCGGCCACATCTTCCATTTCGGCGACAAATATTCGACGCCGATGGGCGCGAGCGTCACCGGGCCGGACGGCAAGGAGCATTTCGTCTCCATGGGGTCGTACGGCATCGGCCCAAGCCGCCTGATCGCGGCGATCATCGAAGCCAGCCATGACGAAAACGGCATCGTCTGGCCGGAGGCAGTCGCTCCGTTCGATGCCTCGCTGATCAACATGAAGGCCGGCGACGCCGCCTGCGATGCTGCTTGCGACGATCTCTATGCGCAGCTGACCAACGCCGGCGTCGACGTCCTCTATGACGATACCGACCAGCGCGCCGGCGGCAAGTTTGCCACCGCCGATCTGATCGGCCTGCCGTGGCAGGTGATTGTCGGGCCGCGCGGCGTTGCCGCCGGTGAAGCTGAAATCAAGAACCGCAAGACCGGTGAGCGCGAAACCCTTCCGCTTGCCGACGTCGTGGCGCGATTCAGGAAAACCGCATGAGTGAAGCCGCGGCCAGCGCTACTCCGTCCGGAGCAAAGCCGTTCTCCATTTTCGAACGCATGGTAGCCTGGCGCTATCTGCGTTCGCGACGCAAGGACACGGTGATCTCCGTCATCTCGTTGATCTCGTTTGCCGGGATCATGCTCGGCGTGGCGACGCTGATCATCGTCATGGCGGTGATGAACGGCTTCCGGGCTGAATTGATGACCCGCATCCTTGGCGTCAACGGTCACGTGATCGTTCAGCCGATCGACCGGGTGTTCGACGACTATGCGCAGGTTGCGACCCGCATCGAAGGGTTGGAGGGCGTGCGCTACGCCATTCCGCTGATCGAGGGGCAGGTGCTGGCCAACGGCACCGTTGGTGCCGGCACCGGGGCGTTGGTGCGCGGCGTCCGCGAAGAAGACATCGAGAAGTTGGACCTCGTGTCCAAGAATATTCGCCAGGGCACGCTCGAAGGCTTCGACGCCTCGGAAAGCGTGGCGATCGGCAAGCGCATGGCCGACAGCCTCGGCCTGGCGGTTGGTGACGGCATCCAGCTGGTTGCGCCGGAAGGCGATGTGACACCGTTCGGGATGACGCCGCGCCAGAAGATTTATCCGATTGCCGCCGTCTTCGAAGTCGGCATGTCGGAATATGACGCGTCGATCATCTTCATGCCGCTGAGCGAAGCGCAGATGTTCTTCAACAGCGACGGGTTGGTGCAGTCCATCGAGGTGTTCCTCAACGATCCCGACGCCGTCGACGCAATGCGAACCAAGGTTGAGGTTGCGGCGCAGCGGCAGGTCTACCTGACCGATTGGCGGCAACGCAACCAGACGTTCTTTTCCGCGCTGCAGGTCGAGCGCAACGTGATGTTCATGATCCTGACGCTGATCGTGCTTGTGGCGGCGCTGAACATCATCTCGGGCCTGATCATGCTGGTGAAGGACAAGGGGCGCGATATTGCCATCCTGCGCACCATGGGGGCCTCGAGCGGTTCGGTGATGCGCATCTTCATGATGACGGGGGCTGCCATCGGCGTGACCGGAACGATCGCGGGCGTGCTGCTCGGCGTCGTCGTCTGTCTCAACGTCGAATCGATCCGCCAGTTCTTCTCATGGCTGTCGGGGACGACCTTGTTCAATCCGGAACTGTATTTCCTCAGCCAGCTTCCCGCGAAGATGGATGTGCGAGAAACCATTTCGGTGGTGTTGATGGCGCTGGTGCTGTCGTTTCTGGCAACCTTGTTTCCTGCCTGGCGCGCTGCCAAGCTCGATCCGGTTGAAGCGTTGCGGTACGAATGATGACGCAGACTGTCCTTCTTGAACTCAAGGCTATCGACCGGCGCTACGATGAAGGGTCGCGCAAGCTGACCATTCTGGACAGTGCCGATTTCACGCTGCACCACGGCGAGACGGTAGCGCTTGTCGCACCGTCGGGCGCCGGCAAGTCGACCTTGCTGCACACGGCCGGGCTGCTGGAATGGCCGGACGGCGGCGACGTCATCCTCAACGGCCGCGCCTGCGGCCGGCTGTCGGATGACGAGCGCACGGCGATCCGCCGTAACGACATCGGCTTCGTCTATCAGTTCCATCATCTGCTGCCGGAATTCACCGCGCTTGAGAACGTGATGATGCCGCAGCTGGTGCGTGGCCTGAAGCCCGCCCAGGCGCGCGAGCGTGCCATGCAACTGCTCGACTATATGAAGATCGGCCCGCGTGCGGAGCACCGTCCTGCCGAATTGTCGGGCGGCGAACAACAGCGCGTTGCGATTGCGCGCGCTGTCGCCAATGGGCCGTTGCTGCTGCTGGCGGACGAGCCCACCGGCAATCTCGACCCGGCAACCGCCAACTACGTCTTCGACGCGCTGGAGGCGCTGGTGCGCCAGTCTGGCCTGTCGGCGTTGATCGCCACCCACAACCATCAGCTTGCCGCGCGCATGGACCGTCGCGTCACGCTTGCTGAGGGCAAGGTCGTCGAGCTTCCCTGATCTTAATTCCGAGGTTGCAGAGGAAGCGCGTTCTGACGAACGCGCTTTTTCTGCTTGAGTTATGGAGCCGCCTTCGTGCGGCGCCAGACGATTGCGTCTGGCCGCAGAAATGCTCCGGCCTGAAAAGGCGAAGCCGGCCTTGGGGAAGGCCGGCTTCTGAACCCGGTCGTTTGGGGACGGGGAGGGTGGGGACTCGACCGGGTTGTCCCGAGATTACGTAGTGACTGCTTATCTGGCGCGAACGCTACCCACGAGGATGTTGCGGCCGTCGTCGACAGAAACCCACATGCCAGCATGCTTGGGCGACTGGCGCTTGAGGTAGCGGTAGTCTGTCTCGTTCCAGGACAGCACGCGCGGCTCCAGATTATCGAGAATGAAATCACCAAGATGGGTGTTGACGGTCAGAACAGCGTGGCCGTCGCCATTTGGCTGGCGCACGACAGTGATCAGCAGGTTCGATTCCGGCACACCTGCCTTGATCAGGCGCTTGCGCTTCTCGAGGACGTAGTCCTCGCAATCGGCGTAGCCGTTGGTCGGATACGACCAGTATTCCTCGATGCCCCACATCTCCATGTCGGTTCGCGGCGTCAGCGACGTGTTGACGATGTTGTTG
This sequence comes from Aerobium aerolatum, assembly GCA_040391705.1. Classification (GTDB taxonomy): domain Bacteria; phylum Pseudomonadota; class Alphaproteobacteria; order Rhizobiales; family Rhizobiaceae; genus Aerobium; species Aerobium aerolatum_A. The sequence goes on from JBEBXE010000037.1 coordinate 8,332, forward strand.
ATCTCAACAATCTTGGACCACAGCGTGCGTGACAGGTCCACCGGCTTGGCCTGGGCCGTCGGGGCGCATTCCTGCGGCGAGCGCTGGCAGAACTCGTAGTGACCGACCGGCTGCGATGACAGGCCGCCCGTTGGCATGAATGACTGCGCTGCTGCCGTTGCAATGCCGGTGCCCAGCGCGGTGATCGCCGCTGCAGCGATCAGGATATTCTTCAGCGTCCCCATTGTCTCGTCTCCCCGTTGACGAGACCACAATGACAGGCGCATATTTATTTGACGCAAAATCTCACAGTAGAGTTTGCCTCAAATGAAGCTTAGAATTTAGGTTGCTTTGAATCAATAAGTAATAAAATGAAATACAAATAGTAATAAAACTATCTGAAAATTTTAGCGATCGCCGTAACCTCGCGGTAATACGCCCACAACGCACAAGGCCGGCATGAAGCCGGCCTTGTGCGTTTCAGCTCAAAACGATGGTTGTCAGTCAGTCTGCGGCGGCGAAATGCGCCATCTGGTCGGCATAGGCCTTCTTGAAGGCAGGGCGGGCTGTCGCGCGCGCAACATAGGCGCGGCAGGCGGGATAGCTGGCCAGACCGTCGAAACGGTCGACGAGGCGCAGCACGTCGGACATGAGAATATCGGCCACCGAAAACACTTGGGTCAGCCATGTGCGGCCCGCCAGGACTTTCTCCATGTGACCAAGCCGGGCGGCCAAAAATGCTTCCATGGTCCGGCGACCTGCGCTTTGCTCGGTGTCATCGGCGAATTGGAAGAGTGCGCAGGGCAATGCGGCCATCTCAACCGAGTTGAGGGCGGCAAACACCCACTCGATGACGTCGCTGCGTGCCTTGGCGTCGGCTGGCATCAGCGCCGGGCTTTGCTCAGCAATATGAAGCAGGATCGCGCCGCTCTCGAAGATCGAGATGTCGCCATCTGTCAGCCATGGCACCTGGCCGAACGGCTGGTGGGCGAAGTGATCGGCGTCCCGGTCCCTGAACGGCACACTTTCGACGCGGTATGGCAACCCAGCCTCTTCCAGCACCCAGCGCACGCGAAGGTCGCGGACATAGCCGCGCGGCAGTTTGGGAACCCAGTCGAAGGTGGTCAAGATCAGCTCTGACATCCCAGGATCGTAAAGCCTGGGGCGAGCAAGGTCGAGGGGCGGTTTCGGCGTAGCCGATGAGGGCCGCCAGACCTAATTCTAGTCGTTGAAGTGTTCGATCAGGGTGTCTTCGCGCTGAAGCGTGGCGAATTCGATGGCGATGCCGTCTTCGAAATGACGCACAACGCGGCCGCGCATGGTCCCGAGCGTGACCGGCAGGCCGAGTGCCGGCTTGACCTCGATCTCGATCGCGGCGCCGGAGAGCGAAAGGTCGACGATGCGGCAGCGATACTGACGTCCGTCGCCGAGGTCGAGCATGGTGATCGGATTGCGCGGCGAGACGCGATCGTGACGCCGGTCTTCCGGCAGGTCGAGCTCGTGCTTGTTGGCAAGCCACGTCAGCTGGGCTGCGAGCTTGTCGCGCTTGCGGTCGGACGCAAGGATGGTCATGGCAAAGCCGTCATCCAGCGAGCGGGTGATGACGCCTTCGATGCGGCCGATCTGATCGAGATAGACGATGACTTTTTCGCCGAGCGCGCCGCGCTGGTCGGTGCGCAAAGCAACGTCACCCGGGGACATGTCGATGACCTGGCATGGATATTCGGAGCGATCCTCGAGCATGTAACGCCCGTAGACCATCACGCGCACGCGCTGGAAGTTTCGTCTTTCCGTACGCGCCGGCGCTGTTTTTATCGCCGCTGATATCATGCCCGAATCTGCCCCGCTGACTTCATGACTTCATGCAATACGAAGACATTAACCTTCGGATACTTCGAAATCGGTTAATATCCCGTAAGTCGCGGCGCATGACGGGGAACGGATCAGTCTTCGCGGCCGCCCTCGAAGACGACGAGATGGCGGATGCGACGGCCTTCGATGCTGCCCAGCCCATTGTTGACGATGTTGGCCGTGCCGGGTGCAATCGACGGGGCGCGATTTGCCAGAAACAGCGGTTCGCGTTCGGCGTCGACGATTCGCATCGTCTCGATCTTGCCCTCGATCAGCGGATCGGTGCCGAGCCAATATGGCTTTTCGATCGGCGTCACCGCGCCGAGCAGGCGAGGGTTGCCGAGGCCGCCTTCGATTGGCAGCAGAATCATCTCGAACAGATTGGTCTTACCGCTGCGCGTGGAGCCTTCATAGGTGACCACTGCGACCGACTTTTCCTGAAACGTTCCGTGGGCAAGACGGGCGATGATGCGCTGGTCGCGCTGCGACCAGATCAGGGGAAACGCGTATCCTTTCAGCTCGCGCCCATAGGTGGCGCAGAGCCGCGTGCCGGCGAGTCGGAATATCGGTTCGCCACGCGCATCCTTTTCGAGGATGAACGTGTCGGCCAGCAACGTCTTGATGTCGGCCGGCTCGATCTCGGTGCGCTGTGGTGCAGGTCTCCCGCGACGGAGCCTGTTCCAATACTGGAAAAGCGCGATGGATCCTTCCTGTTTCATATTCCCTATGCCGCCCTTTGCCCCTTGCGGTTGTTCCATCGGTGAACAGAAACGTGATTCCGATGGCCTTGTTGGAACCCACACGCACGACACATGCCAGTCACGTTAACCGTTTTTCACGGCTTTCCGGATCGTTAGGGTTAACAAAGGGTTTACGTTGCCTGTTTTGGCGGGCCGTGGCATTTCCTGGGCTCTCCAAGGGGACGGCGCTTCGGCGAATAGTCACGGACAGATGTCCTGGGGGTGAGCAGGGGGCTCGACCAAGCCGTTCAGGGGTTGCCCCCTGGACGGCTTTTTACTGTTCCTTGCAGGGTGATTCCGGTTATCTGGCGGATCGAGGCACCTGTTGCGATTTCCCACCTCTACAGCGATTTGAAGGCAGACAATGGCGGAACCCCAAGCTTCCACACCCGGTGATGGAGACGATTTCGGTGCGCTTCCGCCGGTGACGCGGCGCGAGCCGATGTTCAACCTGCCTGCGGTGGTGGTCGGGTTCATCGTCATCTGTGTCGGCATCCACCTGCTGCGCAGCTATGTACTGACGCGCGAGCAGGATTTCTGGGTGATCGTGCATTTCGCCTTCATTCCGCTGCGCTATTCCGGCGGCTATGCGCTCGACGCCTATGCGTTCACCGGCCCGTGGAGCTATTCGCTGCTGCATGGCGGTTTCGCCCATCTCGCCGTCAACATGATCTGGCTGGCCGCGTTTGGATCGCCGTTGGCGAATCGAATCGGCGCCGTGCGATTCGTGATTTTCTGGCTGTTCACGGCGCTGGCTGCCGTGGCGCTGCACTACGGTCTTCATGCCAGCGACGCGACGCCGCTGGTTGGCGCGTCCGGCGCGATTTCGGGGATGATGGGGGCTGCGGCGCGCTTCGGCTTCCGCGTCAACCGACACGTCCGCAAGCCGGCTTTCGAGGGCGCGATCCTGTCGATTCCGGCGGTATTCCGCTCCCGCGCTACCGTGACGTTCCTTGTCGTCTGGATGGTGGTCAATTTTGTCATGGGGGTGGGAATCGGCACGTCGGAGATGCAGGGCGGCATTGCCTGGGAGGCGCATATCGGCGGTTTTCTCGCCGGTTTTCTGCTGGTTCGCCCGTTCGACCGGCCGTCACGCGCTTCTTAACAGCCCGTTCGGGTTCGTGAACGTGACCTGCTTGCAAAGCCGTTAGTCTGCGCGCACCATGGATGCGTTCGCATCGCGTGGCCGGTCGTGGACTGGCCCGCCAAAAGCCGGGAGGAGCGCGCCATGACCGTCAGATCCATACTTGATCGCAAGGGAAGCGAAGTTGTCACGCTGGAGCCGGATGCAACGCTGGTTCGCGCCGCGCAGCTGCTTGGCGCGCGGCGGATCGGCGCGGTCGTCGTTGTCGACGGTGACCGGCGAATCATCGGAATTCTGTCCGAACGCGATATCGTCCGCGCCATCGGTGAAACGGGCGGCGATGCGCTGACGCTGCGGGTCGATCAGGTGATGACCTCCAAGGTCACCACCTGCCGCGAGACCCACACCGTCAACCACGTCATGGAGGTCATGACCCGTGGACGGTTCCGCCATCTGCCGGTGGAAAAAGACGGCCGTCTGGCCGGCATCATCTCCATCGGCGACGTGGTGAAGCGGCGAATCGAGGAGGTTCAGCGCGAGGCGGATCAGATTCGCGAGTACATCGCCACCGCGTGACGGCCTGCCGTCATCGTGTTGAAGCATGGCCGCTTGCAAGCCCTTCGAAGGCTTGCAAGCGCGATCCGTTTGATCTAGCGAAAACCTTATGCAAGAAGGTGCGTACGCGCCATCATCTCTTCAGAGAACCGGATTTCCATGACGATCATCGACACGCGAACACCTGACCCGAAGCGCCTCATTGCAGGGGCAACCGGCGACTGGGAAATCATCATCGGCCTGGAGGTTCATGCCCAGGTAACGTCCGAAGCCAAGCTGTTTTCCGGCGCTTCGACGGCTTTCGGTGCAGAGCCCAATGCGAATGTCAGCCTCGTCGATGCCGCCATGCCGGGCATGCTGCCGGTCATCAACGAGGAATGCGTGCGTCAGGCGATCCGCACCGGCCTCGGCCTGAAGGCGCAGATCAATCTGAAGTCGGTTTTCGATCGCAAGAATTATTTCTATCCCGACCTGCCGCAGGGCTACCAGATTTCGCAGTTCAAGCAGCCGATCGTCGGCGAGGGCATCGTCATCGTGTCCGTCGGCCCCGACAAGAGCGGTGAGTTTGAAGACATCGAAGTCGGGATCGAGCGCCTGCACCTCGAGCAGGACGCCGGCAAGTCGATCCACGACCAGCATCCGACGATGTCGTATGTCGACCTCAACCGCTCCGGCATGGCGCTGATGGAGATTGTCTCGAAACCGGACATGCGTTCCGCTGACGAGGCGAAGGCGTTTTTGACCAAGCTGCGCACCATCGTGCGCTATCTCGGCACCTGCGACGGCAACATGGACGAAGGCTCGATGCGCGCCGACGTCAACGTGTCGGTGCGCCGCCTTGGCGAGCCGTTCGGCACCCGCTGCGAGATCAAGAACGTTAACTCGATCCGTTTCGTCGGCCAGTCGATCGACTACGAGGCGCGGCGCCAGATCGGCATTCTCGAAGACGGCGGCACGATCCATCAGGAGACGCGTCTGTTCGACCCGACCAAGGGCGAGACCCGCTCGATGCGCTCCAAGGAAGAAGCGCACGACTATCGCTACTTCCCCGATCCCGATCTGTTGCCGCTGGAATTCGACCAGGCCTATGTCGACGCGCTCGGCAAGGAACTGCCGGAACTGCCGGACGCCAAGAAGGGCCGTCTGATCGACGCGCTCGGGCTGTCGACCTACGACGCGTCGATTCTCGTCTCCGAAAAGGCGATTGCCGACTATTACGAGCAGGTAGCGGCCGGCCGCGATGGCAAGGCTGCTGCCAACTGGGTCATCAACGACCTTCTCGGCGCGCTCAACAAGGCCAGCCTCGACATCGACGAAGCGCCGGTTTCGCCTGAGCAGCTCGGCACGATCATCGACCTGATCAAGGAAGGCGTCATTTCCGGCAAGATCGCCAAGGACCTGTTCGAGATCGTCTGGAACGAGGGCGGCGACCCACGTGCGCTGGTTGAAAGCCGCGGCATGAAGCAGGTCACCGACACCGGCGCGATCGAGAAGGCCGTTGACGAGGTGATTGCCGCCAACCCGGACAAGGCCGAGCAGGCACGCGAGAAGCCGACCATGGCCGGCTGGTTCGTCGGCCAGGTGATGAAGGCTACCGGCGGCAAGGCCAACCCGCAGGCGGTCAACGACCTCGTCAAGTCGCGTCTCGGGATCGAGTAGATGTTCGTTCGCACTGCCTCGCCGCGCGACATTCCGGCGATCCGGGCGTTGCTGGTCGAGACCTGGCACGCCACCTATGACGCGATCTATGGCAAGGATCGCGTCACGGCGATCACCGGTGACACCTATTCGAGCCAGGCTCTCGGGGACTGGCAGACGCGCCCGCATTCGGAGTTTCTCGTCGCTGATGATGGCTCGCTGATTGGCGGCGTCGCTTTTGCCACGACTGACGATGGTGGCAAGACGCTGCTGCTGCACCAGCTTTACGTCGCGCCGGCCTGTCAGGGGCGGGGCATCGGCGGGCTGCTGCTGGACGAAGTCGAGAGCTGCTTTCCGGACGCCGTGACGGTGCGGCTCGAGGTCGAGGCCAGGAACGCCAGAGCGATTGCCTTCTATCTGGCGCAAGGCTTTTCCGAAGTGGCAAAAACCGACAAGAACGCTGGCGGCGGATCAACTGAGCCAGCGCTGATATTCGAGCGGCCGATCATCTGGGCGGACTGATCCGACCGAGGCACAATTGGGGCCCGCGACGCTAGAACTCTTGCAAAGCCGGGCTCGTAGCGCCATAAGGCCCAAACGGCGACTTTCCTGCCGGAGGAATCGATGAAGACCTTTTTCACGCAGTTTTTCACGTGGTGGAATGGCCAGAATCTGAACACGCGTTTCTTCACGTGGCGCAATGGCAAGCGTGTGGGCACCGACGGGTTCGGCAATGTCTACTATCAGGGTGGCAAGGACTACGATGGCACGCCGAAGCGCTGGGTCATCTACAACGGCTACTCCGACGGCTCGACTGTTCCTCCGGGCTGGCACGGCTGGCTGCATCGCCGCGTCGACACGCCGCCGAGCGAAGAGCAGTATGTTGCCCATGACTGGGAAATTGCGCACGAGCCAAACCATACCGGCACTGCCAAGGCCTACCGTCCGGATGGCTCGGTTCTGTCGGGCAAGGAACGCCCACGTGTGACCGGCGACTACGACGCCTGGACGCCGGGGTCTTAAGCTGCGGTCAACGGGGCTTTTGTCGCCACATTTGCCGTCTATCCACGTCGCATGCCTCTCGCCTGGACAATACACGGACAGCACGACTCATGGGCCATTCGCCGACTAGCTTGCGCACCTTTCTTTCCCGATTCATGCTGATGCGGTTTTCGACATTGGTCCTTGGCTGTGTCGTGGCGAGCGCAGCCCCTGCGCTGGCTGAGCGCACTGCCAACTCGGTGGCCGAATTCACCGGCGTCGACAAGATTACCGGGCGCATCATCAGCTTCGACGTCTATATCAACGAGACGGTGCAATTCGGCGCGCTGCAGGTGACGCCGCGCATCTGCTACACCTCGCCTGAAACCGAAGAGCCGAAGACGGATTCGTTCGTCGAGGTCGACGAGATCACCCTCGACCGCAAGATCCGCCGCATCTTCACCGGCTGGATGTTCGCCGAAAGCCCCGGGCTGAACGCCGTCGAGCATCCGATCTATGACGTCTGGCTGAAAGACTGCAAGCAGCAGTCGGACGTGCCCCCGCCGGACAAAACCCCCAGTAATTGACGGGCGGTTAGTGCCGCCTGGCCTTCACCTGTAGAACCCTGCCTTCTCCGTTGAGGCATGGATCCCCGGGGCAAGCCCGAGGATGACGAGGTGGAGGGGATGGCGTGCTGTCGCCAACGTGGGGTATTCCGCGTCTAAGTTCTCTTCGCGAGGCTCTGGCGTGTCTAGGAGGCCGCTGCGGGGCTCGCTGCGACGTGTGCTCGTGCCCGACGCGACGCATGAGCATGATAAACCCCCACCCACATCTCCCCCTCGTTACCCCCTGGGTTTGACCCGGGGACCCATGCCTGAGCGCTCCCGCCGCCGCTGAGCGATCCCCGAACATAACTTCAGTCGGTGAAGCTGGCGTGGCTTTGCATGGCGCGCTCGAGCAGCGCTTCGTATTTGCCGCGTGGGACGTCGATGGCGCCGAAGCGCTTGAGGTGGTCGGTGGTGAATTGGGTGTCGA
>JBEBXE010000038.1:0-16180 GCA_040391705.1 Aerobium aerolatum
GCCAGCCAGCGCCGCGCGACGGGCAGGAAATGCACATGCTGGTGGCCGTCGAGGAAATCCGGCGCGCGGCCCATGGCTTCGACGAAGCGGTCATATTGCAGATCGAGCTCGTGCTGCGCCGCGCGCGCCGCTTTGGCACTGAGTGTCGTGGTGCGCACCAGCGTGCCCAGCGACGGCAGCTTGCCGTCAGGGGCGAGCGGTGAGGAACCGGAGAGCGCGATCTGGTCGGTGAGCGTCAGGTGCAGCCCGATGGCGGCCTGTGGGGGCAGGTCGCGCAGCCTGTCGGCTTCGTCGGGCCATTCGGGAAACAGCGTCATGCAACCGGTTCCGGACAGGCGGCCTTGCCCCATCAGCTCGCGAATCGAGGCGCTGACGCCCGGCGAAAGCCCGTAGTCGTCAGCAATCAGCCAGATTCGGCGCGTCATTGTTCGTCCGTTCGACTGGGTGGGCTGTCGATGGTGTCGCGGACGATGTAGAGGGGACGATCCTTGGTCTCGCTCAGCGTTACCCAGAGATATTCGCCGAGCATGCCGACCAGAGCGAGATTGAAGCCGCCGATCACCAGAATGGCGACCATCAGGCTCGGATAGCCCGGCACGGCGATGCCGTAGAACAGGACTTCCATCAGGATCTTGAAGCCGTAGACGGCGCCGGCGAAGGCGAGCAGGAAGCCAAGGCTGCTCATCACGCGCAGGGGCAGCGCCGAAAACGAGGTGAACCCTTCCTTGGACAGGGCAAGGAGGCCGAATTTCGACCAGCTTGTGGTGCCGGCCACGCGCTCGGCCGGGGTGTAGTCGATGGATTTCTGGCGGAAGCCGGCCCAGGCAAACAGGCCCTTGTTGAAGCGCTTCTTGTCGCGCAGCAGCGTGAACGCGCGTGCGACGGGGGCGCGCATGATGCGGAAATCGCCGGCATCAGGCGGCATGTTGAAGCGCTGGCGCACATTGATCAGCTTGTAGAACAGCCGCGAAAAGCCAAGGCGCATCAGGCCGCTGTCGCGCCGGTCGCCACGCACCGCATAGACGACATCGGTCTGCGGATCGTCGACGATCGCCTCGATCAGTTGCAGGCTGACCGCCATCGAATGCTGCAGGTCGGCGTCCATCAACAGCACCAGATCGCCGCGCGCGGCCTCGATGCCGGCAAACAGGGCGATTTCCTTGCCGAAATTGCGCGACAGCTGGACGATTTTCCATTTACCGCCCAGCAGCGCGGCAAATGCTGCCGTGCTGCCGTCAGTGCTGCCGTCGTCGACCAGAATGACGTCCATCGTCAGGCCGAAGCGTTCGGCCACCTGCCGCTCCAGCTCGGCGAGCATCGCGGCAAAGGCCGGTGCGGACTCAGCCTCGTTCAGGAAGGGCGAAACGATTGACAGCGTCCTGCTTGTCAACGCATTGCTTGCTGCGGTCTGGTTCGAAATGGTGCTCACCATCTGTCGCGCCGGAACGTCCCCGGCTGGAAATGATGCGAGATGGTTATTCCGGAATGAACATGAACGTCAATCAAGACACGCCTTTCCTGGAACAAAACAGCGGCGACGGCGACAGCTGCCACCCGATGTTTCGCACGATCTCGTCCTCGCTGGAGTTCAACAAGCTGCGCAAGCGCCTGCTGCGCGACACCCGTCAGGCGCTGGCTGATTTCTCGATGGTGCGCCCCGGCGACCGTTGGCTGGTGGCGCTGTCCGGCGGCAAGGATTCGTATGGCCTGCTGGCGCTGCTGCTCGATCTCAAATGGCGCGGCCTGCTGCCGGTCGAGCTGCTGGTCTGCAACCTCGATCAGGGCCAGCCGAATTTTCCGAAGCACATCCTGCCGGATTACCTGAAGTCGATCGGGGTGGAGCATCGCATCGAATATCAGGACACCTATTCGATCGTGACGGAAAAGATTCCGGAAAACCGCACCTATTGCTCGCTGTGCTCGCGGCTGCGGCGCGGACATCTGTATCGCGTCGCACGTGAGGAGGGGTGCAGCGCGCTGGTGCTCGGCCACCATCGCGAGGACATTCTGGAAACGTTCTTCCTCAACCTGTTCTACGGCGGACGGCTGGCCGCGATGCCGCCGAAGCTGATGAACGACGACGGCGACGTCATGGTGCTGCGCCCGCTCGCCTATTGCGCTGAGCAGGACATGGTCAGGCTTTCGGACGCGATGGCGTTTCCGATTATCCCGTGCGACCTCTGCGGAAGCCAGGACGGGCTGCAGCGCAATGCGATGAAGGTGATGCTCGACGATCTCGAAAAGCGGATGCCGGGCCGCAAGGACACGATGATTCGCGCTTTGGGCAATGTGCGACCCAGCCATCTGCTGGATCGCACCTTGTTCGACTTTGCGGCGCTGACACCCAGCGCTTAGATCGACGACGACTTGCCGGTCGGTTGCGGCGTGCCCTTATAGAGCCGGCCTTTTTCGGCTATCGCCACAAGGATGAGCGCGACGGTGGCGAGGCAGACGAAGCCCAGCGCCAGTGGCGTGGTAGTGCCGTTATAGGCCTGCCCGATCAACGCGCCGATGATGCCGCCGCCCATCGTCTGGACAAAGCCCTGAACCGCCGACGCCGAGCCTGCGATGTGCCCCATTGGCTCCATGGCGATCGAGTTGAAGTTGGAGCCGATCCAGCCGAACTGGAACATCGCCAGCGAAAACAGGATCACGAACGGCACCAGCGGCACGGTTTCGATCGACGACCAGACGAACCAGATGCAGGACACGATCAGGAAGCCGGTCAGCGCGCCGTGCGACAGCAGGCGCATGCCGAACCGCACCACCAGGCGCGAGTTGAGGTAAGACGACAGCGCCATGAAACCGGCGACGATCGCAAACAGCAGCGGGAACCACACGCCCAGACCGTAGATGCCGACATAGACCTGCTGGGCCGAGTTGATGAACGAGAACATGCAGCCGAACATTGCTGTCGATGCCAGCGTGTAGAACAACGAGAACCGGTTAGTCAGCACGAGGGAAAATGCGGTGCCGATCGACTTCAGCGTGAATGGCCGCCGGTCTTCGGGGTGCAGCGATTCGGGCATGCGGAAGTAGGCCCACAGCGAGATCAGAATGCCGATGGCGCCCATGCAGATGAAGATGAAGTGCCAGTTTCCGACCAGCAGCATCACCTGGCCAATCGACGGGGCGACGACGGGGATGACCATGAACACCATGAAGATCAACGACATGGTTTCAGCCATCTGCCGCCCGCCAAAGCGGTCGCGCACCATCGACACGGCAATGACACGGGTCGCCGCAGCGCCGACGCCTTGCAGGAACCGCATTGCCAAAAGCGCTTCGAACGACGTTGCAAAGGCGGCCGCGATGGCAGCCACCACATAGACGGTCAGGCCGAACAGCATCGGGCCGCGCCGGCCGAATCGGTCGGAGGCGGGGCCGTAGGGCAGCAACGCCACCGCCATGCCGGCGAAATAGGCCGAAATCACGTATTGGCGGTGATTCTCGTTTGCGACGCCAAGGCTCGAGCCGATTTCCTGCAGACCGGGCAGCATGATGTCGATGGCCAGCGCGTTGATGGACATCAGCGCGGCGGCCAGCGCGATGAACTCGCGACGCCCCATGCCAGCGCCCGGCGCTTTTGTGGCTCCGGTCGGTGCATTCATGACCGGTACTCCTGTTTTATTGAGACGAAAAAAAATGCGCCGGGGAGCCGGCGCATCGTCGGGATATCAACTGCATGTTGCGCAGATAAGACAGACGGGCGCGCCAATCAGGCGGCGCCGCGAACGCTCACGCCTTTTTCGGAAAAAACGTCCTGCAACTCGCCGGCCTGGAACATCTCGCGCACGATGTCGCAACCGCCGATAAACTCACCCTTGACGTAGAGCTGCGGGATGGTCGGCCAGTTGGAATAGTCCTTGATGCCCTGGCGCAGTTCATCCGAAGTCAGGATGTTGACGCCCTTGTAGTCGACACCGAGATAATCGAGAATCTGCACGAGTTGGCCCGAAAAACCGCACTGCGGGAAGTCGGGAGTGCCTTTCATGAAGAGCACGACATCGTTGCTCTTGACTTCGTTAGCAATGAAACCGCTGATTTCGCTCATGAGTGCTGCCTTTCGTAGTCTGGTTCAAGGCCAGAAACGGGATGGGGAGTGTTCCCGTCTAGATAGAATATCAATGCGCCGTTGTCGAGGTCGACGCTTACTGCACGGGATCACAACGCTGTTCATGGCTGCGGTCAATGGTGCCGCTGGCAAAATCATAGTGCGCGCGCTCGACAATCGCCGCGCCCAGGCCCTGGCCGGTCAGCGTCGCGTAGTCGGGGCAATTCTGCGGCGTCGCCGTTGCCGTGCGCTGCCAATAGCTGACGCCGGTGGGATAGGCTTCGAAGTCGTCCGAGGGGACGTCGAGAACGGACACGCCGCTCTGCAGATCGTAGACCACCAGATCGCCCTGCGGGCCGGTCGAGCGCGACAGAATCAGGAATTTTCCCTGCAGGTCGGAGAACCACAGCGGGTCCTGCCCGTCGCCGATGATCTGCGCCGGGCCGCTTTCGTCAAAACGGCAGGTGCCGCCTTCGCCAACGGCTGACACCGCAAAGCGTGCACCGGGAGCATTAGCGTTCACGAGCACGGCGACGCTGTAGTCATCGCTGGAATAGCACGGGACATCGGGCACGACGGCAGGGTTCGCAAGGACGGCCCCCGGCGCCAGCGCCGGGAACAGAAACGCCGCGATAACCGCACTACGCATTCAGACTGGTCCTGTTGGGGTGCGTTAGGTCGGAACGCTGGTCTGAAGCGCCAACGCATGCAGGACACCGCCCATGTTGCCCTTGAGGGCATCGTAGACCATCTTGTGCTGCTCGACGCGGCTCTTGCCGCGAAAGCTTTCGGCAACGACTTCAGCTGCGTAGTGGTCGCCATCACCGGCAAGGTCGCGAATCGTTACGGTCGCATCCGGAATGCCTTCCTTGATCAGCCGCTCGATTTCACGCGCATCCATTGCCATGGTATTGTCCTTGTCACTTAGCCCATGAAAGCTGGGAACCAGCCTTCATGCGCAGCCTTGAGTTCGCTTACCGGTATGGCACGGGTGCGACCGAGCTTCAAGGATGAGCCGCCGGTGGTGCCGATACGGGCGATGCTGACGCCGTCGATCGCTGCGAGACGGTCGGCTGCTTCCTTCGTCAGCGTGACGACGTAACGGCCCTGATCTTCGCCAAACAGCGCTGCAATGGCGTCCGAATCGTCGGCCAGCGTGATCGTCGCGCCAATTCCCGACGCCATCGCCATTTCGGCAACGGCAATGCCGAGGCCGCCGTCGGAGCAGTCATGCACAGCAGTGGCAACGCCCGAACGAATCAGGTTGCGGACGAAGTCGCCGACCTTCTTTTCATGGACGAGATCGACATGCGGGGCAGGGCCTTCGCTGCGGCCATGCAGGTCGCGCAGATAGGCGGACTGGCCAAGATGGGTTCCGAGCGTGGCCGGGCCGCCGACGAGGAGAATCACCTCGTCTTCCGCGGCAAAGCGTACCCGCGCCATCTGCGCCCAGTCGTCGATCAGGCCGACGCCGCCGATGGTCGGGGTCGGCAGAATGCCCTGGCCGTTGGTCTCGTTGTAGAGCGAGACGTTGCCGGAGACGATCGGGAAGTCGAGCGCGCGGCAGGCTTCGCCGATGCCCTTGATGGCGAACACCAGCTGGCCCATGATTTCCGGGCGCTCGGGATTGCCGAAATTGAGGTTGTCGGTGGCCGCCAGCGGCAGCGCGCCGGTCGCGGTCAGGTTACGCCAGCATTCGGCGACCGCCTGCTTGCCACCTTCGAACGGGTCGGCCTCGCAATAGCGCGGGTTGACGTCAGACGAGAAGGCGAGCGCCTTGGTGGCGTGGCCTTCGACGCGGATGACGCCGGCATCGCCGCCCGGCAGTTGCAGCGAATTGCCCTGGATCAGCGTGTCGTACTGCTCCCACACCCAACGGCGCGACGACATGTTCGGCGTGTCGAGCAGCTTTACCAGCGCGTCGGCGACGTCCATGTCCGGCACATCGGCGCGCGCCAACGCGGCGGGCACCTTGGGCTCGATCCACGGACGGTCATATTCCGGCGCTTCGTCGCCCAGTTCCTTGATCGGCAGGTTGGCGACTTCCTCGCCCTGATGGAAGACGCGGAACCGCAGATCGTCGGTGGTGACGCCGACGATTGCGAAGTCGAGGCCCCATTTGTGGAAGATCGCTTCGGCTTCCTGCTCCTGCTCGGGACGCAGCACCATGAGCATGCGCTCCTGGCTTTCCGACAGCATCATCTCGTAGGCCGACATGCGCTCTTCGCGCACCGGCACCTTGTCGAGGTCGAGCTCGATGCCGAGGTCGCCCTTGGCGCCCATCTCGACGGCCGAGCAGGTGAGGCCGGCAGCGCCCATATCCTGAATGGCGATGACCGCGCCGGACGCCATCAGCTCCAGACAGGCCTCCAGCAGGCACTTTTCCGTGAAGGGGTCGCCCACCTGCACGGTGGGACGCTTTTCCTCGATGGAATCGTCGAACTCGGCCGAGGCCATGGTCGCGCCGCCGACGCCGTCGCGGCCGGTCTTGGCGCCGAGATAGACGACCGGCAGGCCGACGCCCTTCGCCTGTGAGAGGAAGATGCCGTCGGTCTTCGCGAGGCCGGCTGCGAAGGCGTTGACGAGGATGTTGCCGTTGTAGCGGGCGTCGAAATTCACCTCGCCGCCAACGGTCGGCACGCCGAAGGAGTTGCCGTAGCCCCCGACACCGGAAACCACGCCGGCCACCAGATGCCGGGTCTTGGGATGGTCGGGCTCGCCGAAGCGCAGCGCGTTCATCGCCGCGATCGGCCGCGCGCCCATGGTGAACACGTCGCGCAAGATGCCGCCGACGCCGGTCGCCGCGCCCTGATAGGGCTCGATATAGGACGGGTGGTTGTGGCTCTCCATCTTGAAGACCACGGCCTGTCCGTCGCCGATGTCGACGACGCCGGCGTTTTCACCCGGGCCCTGGATGACGCGCGGACCGGTGGTCGGCAGCGTGCGCAGCCACTTCTTCGACGATTTGTAGGAGCAGTGCTCGTTCCACATCGCCGAGAAAATGCCGAGTTCGGTGTAGGTCGGCTCGCGACCGATCAGGCCGAGGATGCGCTGATATTCGTCCGGCTTGAGGCCATGCGAAGCAATCAGGTCGTCTGTGATGGGAACGGTGTTGGAAATCGTCATCTCTTGTTCCGAAAAATCAGGCGTTGCCGCTGCAAGCCGTGTTGCCCGAAGACCAGCGGTTGAGGTCAGCCGAAACGCGCGCGCCGGACGGCCCGCTCGTCATAGGGCCGAAAGACGTCACCGCGCCTGCCGACCCTTCGGCCTGAACGACAAGCAGGGGCCTGCCGCCGTAGTTGCCCTTTGGCACCAACAGGAAGCGCGGACGCCCGGTGAAGGAGTTCAGCTCGTTGGCAAAGCTGTAACCGCGAAATTCTGGATCGTTGCTGGAAAACCAGCAGCGGTAGGCCGCCGTGGCCACCTGCTCCATGTTGCGCAGCGCCGCGCTCTTGCTGCCGCCCGATACGGGGGCAGACGGCGTGACGGCTGGAGACTGGCAGGCGGCCAGAAGCGCAGACAATCCCGCCACGCTAAGTGCGGCGGAGAGGCGCTTCATGCGGCAACTCCCAGGACGCTTTCGAACAGCGCGCGTCCATCGGTGCCGCCATGGGCCGATTCGATCAGGTTTTCCGGATGCGGCATCAGGCCGAGCACGTTGCCGGTCTCGTTGATGATGCCGGCAATGTCGTTGATCGAGCCGTTGGGATTGGTACCGTCGGCATAGCGGAAGACCACCCGGCCATCGCCTTCGACGCGCGCCAGCGTTTCGGCGTCGGCAAAATAATTGCCGTCGTGGTGAGCGACCGGGCAGCGAATGACCTGGCCCTGCTGGTAGCCGCCGGTGAATGCGGTCGCAGCATTGGCGACTTCGAGCTTCACTTCGCGGCAGACGAATTTGAGCGAGGAATTGCGCATCAGCGCGCCGGGCAGGAGCCCGGCTTCGAGCAGGATCTGGAAGCCGTTGCAGACGCCCATCACCTTGACGCCCTGTGCGGCCTTTTCGGCGACGGCACGCATGACCGGCATGCGCGCGGCAATCGCGCCACAGCGCAGATAGTCGCCAAAGGAAAAGCCGCCGGGGATGACGATGAGGTCGACATCAGGGATTTCCGTGTCTGTCTGCCAGACGGTGACCGGCGGCTTGCCGCCGATCTTGGTCAGCGCCGCGATCATGTCGCGGTCACGGTTCAGGCCGGGGAGGAGAACAACCGCCGATTTCACGTCAGACTATCTCCACCTGGTAATTTTCGATCACGGTGTTGGCGAGCAGCTTCTCGCACATCGCCTTGAGGTCAGCCTCGGCCTGCGCCGTGTCTGTCGTCTCGAGCTGGACGTCGAACACCTTGCCCTGACGCACGGATCCGACGCCAGCGAAGCCGAGCGCACCGAGTGCGCCTTCGATGGCTTTTCCTTGCGGGTCGAGAACGCCGTTCTTGAGCGTGACGGTTACGCGAGCCTTGATCATAATCACCTGAGTCCGGGCAGAAGTTGATGGCAAGAGCGAGAGCGGCGAGGTTTTCACCTCGCCGCCGGAGTTTTTTTTAGTGGACGCTGCCGTTGTCGGGCTTCGACGAGACGAGCACGGGACCAGCCGGACGCGGCGGTTCGTTCTCGTTCATGATGCCGAGGCGGCGCGCGACTTCCTGGTAGGCTTCAACGAGGCCGCCCATGTCACGACGGAACCGGTCCTTGTCGAGCTTCTCGTTGGTGGCGACGTCCCACAGACGGCACGAATCCGGCGAGATCTCGTCGGCGACGACGATGCGCATCATGTCGCCTTCAAACAGGCGGCCGCACTCGATTTTGAAGTCGACGAGCTGGATGCCGGCGCCGAGGAACATGCCCGACAGGAAGTCGTTGACGCGGATGGCGAGCGCCATGATGTCGTCGATTTCCTGCGGCGAGGCCCAACCGAACGCGGTGACGTGCTCTTCGGAGACCATCGGGTCGTCCAGCGCGTCGGCCTTGTAGTAGAACTCGATGATCGAACGCGGCAGCACGGTGCCTTCTTCGAGGCCGAGACGCTTGGCGAGCGAGCCGGCGGCGATGTTGCGCACGACGATCTCCAGCGGGATCATCTCGACTTCCTTGATCAGCTGCTCACGCATGTTGAGCCGGCGGATGAAGTGGGTCGGAATGCCCATCCGGTTGAGGTGGGTGAAGATGTGCTCGGAAATGCGATTGTTGAGCACGCCCTTTCCATCGATAACTTCGTGTTTCTTCTTGTTGAACGCGGTGGCGTCATCCTTGAAGAACTGGATCAGGGTGCCAGGCTCGGGTCCTTCGTAAAGGATCTTTGCCTTGCCTTCATAAATGCGACGGCGACGGTTCATGGCAATCTCTGGATCTTGGGAGCGGAATTTGCGCCTAGCTCCTTTTGGCGCTGCTTAAAGCCGGCAACTGGATTCTCGCGCGTCCTCTAGCGCAAACGAGGCGTTTGCTCAATCGGCAATTGGAACCGTTCCAGCCTATTCAACCGTAAATGCGGTTTCCGTACGACAAGAGAGGGATATTGACCGCGCATCAGGCATTTGGTTTCTGGGCGCGTCCCCGTTCGGGGGCAAGGATTCGCGAGGACAGACGTCGCCTTCGAGGTTTCCAGCGTCATGTTCTCACGATAGAATTGAAAGATCGCATTTGCGCAGCGTGATGGTTATTGCTTGCCGCAAACTGCTCCACCAACCGGAGGTTGATTTATATGGCCAGCATGGACGATCGTAAGGACGCTTTCGAAAACAAGTTCGCTCACGACGAGGAACTGAAGTTCAAGGCGATTGCGCGCCGCAACAAGCTTCTTGGCCTGTGGGCCGCAGAAAAGCTCGGGAAATCCGGTGCCGACGCCGATGCTTACGCCCTGGAAGTCGTGAAGGCCGATTTCATCGAGGCAGGCGACGATGACGTGTTCCGCAAGGTGCACGGCGATTTCGAAGCCGCCGGCGTGCATCAGTCGGAGCACCAGATCCGTCGCACGATGGAAGAACTGATGTCGGAAGCGATCACACAGATCAAGAACGGCTGATCCACGACGGGATTAGAACGAAAAGCCGCCCGTGATGGGCGGTTTTTTGTTTGATGACGAAGAATTGTCCGGTTGAATGCCGGAAGCCGAAACGGAGAGGGATCGACATGTTGCTTGCTGAACGCCTCAGGGCTGGCGAAACCGTGTTCGCAGCGTGGTCGGCGATACCCGATTCGATGAATGCCGAGACGCTGGCGGCAACGCCGTTTGACGGTGTCAGCCTCGACATGCAGCATGGCGGACATCACGAAGACAGCGTGATGCGATGCCTGGGGGCAATTGTCGCAGCGGGCAAGCCGGGACTTGTCCGGCTGCCGGTTGACCGCTTCGACATGGCGAGCCGGGCGCTGGATTATGGCGCGCAGGCTATCATCGCGCCGATGGTGAATTCGGTGGCCGACGCCAGAGCCTTTGCGCAGGCGGTCAAGTATCCACCGGTCGGCAAGCGCTCGTGGGGGCCACATCTGGCCATGTCGCGGGCGCGATTTGGCGGCGACGCGAGCGCCTGGCTGGAGGAAGCCAACCGCAACACGCTGTCCTTTGCAATGATCGAGACGAGGGAGGCGCTGGAGAGCGTCGACGAAATCCTTGCCGAACCCGGCATCGACGGCGTTTTCGTCGGGCCGTCCGATTTTTCCATCGCCTGGACCAACGGCGCCGCCGTCAATCCGAGCCTCGAAGACATGATGCAGGCGATCGCGCATGTGGCGCAACGCGCGCAGGTACACGGCAAGCATGCCGGAATCTACGTCATCGATCCGGCGCTCGTCGGGCGATACGTCGCCATGGGATATCGTCTGGTCGCCATGGGCAACGAGCAACGCTACATGAATTTGGGCGCAACCGCCCTGCTGGATGCAGCGAGGGCGTCGATTTAGGTCAGTCGTCTCTCACAGCTTCGACAGGAAGCTGGCGAAGGTCATCGTGCCTTCGGGCCATGGACCGTGGCCGGATTCTTCATTGATGTGGCCCGCTTCGCCGGCGTCGATGAACTGCGATCCCCACGCAGCCGCAATGTCCTCGGCGACCTCGAAGGCGCAGAACGGATCGTTGCGGCTGGCGATGGTCATCGACGGAAAGGCCAGCGTGTCACGCGGGTAGGGGCCGAACGTCATCAGGTGCTTTGGCCGGATTTTCGGATTGGCGACATCCGGCGGGGCGACCAGAAACGCCCCCGCAATCGGCTTGCCAGCCTCGCGTACGGCGTGGATTGCCGTCGGGATGCCGAGCGAATGCGCGATCAGCACCACCGGCTTTTCGGCTTCCTCAATGGCACGCACGACATTGGCGACCCAGTCCTGGCGAACGGGTTTGGACCATTCCGCCTGTTCCACGCGCCGCGCGGTCGACAGCTTCTGCTGCCACCGCGTCTGCCAATGGTTCGGGCCAGAATTGGTGTAGCCGGGAATGATGAGGATATCTGTGTCTTTGACCTTCATGGCCGCGCATGTAGCGACGGAACGCGCTGCGTGCAACCGTTTCCATTTTGTGAACGACGTGTCGCCGAAACTATTCTTGTCATTTGACAATCATCCGCCAATCTTAAGCACAGATGATGATTGCCTGTGCGTGCTGCGAGACAGGCGCAAGGTGACGGACGGCGCAACCGCGCGTCCACAAGGAGAAGACGATGGACAAGTTTCCTTTTGCCGCCCAGACGCCGGTCAGCATTGGGCGCGTCGGCCTCAGGGCGCGCGATGCCAACCAACTGGCCGACTACTACAAGCGCGTGCTGGGCCTGCAGGAACTGCGTCGCGACGGCGCGGTGATCGGGCTGGGCGCGGGTGGCCGTGAAATTCTCGAGATCGAAGGCTCGTCAGCCTTCCGTGAAGACGATCCGCGCAGCGCCGGCCTGTACCACACCGCCTTCCTGCTGCCGGAGCGCAAGGATCTGGGGCTGTGGGCACAACATATCAGTGAGGCAGGTGTCCCGCTCGAGGGCGCAGCCGATCATGCCGTCAGCGAGGCGATGTACCTGACCGATCCGGAAGGCAACGGCATCGAAGTCTATGTCGACCGCCCGCAGGCAAGCTGGCGCTTCAATGGACCGTCGGTTCACATGGAAAACAGCCGCATCAACTTCGAAACCCTGATGGGTGAGATCGGCGAAGGCGAACGCTGGACGGGCATTCCCGACAACAGCGTCATCGGTCACGTTCACATGCGTGTCGGCAACGTCAAGGAGGCCGAGCAGTGGTGGAATGACGCCCAGGGGTTTGACACCATGCTGCACTATGGCGACCAGGCGGTGTTCCTGTCGTCGGGTGGCTATCACCACCACATCGGCGCCAATACCTGGCACAGCAAGGGCTCTGGCCCCCGCGCCACCGACCGCACCGGGCTGGGCTTCGTCGAGTTCGCCTCGAAGAACGCCACGTCGGATAGCGTGTCGAGCGATCCGTGGGGCACCGAAATCCGGGTGCTGGCTGCCAAGGCCTGACCGAAAAAACAAAACCCGGCGCGGAGAAATCCGGCCGGGTTTTCTGTTTCAGAGCAAGGCGGGCGGTTTACACCGCGCCAAACACCCGCTTGAAGATCGTGTCGACATGCTTGGTGTGATAGCCAAGGTCGAACTTTTCACGCAACTGTTCTTCGCTCAGGGCTGCGCGCACGTCGGTGTCGGCCAGCAACTCCTCGAGGAAGTCGGCGCCCTTTTCCCACACCTTCATCGCATTGCGCTGCACGAGGCTGTACGAATCCTCGCGCGAGACGCCGGCCTGCGTCAGCGCCAAAAGCACGCGCTGCGAGTGGATCAGGCCACGGAACTTGTTCATGTTGTTGAGCATGTTCTGCGGGTAGACGACCAGCTTCTCGATCACCAGCGTCAGGCGGGCGAGCGCGAAATCGAGCGTCACGGTGGCGTCAGGGCCGATCATGCGCTCGACCGACGAATGCGAGATGTCGCGCTCGTGCCACAGCGCCACGTTTTCCATTGCCGGCAACGCCATGCCGCGCACCAGACGCGCCAGACCGGTGAGGTTTTCGGTCAGCACCGGGTTGCGCTTGTGCGGCATTGCCGACGAGCCCTTCTGGCCGGGCGAGAAGTACTCTTCGGCTTCCAGCACTTCGGTGCGCTGCAGGTGACGGATTTCCGTCGCAACCCGTTCGATCGACGAGGCGATGACGCCGAGCGTGGCAAAGAACATCGCGTGACGGTCGCGCGGGATCACCTGCGTCGACACTGGCTCCGGCTTGAGGCCGAGCTTGGCGGCGACATGTTCCTCGACATGCGGGTCGATATTGGCAAATGTGCCGACCGCGCCAGAAATTGCGCAGGTGGCGATTTCCTCGCGGGCGTGCACGAGGCGGGCGCGGCAGCGCTCGAACTCGGCATAGGCCTGCGCCAGCTTGACGCCGAACGTCGTCGGCTCGGCATGGATGCCGTGGCTGCGGCCGATGGTGACGGTGTCCTTGTGCTCGAAAGCGCGCTTCTTCAGCGCTGCCAGAAGCCCGTCGATGTCGGCAAGCAGCAGGTCGGACGCGCGCACCAGCTGGACCGAGAAGCAGGTGTCCAGCACGTCGGACGAGGTCATGCCCTGATGGATGAAGCGGGAGTCAGGACCAACGAACTCGGCCAGATGGGTGAGGAAGGCGATGACGTCATGCTTGGTCTCGCGCTCGATCTCGTCGATGCGCTCGACATTGAACGTGGCGGCGCCGCCGCGCTCCCAGATGGTCTTGGCCGCTTCCTTCGGGATCACGCCGAGGTCTGCGAGGGCATCGCAGGCATGGGCCTCGATCTCAAACCAGATCCTGAATTTGGTTTCCTGCGACCAGATGGAAACCATTTCGGGTCGCGAGTAGCGCGGGATCATGAGCTTATCCTGACTGCATGGGGGATAGATGGCGGCTCCCTAACAGAGACGGGCGGATTCCTCAACGCAAGACGCGCCTAAAAGCGCCCCGGTACCGCAATCCAGCGGTGGTCGGGGCCTTCGAAGCCCCGCGAGCGCACCGAAATCAGCACGGCATAGACCGGCGCGCCGCCTTGCGGGAAGAAGGTTTGCACCGCACCGATGCTGTAGCCGAGCGCGCAATTGCGGCTGGCGGGCAGGGTTGTGTCCTCATGCAGCAGCACTGCCTGTTCGCCCGCCTGCACGCCGAGGCGCGTCAGCCGGTAGCCTTTGGTGGGGCCGAAATCGGTACAATACTCCGCCCCTTGCAGGTTGACTTCCTCGAGCCGCAGTTCGAGCGCTGGGTCGATCGGCGGGAACACCGGTCGCGGGTTGACCGCCATGTGGTGTGGGTCGCCCGACATCTGCGTCACCGGCTTCGAGCCAGCGGAAAAACCGCGATTGGCAGCCAGCGTCGCGCTGGCAACGATCGTCTCGCCGCGCTCGCGGGCCTGCTGGCGGGCCAGATCGAGGGTTGCCGCTTCGTCGTCGATGCGCACCCGGATCGGGGTTCCCGGCAGGAACTGGTCGCTGCTGGTGTCGATGTAATAGCGGTTGGCATAGGGAAAGCCGGATCCGTCCTGGATGCCGAACTCCTCGAAGGCGAAGACGTGGCCATCGGCGGAAAAGCCGAGAATGTTCAGTTCGGCAGCGTCGCCCGCCAGCGCCGGAACGGTGACGACGGCTGCTGTGGCAAGGGCAAAAGCTGCGGCAATGGCTTTCATAGCGACGGTATTCCTCAATCAAATATGCGGCAAAATTGGACAGCGAAGATGGCCGGCGTAAGACGCTCTAGCGCCGTGACGACCAGACCGGCATCAGGTCGCGTGGGGCAGGGGTTGCGGCATAGATACCGCGTGCAATGGCGCGCGCCATGGTGGTGCCTGCCATCGCGTGCAGTTCGAGAATGGCCATCTCGTCCAGCTCGATGCCGCTGGCACCGGTGGCGAGTGCAAACACCAGATCGCCGTCGCCCTGCGTGTGCGACGGCCAGATGGCGCGGGTGAAACCGTCATGGGCGGCAATCGCCAGCCGTTTGGCTGCCGCCTTGGTCAGGATCGCGTCGGTGGCGATGACTGCGATGGTGGTGTTGCCGGCGGCGCGCGCCATCTCCTCAAATTTCCAGCGGATCGCGGCTGCGTCGTCCGGCATCGGCGCGGGCAGGCCGAGGCCGCCGAACTCATCGCCGAGTTCGAACGGTGCGGCCCAGAAATGGGCGCTGTGGGCGATGGTGGTGGAGCCGAGCGGGTTGGCGGCTGCCAATGCGCCGACGGTGACGCCGCTTTTCAGCACCGTCGAGGCGGAGCCAAGTCCCCCTTTCAAACCTGACGACAGCGCGCCGGTGCCGGCGCCGATGGTGCCGAGCGCAAAATCATGCGTGGCATTGCGCGCGGCGGTGTAGCCGAGTTCGCGGTAGGGCGGATAGCGCCCCCAGTCCTTGTCGCCGCCATTGATGAGATCGAACAGGATTGCCGACGGCACGATCGGCACGCGGTGGCCGCGCACCTCGACACCGACGCCGTCCTCGCGCAACGCCGCCTGCACGCCGGAGGCGGCGTCGAGCCCGAACGCCGAGCCGCCCGACAACACCACCGCATGGATCGCGTGAAGCGAGTTGTGCGGCTCCAGCGCATCCGTCTCGCGGCTGCCTGGCGAGCCGCCCAGCACCTGCACCCCGGCCACCACCGGCGCGTCGGGGAGGATGACCGTGACGCCGCTCTTGATGGTGTCGTCTTGCGCATTACCGACGCGCAAGCCCGCCACATCGGTGATGAGATTTCGTGGTCCGGAGATGTAAGGCATGATTCTACTCGATCGGAAGGAAACGGACGCCATCATAGCGAAGCAGGCGGAACGGGTTTTGAGCCAGGTCGCCCTGAGCGTTGAAACTCATCGGACCAGCCAGCGTGTCGAAGGTGGTGTTCGCCAGCGTGTCGGCTGGCGAGCTACCGTTACTGGCCGCCGCGCGCTGAGCTTGCGCCGCGATCTGGATGGAAGCGTAGGTCGCGATGACATAGCCTTCGGGCACGACATGGGCCTGCCTGAAGGCGGCCAGCTGCGCTTCGTCGGCCTGATCGGCCCATTCCGGGATGCCGATCATCAGCGTTCCGGCTGCCAGTGGCACGTCGCCCGGCGCACGCAGCGCTTCGCTGCCTGCCAACGTCAGCGCATAGTCGAGCGCGGCTGCATCGCGTGCCATGATCGCGACAT
>JBEBXE010000039.1:0-16094 GCA_040391705.1 Aerobium aerolatum
TCAGCGTCCGCGATAGCCTATCGACGTGCTGAAATCAGCGGCCTGGTTCATCAGAAGATCGGCCAGCATGGCTTCCTTTGCAGCATCGAACCGGATCTCCGGCACGGTGATGCAAAAGCTGCCAATTACGTCGCTGGCACCGTTCCGGATCGGAGCGCCGATGCCAATCGCGCCGCTCACTTTCTGGCTTCGGGTCAGCACGTAGCCGCGCGATTTGATGGCATCGAATTCGGCCTTCAGGTTTTCCCAGGTTGGGACGGGCGCACCTGTCGTGGGAGAGGGGACCGCAGTCGCAACGATCGTTTTTTGCTGCTCCTCGGGTAGAAATGCGAGGATCGAGCGACCGGTTGCACCCCACAGCACGGTATGCGGAACGTAAAGATCCATATCGTAGCGGAGCGGATGCAGCGCATTGATCGCTGCCATCAGGCTGACCTGATGCGTGGCCGGCAGATAGGCGACGAACATGCAGGCTTCGCCGCATGCATCGGCGATCTTCTGAAGATAGGGAAGGGTGAGATCCTTGAAGCCCTTCTTGTAGCTCAGCAGCGTACCAATCCGTTCCAGATCGATGCCAGGGCGATAGCGCGAGGTTTTCGGGTCCTTGGCCACCATCCCTTCTTGCATCAGCAAGCGCAGCAGACGATGCGTGGTACTCGCAGGCAGATCGAGATGGCTGGCCGCGTCCTTGACCGAGATGTCGGTATCTATCTCTGCCAGCAAACGTATGAGTTTCAGGCAACGAACGATTGGCCCGTCAAGACGGGCAGCGTCCTTCTTAGTCATACGGAAACCTGCGTTGCGCGAGCGTGATCTGCCGCCCCTTGTTGAGGGGCGGCAAGGTGATGTCAAGCAATCAGCGTGGGCCCATCAAGAGATCGGGCAGCCACAGGGTGATCTGGGGGAACACGATAAGGACCACAAGCATCAGTGTCAGCAGGAGCGTGTAGGGCAGGGCTCCCTTGACCACGTCGATCATGGGTTCTCCTGAAATTGCTTTCACGACGAAAAGGTTCATGCCAACCGGCGGGGTCAACAGCCCAATTTCGGTGTTCACCACGAAGACGATCGCAAACCACACCGGATCATAGCCATAGGACGAAATCACCGGAAACAGGAGCGGAATGGTGATGACCGTCATGGCTGCGCCATCGAGGAACATGCCAAGGAACAACAACAGCAGCATGATCCACATGATGATCATCCAGCCAGGCTGGCCGGTGCCCTGGATAAGGTCGACGAGGCCCTGCGAGATGCCGAGCATGGTGACGGCGCGACCAAGGATAAGGCCACCCAACAGGATCGTGCCGATCATCGTGATCGAATAGATCGAGCGGACGGCCGCCTTGTGGACGCCCTTCCAGGTGAGGCCTTTCAGGACGTAAACGCCGATCAGCATGGCTGACAATGCGCCGAGCGCCGCAGCTTCGGTCGGCGTGACGACACCGAAGAAAATGCCACCGAGAACCGCCACCATCAGCACGATCGCTGACCAGATCTGGCGCAGAGACGCCCAGCGTTCGACCCAGGTCACATCCGGCGCGTCGATCGGTGGCGCCTTGCGCTCTTCAGCGTGGGACACGATCGTCGTGTAGATGATGAACACGGAGAGGACAGCGATGCCTGGCACAATGCCGGCCATGAACAGACGCGCAACCGAGGTCTCGGTCAACTCGCCATAGATAATGAACGCCGTGCTTGGCGGGATGAGAACGCCGAGCGTGCCACCGGCCGCGACTGCGCCCATGCCGCGCTTGACGTTGAGCCCACGCCGCTTGAATTCGGGGATGACGACGCCGCCGATGGCACCAGCCGTCGCAACGCTGGAACCAGACAGCGTCGAGAAGACGCCGCAGGCAGCCAGCGCAGCACTGTAAAGTGCGCCAGGCATCTTCGAGAACCACTTGTCGGTGAAGTCGAGAAGCTTCGGCCCCATGCCACTTTCGGTGATGTAGGCGCTCATCAGCATGAAGAGCGGGATCGCCAGAAGACTCGAGCTCGACAGGTGCAGCGCCGCACCGGACGTCAGCGACATCCATGCGCTTGTGCCGCCGGTGGCCGAATAGAGGCCGAAAATGCCGGTCATGCCGAGAACATACGCGATCGGAATGCCGAGGAGGAGCAGGGCGAGAAGTCCGGCCGTGACGAGGCCGGCGGTAATGCCGAGGTTCATGATTGTATCTCCCGGATGGCGATCAGTCTTGCGCGCTTACATCGCGGGACAATGCCCGTGAAATTCGCCGCAGGAGATGAAGCAGAAGGATGAGAATGAGGAGCCCGCAGCCGAACGGAATGACGGCATTGATCGGCCACATCGTGATGTACGGTTGGCTCGGGGTCGTGGTCCCCTGCTTGTACATCTGAACGGTAGCGGCCCAGCCCGACCAGCCAAGCATGCCGAGAAACAGCATGCTTGCCACCGGCACCAGATAGCCGTTGATAAGCGACATGGCGCGCCTGGGTAAAGCAGACAGCAACAGGTCAACCTTGACGTGACCACCAACGATGTGCGTGCCGGCAAGGCCGAGGAAGACCACGATCAAAAGCGAGAAGCGTGTACCTTCGTCGATCACGGAAAAGCCGCCCCCCACCGTGTATCGGTAGAAGGCGTTGACGACGAGGGCGACCGCCGCAATCTGCAGAATGATCGCCGCGACATGGACTGCCGCTTTGGCCAGCTTTTCCAGCGGATTGTTGCCGACCGGCTCTGTCGAGTCGTCGGAAGGACCGGTGTTATGAGACATTGGAGTTCCCTCGTCGTCTGTTCGCGACTTAGCGAGCGGCTTCTACGATCTTGCGGACGTCCTCGATGATCGGGAGCTTTGCCTTGTAGTCGTCGTAAACCGACGCAACTTTGGCCTTCAGCGCTTCCTTCTGCTCAGGCGTCGTCACTTGCACGTTGACCTTGCGCTCGGCCCAGTCGGCGAAGCAGTCCTTGGACTCGACGCGTTCCATCAGGTCCCACTCGAACGCTTCCATCTCTGCTGCAGCGTCCATAAGGATTTTCTGCTGTGCTTCGCTCAGGCCCTTCCAGACGTCGAGGTTGAGGCCAAGACCTTCAATGTCGTTCTTGAGCGACACGATCGACGCGTAAGGCGACTGCTCGTGCCAAGAGCGGCCGATGTGGGCGACGCAATTGGTGACGATGCCGTCAACCACGCCACGCTGCAGGCCCTGCGTCACTTCAGTGGTGGGCAGGCGAACAACGTTTGCACCCAGGGCGCGCAGAACGTCGTCAGATACACCGCCAACGCCGCGGATCTGCGCGCCAACGAAGTCTTCCGGCGTCATCAGGAACTTCGACTTGTGGAAGACCTGATCATTTCCCTTGGGGAAGAAGGAGAGCAGCTTGATGTTCTTGGCTTCGTACCAGCCAGCAGCCAACTCACGCAGGCCGCCATCAACCGCGCGCTTATAGTGACCGTAGTCATCGAACAGGAACGGCATGGTGATCGATGCCAGCTCCGGAATGTCGCCAGCCTGGAAGCCACCGATCATGTTCGATGCGCTGACCGAACCCGATGAAACCGCCGTGAACGACTCGTCCGAGCCGATCAGGGTGCTGCCCGGGAACACGCGAACCGCGATGTCGCCGTTGCTCAGTTCCTCGACGCGCTTGGCCCACAGATTGTAGCCATCGCCAATCGGCTGCGTTGCGGGATACTGGTGTGCGAGCGTCAGCGTGACCGACTCTGCGTTGGCAGCCGTAGCTGAGACATAAAGAGCTGCGGCGCCTGCAGCAAGGCTTACAATCAACCTACGTGTCATTTGGAATTTCCTCCTTGTGAGTCGTTGTTTGGAAGCACGCTATGGCCCTCGTGCTTCCGGTTCTTCGGGTCGAATTCAGTCGACCAGGATCTTGCCCTGGCTCGAAACCATGATGCCGTCGACCGAGATCTCCGGCTTCGAGATGACGCCTTCGAGGCGCAGCTTGGCGTGGCAGGTGCCGCCGAGCGTGATTGTGTCGCCCATGCCGATATGCGCGGTGCCGTACATCTTCTTGTCGGTACGCATCGAACCGATCGGCTTGACCTTCGGATTCAGACCCAGCGCGATCTCGGCCGGGGCGTTGAAGCTGCCGGCGTCGCCATGCGTCTCGAGAATGTTGCGCCAGACTTCTGCCTGTGCGCCGCCCTCGATCTTGGTGACAAAACCCTTTTCGATGGTCAGGATGAGGTGCTCTTTCAGCGCGCCGACCGAGTGCGCGGTCAGGTCGAATACGACGCGGCCTTCGCCGGTGCCCTCGACCGGGCAGATGTGCGTCTCGCCATCGGGGAAGGCGCAGCCGCCGCCGCCATTGTCACGCATCTTGAAGACGGTTCCGGTAATGGCGCGGCCAGGGCGGCCTTCGATGCTGGCGGTGAGATCGGTGCCGTTCGGGCACGTGACGCGGATGGTCTTTCCTTCGGTGAAGATCTTTTCAACCTTCTTGCCGAGAACGTTTATCGCCGGATAGTCGGCACCAGCCGGGCCGTCCGGATGCAGCATCGCGGGGGTCAGCTCTTCCATCAAAAGGTGACGCTTGCCGATATCGAGCAGGTCCGCGTTCAGCGGCGAGTGCGCCAGCGCGGTGCTGGTGAGGTAGACGACGAGATCGGTCCCCGGATCCTTGGCTGCGGTGCAGATGGCACTGGTCGGATTGAGCGCATGGGTTGCGCGCGGCGACATCAACGCGACCGTGTATTCGATGTTCATGGTTCCGGCTGCAGCGGCGAAAGCCTGCCAGACGATTGGGTCGATCGCGGTGTCGGTGATGATGAGGATCTTGTCGCCCGGCTTGCAATTCAGCTCCAGCGGCGTGCGCAGCATCCGGACGAGATCGATCATTTGTACGCTCAAGGCTTTACTCCATAATCATAGGCAAGAAGGGGGCGGTGCGCGTCTCAGCGCGAGAACCATTGTTCGAGGCCAAGGCCGCGCGCACGCTCCAACATCGGGAAGGCGGAACGGGTGGCGGTCTCGTAGATGTGCAGACAGCCGGCAAACTTGTCGCGCAGCGCTGACGCTGCCGGCGGATCAAGCGGCGAGCCCGGCAGTGCTGAGCGGGTGAATTCACGCGGAGCCTCGCCCGGCAGGGCGACCGTCAACGTGACGGTGCCGAACTCGATGTCGCCACCGCTTGGGCAGGAATCGTCTTCGACGATGTCGAGCCGGTCGATAATGGCGGACACCTCCGCATCGCCAACCGCCGCGTCAGCAAAATCCGCCAGCGTCGGCGTGCCGCGAAGAAGCGCTACGGCGACCGGGTAGGTCGGCGAGAATTTCGCCTGCATGCTGTCTTTTGGACGGCGGTGTTTGAGAAGGCTGATGCTGCCGGCCGGCAGTTTCAGCGTGTAACGCACACCCGCATCTGCAATCGACGCGCCAATGGCAGCGCGCGCATCAAGCGCAATCGCGACCAGGCGATGCGAGGCGTAGCAGCATGGGTAGAGCTTGACCGAGATCATGTCGGGACGAAGGTCGAACGCATCCTCGCCGGGCTCTTCCTCGCCATCACCAACGCCGTACAGCGTCGGGTAACCGCGCTCGGCAAAGATGGTGCGCGAGCCGGTTACGCCTGCTTTGGCAAGGCGCGCTGCGCGGTAGCCGGCCGAGGCGGCAAGTCCCGCATGAACCGGTTTGGTCTGGGTTGAAAAATTCGCCTGGAGGCCAGCTGACATCGACGCGGCAAGCGCGAAGGCGTTGGCCATCTGGTCAGCGTCGAGCTTGGCGAGACGGCCGCATGCGGCAGCCGCAGCGAAGGTGCCGATGGTGCCGGTGCCGTGCCAGCCTTTGTGATAGTGACCCTGACCGATGCGGCGCGCGACGGCCTTTGCGGCGACCAGACCCGCGGCGAACGCAGCCAAGACCTCTTCCGCATCATCCTCGCCCTGACGCAGCACGGCCGGCAGAAGCACGGTGCTGATATGCGCCATGCTTTCCAGATAGACGTCGTCAAAATCGAGCGCATGCGAGGCCGCGCCATTGACGAGGATTGCAGCTTCCACGCTTTCGCAAGGCTCGCCCGACCAGGACAGCGCGCCATCGCCGCCATAAGCGGCGAGAACGTTGCGGGTTACCGGCTCCGGGAAACCGGCAGCCGCCACCGCCAGCGTGTCGGCAACGGCGCGGATGATCAACTCACGCTTGGCATTGTCGGCGAGAATATCGGGCTTGAGCACGGCCTGGCAGAGGCGATCGAGAAATGGGCTGGGCATACTTTATAGGTTTTCCTGAACACGCCTTCGGGAGCGATAGATGGAATGGGCGAGGGCGATATCGAGCGCGGTGGTGCCTTGAACGATGGCCATCACCGGGCCTTCGCGGGCTGGGATAGTCACGCGGCCGGCCGCCAGATCACCGATGGTTCCGGTGAGGCTTGCCTCGAACGCGGCGCGATCGATCGTCCCGGCCTTGATCCAATTGGCAGCATCGCCCTGATGCAACGCGTAGGAGAGGTCATCGACGAAGCGGCAGGACGCGGAATTCCAGACGTCGTGGGAAATTTCCAGACCGCCGCCCATCGACAACAGGATGGCGTCAGCGCTGACATGCTCGGGCATCACCAGTACCTCATTGGCGCTGGTGATGGTGATGATCAGCTGCGCATCGCGCGTGGCTTCGATGACCGTGTCGGCAACCACCACCGGTTCGCCACGCGCCATGGCATCGGCTGCAAAGCGCTCGGCGGATGCGCGGTTGCGCGCTGTCACGGCGATCCGGGACGGCAGCAGCAACTGGTGAATGGCGGAGGCCATCTGCTGCGCGATCGGCCCCGCGCCAATGATAGCGGCGCGTTGAAGCGACCGACCCTGCAAAAGGTAGCGGGCAACGACAGCGGCGGAAACGCCGGTGCGAAAGCGGTACATCTCGCTTTCGTCGAAGAAGGCGATCGGCTCGCCGCTCTCCAGCGACCACAGCATCAGCCGCGGTGCAGCGCGCGAGGTCAGCCGGACGCCGGCGATATCGAGATGGTTGAGGACGGCGCCCTTGGCGCCAAGGCGCAGCGGCGTGGTGCCAATGCGCATCATCGACGGCTGTGATGCCTCGACCTTACCTTCGCCGATAGCGCGATAGGTCTCATCGATGATCCCTGCGGCCGCGTGAACGCTGAGCGCACCTCGGCATTCGTCCAGGCTGAAATAGAGCATGAGCCTCCCCGATCCTCGCCGCGTGAAGTCTCACATGCTGCAAATAATGTCAATCAATGAAAGACAATTCTACTGAGTAGAATGCCGGCGGCGATCTGGGGGCGTTTCCAGACAGTCCGGTCATGGTGAAGCCTGGCGGTTGCTGCCATCGCGCTGCCATGGACTTGCGGTTTCCTACGGCCACGATGTCACCTTGGAGATTGGAAACATGGCGCTCAAGCGGATGGACAATGTAGGAATCGTCGTTGAAGACCTCGGCTTGGCGGTCGATTTCTTTCGCGAACTCGGCCTTGAGCTCGAAGGGCGGGCCACGATCGAGGGAGAATGGGCCGGACGCGTCACTGGACTTGGCGATCAGCATGTCGAGATTGCCATGATGCGCACACCGGACGGCCACAGCCGGCTCGAGCTCTCCCGTTTCCTTACGCCGCCTGTCGTCGCAGATCACAGGAACGCCCCGGTTAACGCGCTGGGCTACCTCCGCATCATGTTTACCGTGGACGATATCGACGAAACGCTCGAAAGGCTTCGCAATCGCGGCGCGCAGCTTGTTGGCGAAGTCGTCCAGTATAAGGAGGCGTATCGGCTCTGCTACATCCGCGGGCCTGAAGGGCTTCTCATCGGACTGGCGCAAGAACTCAGCTGAGCGCAGTACGACTGAGACCAATGTCCGATTAGGTGACCAAGACTGAGTATTTGATGGGAATGCGGTCTCAATATCCGCTACCTATCGAAATC
Source organism: Aerobium aerolatum (assembly GCA_040391705.1). GTDB lineage: Bacteria > Pseudomonadota > Alphaproteobacteria > Rhizobiales > Rhizobiaceae > Aerobium > Aerobium aerolatum_A. The sequence goes on from JBEBXE010000039.1 coordinate 7,869, forward strand.
GACAATTTGCAGTCCCACCAGTTCGTAGCTTGTGCCATTATCAAGCCGAGGGTATCGCAGCTAGTCTTGGACGCCTGTCTTTACAGCGGCCGGACAATGACGGGCGCGGGCATGTTTGAGGCGCACGCTGAAACGTTGGTGGATTATCTTCCTGGGCGCGAGGACGGTCAGGACGGGGTGGAAGAGTTCGTTGAGTTTCGTCTCCTGACAGATTGATGGGAATGGGTGGCGTGCGGAGGAGACGGCGCCTGATGCCCGATTGCCGATTATGGGAGGACTTACATGTACCGGAAAACAATCCTTGCGATGACGACTGCCATGCTTGCCGTCATGGGCAGCGCCTCTGCGCAGGACGTCGTCAAGATCGGCATGGTCGCCGAGCTCTCCGGCCCTGGCGCGCCTGCAGGCACGAACTGGCGCGACGGCATCAAGATCGCCGTTGGTGAGATCAATGAAGATGGCGGCATATTGGGGCAACAGGTCGAAGTCACGGAATACGACACCCAAACCGATCCCCAGGTTTCCCGCGCCCTCGTGCAAAAGGCCATCGATGAGGGCGCTTACGCGATCCTCGGTACGATCTATTCAGGCTCTACGATGGTGAACATGCTGGTCGCGCAGCAAAACAGCATCCCGCAATTTGTTGGTTCGGAGGCACCTGGTATCGTCGAAAAGGGCAATCCCTTCGTCTACCGGACCTCTTCAGGCTCGCAGAAGGGCGTGCCCGCGCTGACCCCCTATTTCACCGACACGCTGAAAGCCAAGAAGGTCGGTGTCGCCTGGGTCAATAACGAGTTCGGCAAGGGCGGTCACGACGTCTTCGTCGCAGAGATGGGAAAGGCCGGCATTGAGGTCATCGTCGATGTTCCCTCCGAGCAGGCCCAGACCGACTATGCGGCGGACGTCTCGCGCCTGAAGGAGTCCGGTGCGGAAGCCGTATTCGTCTACATGAACCAGGAAGAGTCGGCGCGCTTCTTGCTGGAAGCCAAGAAGCAGGGGCTTGCAATGCCGCTGGTGGGCGAAGTCACGTTGACCGAAGCCAAGGTGATCGAGCTTGCCGGTCCGGCGGCGGAAGGGGCCATCGCCCATGTCGGCGTCACCGCGACTGCCGGCGATATTGAAGGCATCGTCGCCTTTGCCGAAAAGTTCGAGACGACGTTCAAGCGCAAGCCGACGCATGACGCCATCAAGGGTTACGTTGGAGCCTGGGCGACCAAATACGTCACGGAACTGGTTGGCAAACTGGATGGCGAAGCGTTCGCGGAAAAGATGAAGAATCTTTGCCTGAACGTCGCCGACCATCCCAAGATGCTCCTCGATACATGCTGGGATGATCGTGGCGAAATGTCCCGGCCGAGCTTCATGGTGCAGGTCAAGAATGGCGCGCCCGTGGTGATCGGTACTGTGCCGGCCAACTGATCCCCGATATGCCGCGGCGGCGAATTCGCCGTCGCGGTCTCACGCGAAAGACTTCAAATGTCCCAGTTTCTCCAGGTCCTGATGTCTGGCCTGGCGACCGGCGCGATCTACGCGCTCGTCGCTATCGGCTTTACGCTGGTATGGCAGGCGGCACAGACGGTGAATTTCGCTCAGGGCGAATTCGTTGTCGTGCCGGCTTTCCTCGTCCTTGTCGGTTTGCACTATTTCCAGATGCCCTTGTGGGGTGCGCTGCTTTTCGGGCTGGTCGCTTCGTGTCTCATCCTTGGCGTCCTGTTCAAGAAGCTGATCGTCGAGCCGATTCTTCCGCATGGCGGTGTCACGCTCATCATCGCGACGATGGCGTTGGGCATTTTCCTGAAGGAAAGCGTGAAGGTGTTCTACGGCGCGGAAGCGCAGCCGTTTCCGGCCTTGCTGCCGCATGACCCGATCAATATCTTCGGCGCCGTGGTGTCGATGCAGGACATCATGAACCTGGTGCTGTCGCTCGGCATCGTCTTGCTGCTGACGCTGTTTCTCAACCGGACACGCACGGGGCGCTCCATGCAGGCGACCGCCCAAAACCCGGCAGTCGCGGAAATACTCGGCGTCAACGTCAAGCGAATGATCCTCTACACATTCCTGATCAATGCCGCGCTCGCCACGCTGGCCGCCTATCTGATCACGCCCGTCTATCTCGCGAAATTCTCGAACGGTGAAACGCTCGGCCTGATCGCCTTCATCGCCGCTATCGTGGGGGGATTCAATCAAATCCGCGGCGCGCTCGTCGGCGGCCTGTTGATCGGCGTTCTCGACAATCTGGTCGCGACCTATATCACCGCCGAATACCGCGCGGCGCTGCCGCTGATCTTGCTCATCGTGATCATCCTGGTGCGGCCTCAGGGCATCATGGGTACCTCGGAAGGGAGGGCTGTCTGATGCTCGGTTCAAGGCGCATCCTGATCGTTCTCGGGCTCATCATTCTGGCCGCCCTCGCGCCGATAGGACAGGGCAACTACATCGTCTACGTGCTCACCTCGTGGCTGATCTTCTCGATCGCCGCGATGGGGCTCAATCTGACGCTTGGCTATGCCGGTCAAATATCCCTGGCACAGGCCTCGTTCATGGCCATCGGGGCCTACACGACCGCGCTGCTGACACTGGCGGGCTGGCACTGGGTGTTGGCAATGCCGCTCGGTCTCATTCTTTGCTTCTTCGTCGGGCTCGCGCTGGGCTATCCGGCGCTTCGGGTGAAGGGACACTTCCTGGCCTTCGTGACGCTGGCCTTCAACACGCTGGTGTTCCTCGTGCTGCGCAATGAGGAATGGCTGACAGGCGGAAGCTACGGGCTGGTGGGGATGCCGCGCCCCGACTTCGGTCTCTTCCAGACGATGAAGCAGGTTCATTTCTATTATTTCACGCTGGGTGTGACTGTGCTGTCGGGCCTCCTCATGTGGGGCATCGTCCGCTCGCCCTGGGGGCGGGCCTTCAAGGCGCTGCGTGAAAATCCGATCCGTGCCGAAAGCCTTGGCGTCGACACAAGGCGTATTACCCTGCTCGCCTTCGCCATCGGCTCGACCTATGGCGGGCTGGCGGGATCGCTGATCACGCCGCTGGTCCAGTTCATCGAGCCCGGATCGTTCGCGCTCGTCCACTCCCTGAAAATATTGCTAATGGTCGTGGTCGGTGGTTCCGGTTTCTTCTTTGGTCCCTTCGTGGGTGCCGGCGTTGTCATTCTGCTTCCCGAGTTCCTGCGCTTTACCCAGGACTACTATCTCATCATCTACTCGGGGCTTGTCATTGTGATGCTGGTCTTCGTGCCGGCTGGACTGATGGGCATCTGGAGCCGTGTTCGCGACCGGTTCTGGCCCAAATCGCAGCTGCGCGGCGATATGAGCGAAGGAGCGCGGCTGAAATGACAAACCCTGTTCTTGCCATTCGCAACATCGACAAGAGCTTCGGCGGCATCAAGGCCGTGCGTGATGTGTCGTTCGACGTCCATCAGGGCGAAATCCTGGGGCTGATCGGGCCGAACGGATCTGGCAAATCGACGCTGTTCAACTGCATTCTTGGCCAGCTGCCGCCCGATGGCGGTACGGTGGAGGTCAATGGGCGCAATGTGTCGGGGCTTCGCGCCTCGGAACTCAACAAGCTCGGCGTCGGGCGCACGTTCCAGCAATTGTCGGTCTTTCCGCGGATGAGCGTACTCGACAACATCATTCTGGCCGGACAGGAACATCAAGGCACAATGCTGTCGCGGCTCTTTGGCAGTTCCGATGCGGGACTGACGCAGGCAGCCGACCAACTGATTGCCTTCTTCCGTCTGACGCATCTGCGCGACACGTTGGCGGGGTCGCTGTCCTACGGTCAGCAAAAGCTCGTCGACGCGGCGATGGCTTTCATGGCGGGACCGCGCCTCGTGCTTCTCGACGAGCCTGCGGGAGGTGTGAATCTGACAATGCTCAGTAGCCTCAAGGATCGTCTCGTCGCCTACAATGCCGAGCACGGCACGACCTTCGTGGTCATCGAGCACAATATGGAGTTTGTGATGAGCCTGTGCACTCGGATCATCGTTCTCGCCGAGGGCGCGATCATCGCCGAAGGCACGCCCGACGAGATCAGAGCCAACCAAGCCGTCATCGACGCGTATCTGGGAGGCTGATCAATGCTTGAACTCAAGAATGTCGTTGGCGGCTACGGCAAGATCACGATCCTGAACGGCGTGTCCTTCACGATCCCGAAGGGAACGATAACGACGGTGATCGGACCGAACGGGGCGGGGAAATCCACGGTCTTCAAAGCGATCTTCGGGCTGTTGAATATTCAGTCTGGCCAGGTGCTGCTGGACGGCAAGGACGTCACGCGCCAGTCACCGCGCCAAATGATCGCGCATGGGGTGACGTATGTGCCGCAGGGGCGCAACGTGGTTCCGCAGCTTTCAGTCTATCACAATCTTGAACTGGGCGGCATTACCGCGCCAGATCAGTCCAAACTGCGTGGCCGCATCGAAGCGGTCATGGATCAGTTTCCGATGCTTCGGCAGTTCAAGGATCGCAAGGCCATCGAACTATCCGGAGGACAGCAAAAGCAGCTTGAGGTCGCGCGCTCGCTGCTTCTCGATCCAAAGTTGATCCTGATCGACGAACCGTCGATCGGCTTGTCCCCCAATCTGGTCCAGGAAGTGTTCCAGACGCTCAAGAGACTCCGCGACCAGGGCGTCACCATCTTGATGGTGGAGCAGAACGCGAAGGCTGCGCTGGCCATGTCGGATTTCGGCCTGGTCCTTGAGCTGGGCCAGACCCGGATGCACGATCAGGCCGCCAAGCTGCTCGTCGACCCCCGCGTGGGCCAGCTTTTCCTCGGTGGCCACGTCGACCACACCGCTCCGGACGATGCAGTTTGAGGCACTGGAAGTCGCTAACGCCCTTAATCTGGGTGTAATTCCTCCAGAATGCGGAAGCCATTCTTGCTCGGCGTTGCTGCTTTGACGAACTCAAGTTGTTTTCCGGTTCTCATCTTTTCCGGCTGGCTAATCGGGCTCTACACTGGATGATCGGATGCCCGCCGTCTCAAAAAGGAAAACCCCGCCGTAGCGGGGTGCAAAGTTGCCTCAGTAGAGATGCCGTTAAGGCAGCTTACGCCCAGTCGGGTAGCCCATTGTCGCCGATCGGAACGCCTCCGGTAGTCTGGACGCCAGGCCTTTCTTCAAACGCACCATACGATACGTAGTGAGCATAAGCTTCGGAGGCAGTATCAATGCCAGCTGCGACGAGGTCCGGGTTGGCATCGATGTAGGTAGACCAATCAAATTTGTTCGCTGCGACGAACGCAGCACTTGGCGCGCGCCCCTCATTGAGGCCAAAATTCAGATAGTGATCGAGCGGGTTGATATTGGCAGCCGCGACATCGGGATTGAGGGCGAGATAGTCGGACGTATCAAAGACTGCATTGGGATCTCTGCCTTCCTGCCAGCCGTAAAGGCGAAAGTGCTGCTCTGCCGATTCTAACTGGCCGCTGGTGACTGCATTAAGTACGTCCGGGTTGTTCTGGAGATAGTAGTCAGCGTCGAACCCAATCGTGAGGCCGAGTGAAAAAGTCGGAGGTGTAGGTTCAGCGGTGTGATCTGGTTGAATTGTCAAGTGCTCGTTTAAATCAATGTGCAGTCTGTAGTTTCTCTCGTGAGAAGTTGTGGAGGCTGTTGTCACAGAAACGTAATAATCTCCGCTGGTAACGCTCCAGACTGTTCTGATACCATAGGGTGTAAATTCAAATCCAAAATCCATTTCAGCATAGATGCCTGACGCTTCCATACCCATGTCGCTGGGACTGGCGGATATTAAGCTTGCTGAAGGACCGTAAAGGCCGGCGGAATAAACGATATATTCTTCATCCTCCTCTAGGGTTGCATCTAGAAACATAGATATCTTGCTGACGCCGGGCGGGATGATAAAGTGAAACCAGTCTTCAGGATCTTCCGCGCTCTGAATGCCGGTAGAGTCGTAAATAATAAAATTCAAGCTGTTCGGCGGCGGGTTGCCTAAATAACCTCCCGCAACGGTTTTTTCTATGTCGTAACCCCAAGGAAGAAGAACTCCGAGAAATTCAGCCTCAGACTGTTTGTTGTTTTGAGTAAAATCCGCCATGTCTTCCCCTCTTCTAAAATAGAGATCTAAATATGGTGAGGAAGATTAGCTCCATATCAATTTGTTCGTCAATAGATGTTCGTTATGCAGTATTTGTTGGCTTGCTTTAATTTCCACCCGAATATGGAGTATATATGGGCATTATGTATTTCATATCTGACACATCGCGTTGGAAAAAGTGGCATGATGGTCACCCCACACTCACCCGCGAAATACCTCGCGGCTTGAGGCGATGACTCCTCGCGGGTGCAGTGCGCATGGCTCGGTGTTCGAGGTTGCCCTTGCGGCATTCTCGAGCAGCTGATCTCTTCGAGAGATTTCGGCTACATGCCAGGCTGGCGGTAGCCAATCGTCTTCGCTAGGCCCAGAGCCTCTAAGGTCTCTTCTATTGTGAGCAGGGGCGTTGTCTCAAACTTCGACAGCGCACCACCGCTACTAATCGCAATGGCAATAGCGGCCATCGAGACGTTGTTGGGCGCTTCCCACAAGTTGTATCCGTCATACTCACCGAATGCGTACCAGAAACCGTGCAGTTTCCCGCCTAAAGACTCGACGTAGTCACGGGCGGCATTGCGGCGATCCTCTGGGGTCTGCATCAGTCGAGCCCAGGTTTCAGGAGTGTAGCTGAAGCGCGTTAGATAGAGTGTCATGGCGAGCCTCCTCTATTCGCTGCCGCCACACTCTACACCACAATTGCCGACATGGATTGCGATTACATTGTCGACCGCCTCAATTGGCACTCCCTAAGCTGCAACGGCCACTACCGAAAGGTGGCGGGACTTTTGCGTTCTGGATGGACTTCAGAACGTCAATGGCTACGAGAAACAATGTGAGCAGCAGGGGCGTGGCGATCAGAATTTTTGGCACAACCGCTGCTGCTTGTCGGTTAGGGCCACGTGTGTTTTCCTTGCTTCTGGAACAGGGGAAGCGGGGGCGGTCATGGCGAAACAAGGCGACGAGCTGTTCAATCCGGCTACAAAGACGCGGATCGTGTTTGTCACCGTCCCAGCTGACAATGGGGGGCGTGAAATGACGGTAGACTGGTTCGTCCCGCCAAATGAGATGCTCCCGGCCGCACCTCATTACCACCTCGGCCCGAGTGGCGAGATCGCCGAGAGCTTCGAAATCATCGCTGGAACTGCATCTTGCAGGGTAGGCCGGAAGAAGCTGATCGTTACGGCTCCGGGCATCATCGACGTCCGGTTCAACGAAACGCATACACATCCCGCCAATGTCGGCGCGGATGAATTGCATGTTCGGCAAATCGGAAAACGAAACGCGCCCGAACCGGAAGTGTTCGATCGGGTTGAGCAATTCTTTGAAACGTTGATCGCTCTATCTCAGCAAGGGAAGGCGACTCGCAAAGGCGATATCAAAAACCCGCTTCAGGCCGTGCTTACGATCAACGACTTGCTGCTGGACCCGACGTTCCTGCCCGTTCTGCCGCGGAGTATCCAGCGGCTCGCGTTCCGATCCGTTGCGGCACTTGCACGGCAGCTAGGCTATCAGGCTTATCATCGGCCAGACATCGCAATCAGACATCCCGTTTTGTGAGGCCAGCTGAATCTACCTGCCGCGCCAGGCGTCAGGTAGGCCTGCGAAAGAGCGTGACCAGCACGCTGCGCATAGCAGAATAATCGTCGCTTCCGATCTTAACTTCCCAATCGCGCTTAGCTTTGCGCGGCGGAAATTTTGCTCTCCGAAGTGCTGTCTGAAAAGCGTCTGGATCAATCCCAGCTTCCAGGGCCATATTCGCGACAGTCTTGTGGTGTCTAGATATTTCAAAATCTCCTATACTTTATATTACATATAGGAGATCGAACGGATGCGGACAAGCACAGCGTCAAATTCAAACTGAAACGCTACCGCTCCAGCATTCTTTCGCGCATCCGACGCTTGCGCCAATAGCGAGCCTGGAGGCGTGGCGCAATGAACCAGGAAACCGGCGCTGCGATCACGAAGCTGGTCGCGACCACGATCCAGAATAGCGAACTTGCCTGTTCCGACATGGCAGGAATGGACAGCAGGGCGGTGACACCAATTCCAAACAGCACCGCGTTGACCATCGGGAAAAGTATTGCAGCGATCCAAAGATGAGTTCTCATGTGGCTTCTCCTGCTTTGCAGTAGAGGAAACGCACGAGACGGGTTTCGGATGCCGGCACCTG
>JBEBXE010000040.1:0-16068 GCA_040391705.1 Aerobium aerolatum
GCGCACTTCCACTACGTGCTGTCGCTCGGCGCCGTGTTCGCCATCTTCGCTGCCTGGTACTACTGGTTCCCGAAGATGTACGGCTACATGTACTCCCCGCTGATCGCGCGGTTGCATTTCTGGATCACCTTCATCGGCGTGAACCTGATTTTCTTCCCGCAGCACTTCCTCGGCCTTGCTGGCATGCCGCGTCGTTACATCGACTACCCGGACGCATATGCCGGCTGGAACATGGTTTCGTCCTACGGCTCGTACATCGCCGGCGTGGGTGTCCTGGTGTTCCTCTACGGTGTCTTCGAAGCGTTTTCGAAGAAGCGTGAAGCGGGTGCGAACCCGTGGGGTGAGGGTGCAACGACGCTCGAGTGGCAGCTGCCTTCGCCGCCGCCATACCACCAGTGGGAACAGCTCCCGCGTATCAAGTAGGCCCAACGGCCCCTGCATAAATCGAAGCCGCCGGTTCGCCGGCGGCTTCGGCCAAACGGAAAGACTGCGTACGTATGGCCCTTGTTGAGAATGATCGATTGGACGATGCCGGTTTCCACGTCTCGGAAGCCAGTGCTGGTGACTACCTTGCGCTGCTCAAGCCGCGGGTCATGTCGCTGGTCGTCTTCACGGCGCTCGTCGGGCTGGTTACGGCTCAGGCAGCCATCAATCCACTCATCGCTATTTTTTCGATCCTGGTGATCGCCGTCGGTGCCGGTGCATCGGGCGCGCTGAACATGTGGTACGACGCCGACATCGACGCGGTCATGACGCGCACGGTGACGCGTCCTGTGCCGGCGGGCCGGGTTCTTGCCGGCGAAGCGCTGGTCTTCGGAATTTTCCTCTCCGCCTTTTCGGTGATGGCGCTCGGCCTGATCGCCAATTGGCTGGCAGCAGGACTGCTCGCTTTCACCATCTTCTTCTATGCCGTGATCTATACGATGTGGCTGAAGCGCTGGACGCCCCAGAACATTGTCATCGGCGGCGCCGCAGGCGCGTTCCCGCCAATGATCGGCTGGGCCGCCGCGACTGGCCAGATCAGCATTGAAAGCGTCATCCAGTTCTTCATCATCTTCCTGTGGACCCCGCCGCACTTCTGGGCGCTGGCGCTGTTCAAGTCGGACGACTATGGCCGTGCCGGTGTGCCGATGATGCCGAACGTTGCCGGCGAGGCGTCGACCAAGCGGCAGATGTTCGTCTACGCGGTGCTGACTGCCATTGTCGGCGTGCTGCCATCGGTTCTCGGGCAGGCCAGCATTGTCTTCGGCGTGCTGGCGGCCGGTCTCGGCGCAGGGTTTGTCTGGTACGCGTGGAAAGTCCTGCGGATGCCGGAATCCGATCGCAAGATGGGGCCAGCCAAGGCGCTGTTCGGCTACTCGCTGGTTTACCTGTTTGTGATTTTTGCCGGACTTCTGGTCGATTCCGTCCTGGCGCAATTCGGAGTGCCGTTGTGGTGAGTATTATGGCTGATGATGATGGCGTGAAACTGACAAAAGCTCAAAAGTCTGCGCGTCGCAGCCGGTCGCTGGCAACTGCCCTGGCACTGGTGGCGTTCGTGGTGATCATGTACGTCGTGACGATCGTCAAGCTCGGTCCCGACGTCTTCATCCGCCCGCTGTGAGCGCCAAGATGACGCAGCAGACACCGGAGACCGGAACCAGCGACGCCAAGTCCCGCGGCAACCGCAGGATTGCCGTCGTATGTGCCGGCTTCATTGCCGGCATGGTGGGCATGGCCTATGCGGCGGTGCCGCTCTACGACATGTTCTGCCGCGTCACCGGTTACGGCGGCACGACGCAGCGCGTCGAGCAGTATTCGCAGGTGATCCTGGACCGCGACATCAGCATCCGCTTCGATGCCAACACCGCCGGCGGGCTGCCGTGGGATTTCAAGCCGGTCGATCGCAACGTGACGATCAAGCTCGGCGAAACCACGCAGGTCAGCTACACGGCGACGAACACTTTTTCCAAGCCGGTTGCCGGGCGGGCCAGCTTCAACGTGACGCCGCAGCTGGCGGGCGCATACTTCATGAAGGTGGAGTGCTTCTGCTTCACCGATACGGTGTTGCAGCCCGGTGAAACCATGGATATGCCGGTGGTGTTCTACGTCGACCCGGAGATTCTCACTGTCCCGGAATTGAAGAACATCAAGACAATCACGCTTTCGTACACATTCTTCCCGCTGGACCGCGGCGCGTCGCAGACCTCCGCAGTTGCACCGGGACAGAAGACCACCAATACCGACGCCGATACCAAATTCGGGGGATGACATGGCCGACGCACACGCAAAGAACCACGACTATCACATTGTAGACCCGAGCCCCTGGCCGTTCATTGCCGGCATTGGCGCCCTGCTGATGGCGGTCGGCGGCATTGGCTGGATGCAGTCGATCAAGGGCAACGACTTCTCGATGTTCGGCATTCCGCTGGCATCGCCATGGTTGTTCTTCATCGGTGTGGCAATCGTTCTCTACGTGATGTTCGCGTGGTGGTCGGATACCATTCGCGAAGCACATGAAGGCCATCACACGCCGGTGGTGCAGTTGCACCTGCGCTATGGCATGATCATGTTCATCGTCTCGGAAATCATGTTCTTCGCAGCATGGTTCTGGGCGTTCTTTGATGCCAGCCTGTTCCCGAACGATGCGAACCAGGTTGCGCGTCTTGCCTATACCGGTGGTCAGTGGCCGCCAGCAGGGCTGGAAGTGATCAACCCGTGGCACCTGCCGCTGTACAACACCATCATTCTGCTGTTGTCGGGCACCGCTGTGACCTGGGCGCACCATGCCCTGCTTCACAACGACCGCAAGGGCCTCGTTTGGGGACTGGCGATCACTGTCGGCCTCGGCCTGCTGTTCAGCAGCGTCCAGGCCTATGAATATGCGGTTTCGCCGTTCAACTTCTCGGACTCGCTCTATGGCGCGACGTTCTACATGGCGACGGGCTTCCACGGTTTCCACGTGGCGATCGGCACGATCTTCCTGTTTGTCTGCCTGTTGCGTGCAATGGGTGGCGACTTCACGCCGAAGCAGCATTTCGGCTTCGAGGCTGCCGCCTGGTACTGGCACTTCGTTGACGTGGTGTGGCTGTTCCTCTTTGCCTGCATCTATGTCTGGGCTTCCATTGGCGCCCCGATCGCACAACACTGACGGGCAACGTAAATGACGGAGGGGGCGGCTATGGGGGACATGGCCGCCTTCTTCTTTTGTGGTGACAGGATTGGCGCATGAGCGAACATGACCATCAGGACACGGCCCTCTGGGCCCCGGTCGATCCGCTAAGGGCCGGCTTGACCGGCCGGTGTCCGCGCTGCGGCGAGGGCCGGCTGTTTCGCGGGTTCCTCGCGGTGGGCAAGCGCTGCGCCAATTGCAAGCTAGACTATTCCTTTGCCGATGCGGGTGACGGTCCGGCGGTGTTCGTCATCATGCTGGTCGGCTTCGTCGTCGTTGGTTCGGCGCTGTGGATGGAAGTGACGCACAACCCGCCATTGTGGCTGCATTTCCTGCTGTGGATCCCGCTCGCGGTGGGCCTCAGCCTGGTGGCGCTGCGGTTGATCAAGGGCATCCTGATCGCGTTCCAGTACCGCAACAAGGCAGCCCTTGGGCCCGTGGACCCGAACCGATGAGCTCACTCCAGCGCATGTTTGCCGGCCGCAGCGCGAAGCTGCTTTTTGGTCTGGGCCTCGTCGCTTTGGCGATCCTGCTCTCGCTCGGCACCTGGCAGGTTCAGCGACTGGCGTGGAAAGACGATCTGATCGCGACGATCACCGCACGCGTCGCGTCCGCACCTGTACCGCTGGCGCAGATCGAGCAGAAATTCGCGCAAGACAGTGATGTCGAATATTGGCCCGTCACCGTGGAAGGCGTGTTCCACCACGAGGGCGAGCGGCACTTCTTTGCCACCCATGACGGGCGCTCCGGCTACTATATCTATACGCCGCTGCAACTCGATGACGGCCGCCTGCTGCTGCTCAATCGCGGGTTCGTGCCGTTCGACTTCAAGGATGCAGCGCTTCGTGCGGCGGGGCAGGTCGAAGGACGCCAGACGATTGTCGGCCTTGCCCGCAACCCGCTCGCCGGCAAGCCGTCCTGGGTCGTTCCCGACAACGACATTCAGCGCAACGTTTTCTACTGGAAAGACATCGACGCGATGGCGTCGACGTCGGGCGTCGGCCGTCGCGAGGACTATCTCGGCTTCTTCGTCGATGCCAACAACGCGCCAAATCCCGGCGGGTTGCCGATCGGCGGCGTCACGCTGATCAGCATGCCAAACAATCACATGCAGTATGTCGTCACCTGGTACGGGCTGGCCGCAGCCCTTGTCGGGGTGATGGGAGCGTGGTTCTGGCGCAGGCGCAAGCCTTGACAGGGCCTTGTTCGCAACGCCATCTGCAGACCCGAACCGATTAGCGTACGAGACCAGAATGAAGCGACCCCTGACGATCAGACTCTGCGGCCCGCGTGGCTTTTGCGCCGGCGTTGACCGTGCGATTCAGATTGTGGTGCTGGCGCTGAAGAAATACGGCGCGCCGGTCTATGTGCGCCACGAAATCGTCCACAATCGCTACGTTGTCGAAGGTTTGCAGGCAAAAGGCGCGGTTTTCGTCGAAGAAATCGATGAAATCCCGCCAGAGCATCACGCACAACCGGTCGTTTTCTCGGCGCATGGCGTGCCCAAGTCGGTTCCCGCCGATGCGCGCGCGCGCAATCTGTTTTTCCTGGATGCGACCTGCCCGTTGGTGTCGAAGGTGCACAAGCAGGCGATGCGTCACCAGCGGCAGGGGCGGCATGTGCTGCTGATCGGCCACGAGGGACACCCGGAAGTCATCGGCACGATGGGCCAGTTGCCCGACGGTGCGGTGACGTTGGTCGAGACCGCTGAAGACGCGGCGAAGCTTGTCGTCGATACGCCGGAAACGCTGGGCTTCGTCACCCAGACGACATTGTCTGTGGAAGACACCGCCGGCATCATCGCCGCGCTGCGTCAACGGTTTCCGCATATCCAGGCCCCGGCTGCTGAATCGATCTGCTATGCCACCACCAACCGCCAGGACGCGGTGAAGGAGGCGGCACCCGGCTCGGACCTGTTCCTGGTCGTCGGCGCACCCAATTCGTCCAACTCGATGCGCCTTGTCGAGGTTGCCGAGCGGGCAGGGGCCAAGCGCGGCCTGCTGGTCCAGCGCGCCTCGGAAATCCCGTGGGACGAACTCGAGGGCATCGAAGTGCTGGGCCTGTCGGCAGGCGCGTCGGCGCCGGAGATCATCGTCGATGAAATCATCGACGCCTTCAAGCAACGGTTCGACGTCACCGTCGAACTGGCGATCACTGCGGAAGAAACCGAGAATTTTCCGGTCAACCGCGACTTGCGTGATGTCGAATTGACCGCCAAAGACATGGCATTCGTCAACGGAAACGTCTGAACCATGGCCGTCTATACCGATATTACCGAGACCGAACTCGGCGCATTCCTTCGCGAGTATCGCATCGGCGAGCTGCTGTCCTACAAGGGGATCGCGGAAGGCACTGAGAATTCGAATTTTGTGCTCGACACCACCGGCGGCACGTTCATTCTCACGCTGTACGAGAAGCGCGTCGAGCGCGACGATCTGCCGTTCTTCCTCGGGCTGATGGATCATCTGGCCCAGCGTGGCGTGTCGTGCCCGTTGCCGGTCAAGCGCGGAGACGGTTCGCTCATCGGCGAACTGGCTGGTCGCCCGGCGGCGATCATCACCTTCCTCGAAGGCATGTGGCCACGTCGTCCGACGACCGCGCATTGCCGCGAAGTCGGCGTCGCGCTGGCCAGCCTGCACCTTGCGGGGCGGGACTTCCCGCTGCAACGGCCCAATGATTTGTCGGTGCCGGGATGGCGTCGATTGTGGGATGATTGTGCCGCGCGGTGCGACGAGGTTGAGCAGGGCCTGGAAGCGGAAGTGAGTGCTGATTTCAGCACGCTCGAAGCCGGATGGCCGACCGACTTGCCGAGCGGCGTCATCCACGCCGACCTGTTTCCCGATAATGTGTTCTTCCTCGGCGATCGTCTGTCGGGCCTGATCGATTTCTATTTCGCCTGCAACGATTTCTACGCCTACGATATCGCCACCTGCCTCAACGCCTGGTGCTTTGAGCGCGACCATTCGTTCAACATCACCAAGGGTGCGGCGCTGCTTGCCGGCTACGAAAGCCTGCGCCCGCTGACCGCAGGCGAGGCGGAGGCGCTGCCGCTGCTGTGCCGGGGCTCCGCACTGCGTTTCATGCTGACGCGGCTCTACGACTGGCTGCACGGGCCGGACGGGGCATTGGTGCAGAAGCGCGACCCGCTCGAATATGTCCGCAAGATGCGGTTCCACCGCCAGATTGCCTCGGCAACAGAATATGGATTGCAGCGTTGATGAAGCGGATCGAGGCCTATACGGACGGGGCGTGCTCGGGCAATCCCGGCCCCGGCGGCTGGGGTGCAATCCTGCGCTTCAATGGCAAGACCAAGGAACTGTCGGGCGGCGAAGCCGACACCACCAATAACCGCATGGAATTGATGGCGGCGATCTCGGCGCTGAATGCGCTGAAGGAGCCGTGCGCCGTCGATCTCTATACGGATTCCAGCTACGTCAAGGACGGGATTTCAAGCTGGATCGAAGGCTGGAAGCGCAATGGCTGGAAAACCGCCGCCAAGAAGCCGGTGAAGAATACCGAGCTGTGGCAGGCGCTGGATGAAGCGCGCAAGCGTCACACGGTGACGTGGCACTGGGTGAAGGGCCACGCCGGCCATCCGGAAAACGAGCGCGCCGATGAACTCGCGCGCATGGGCATGGCACCGTTCAAGACGTAGGCCGCCCCGCCTGTGGGCAAGGGCGGCCCGTTTTAGCTGATCAAAGCTGTCCGAGCAGCGTTGCAGCACCGGAGGTCACGGCAGTGCCCGGTGTGTCTTCGATGTTGAGCGCGGTGACGACACCGTCATCGACGATCATCGAGAAACGCTGCGAGCGCAGGCCCATGCCGCGCGCGTCGAGGTCGATCTCGAGACCGGCCGACTTGACGAAATGTCCGCTGCCGTCAGCCAGAAATGCCAGCTTGCCCTCAGCGCCGGTGAAGCGTGCCCATGCCTGCATCACGAATGCGTCGTTGACGGAAACCACGGCAATCGTATCGACGCCACGGGCGAGGATCGCGTCGTGGTTCTCGACGTAGCCGGGCAGGTGGTTGTTGTTGCAGGTCGGCGTGAACGCGCCGGGGACGCCGAACAGCACGACCTTCTTGCCGCTGAACAGCTCTGCCGAGGTGAGCGGCTTGACGCCGTCGGCGGTCGGGGTCTGGAACGTTGCGTCCGGCAGCTTCTGGCCTACTTCAATCGTCATGTCGTTCTCCTGGTGAACCGGCTTGAGGAGCATCGGAATGCCCGATGCTTTGGTCGCGCGCAGAAGGCCAGATCGCCGCGGCGATGGCAACTGCGGGATTGGCTTGCGCTCAGGGAATTTGCAGCTGGCCGCTGACGGTGCCGCCTGTGGTGACGAGCGTGTAGTCGAAGGCGTCGCCGGACTTGATGCTGCCGTGAACGGGAATGACATAGGTCGGCCTGTCCGCGTCGGCCCCCAGCCGTGGCGTCCCGAATGTCGCCGTTTCGGTCCCGGCAACGAAGATCTCCCGGACCTGGGTGCCTGCGGCAAGCACCGCTTCAACCGTCAATGCCTTTGGCTCGACAGCCGAAATCCGCGCCTGCAGGTCAGCTTGCGCTGGGGCGGGGAGAGCGTCGAAGGCAGACGCGACGATGCGTTCGTCGGCGAAGTTGGCCATGGTTATGTCGTGGTCCAGCACCAGCTTGGCGTCGACCGGAATGCAGATCGTTTCGCAGATGCCGAGAAACACATTGGTTTCCATTCGCGCGGTGCCGGGCGGATTTGCCGGCGTGTCGAGCGTCACCGCCAACGTCACCGAGCGGTCGTAGCCGGCCCATGGCCCGTAGTCGTCCGCAAACCATTGCGGTTCCGGAAAGCCGAGCACGACCGGTATCTGCTGGCCATTGCGCGTTGCCGCCACCATCGGCGGGACGCCCGATGCGCCGGGATCTTGCCAATAGGTCTTCCAGCCTGGGTTCAGCCGGATCTCCAGTGCTGCCCGCAGGCTGCCGTCGTCGGCGCGCACAGCGCTGGCAACCAGGCGGATCGCTCCGCCCTCCACATGGTGCCAGTCGCTGCTGGCGGCCCTCAGCGGGGCTGGTACAGCTAACAGCGTGACAAGTATGGCGAAGGCGGGAAGGGTGCGGTTCATGGTGGCACTGTCTTATCTCGGCACTACTTTCGCAATTGTTGCGCCAACAAAAGCCTTCATTTTCGCGTGAGCTGGCAGCGGACCTAAAAAGAGGACTCGCGGTGGCTTCCCCGTTTCAGGGAAACACGTTAGCTTTTGGCCATGGACAAACTCCGCAGCAAGACTTCCGCCGGGCGCGGCTTCCTGGACGACCAGTTCCTCATCGCCATGCCGGGGATGCAGGACGAGCGGTTCGCGCGTTCGGTGATTTATCTGTGCGCGCACAATGAAGACGGCGCGATGGGGCTGATCATCAACCAGGTCCAGCATCTGCTGTTCCCGGAGCTTCTGGTGCAGTTGGGCGTCCTCGATCAGAAACAGGCGATCCGCCTGCCGCAGAAGACCATGGAAATCGTCGTCCGCCACGGTGGCCCGGTCGACCGCAGCCGCGGCTTCGTGCTCCACAGCGACGACTATATGGTTGAATCGTCAATGCCGGTGGCAGGCGAAATCTGCCTGACCGCGACGGTCGATATCCTGCGCGCCATGTCCGACGGCACCGGGCCGCGCCACGCGCTGATGGCGCTCGGCTATTCCGGCTGGGGCGCGGGACAGCTCGAGCAGGAGATCGCCGACAATGGCTGGCTGACATGCCCGGCCAGTGTCGACCTGCTGTTCAATCCGCAAATCGACCGGGTTTACGACCACGTGCTCGCGTCGATCGGCATCGATCTCGCGCATCTGAGCACGCAGGCCGGTCACGCCTGAACGAGCGGGAACTGCTCCTTCAGCAGCTTCAGCGCACCATCCGCGTTGAGCGGCGGGCCGAACATGAAGCTCTGCACATATTCGCAGCCCATCTGGCGCAGTTCGAGCGCGTCGTTCTCGTCGGCGACGCCTTCCGCGACCACCGACAAGCCCAGCTCATGCGCCATGTTGACCATTGAGCGCAGCAGAACCGAGCGTTTCGGGCTGGTATCGTCGATGAAGCTCTTGTCGATCTTGATGGTGTCGAACGGGAAGCGCGTCAGGTAGGACAACGACGAATAGCCGGTTCCGAAATCGTCAAGCGACAGGCCGATGCCAAGCTGCTTCAGCTTCTTGAGGATGTGCGCCGACTGCTCCGGATTGTCCATGATCAGCGATTCGGTCAGTTCGAGGCGGAAGCTGCGCGGCTTGAGGTTCGAGCGCGCAATCACCGAACGGACGTCGCTCACCAGATCGCGTCGGATCAGTTCGCGGCTTGACAGGTTGACCGACACCGACAGCGGAATGTCGCCGACCTGTTTCTGCCAGCTCGACAGATCGTCGGCCGCCTGCTGCATGGCAAACAGCCCGAGCTGGACGATCAGGTCGCAGCTTTCCGCCACCGGGATGAAGTCGGCAGGCGGGATCGGGCCCCGGCGCGGATGCTCCCAGCGCAACAGCGCCTCGAAGCCGGCGACGGAGCGATCTTCCAGCCGCACGATCGGCTGATAGGCGAGGCGCAGTTCCGAGCGTTCGATCGCGCGGCGCAGGTCCGATTCCAGCTGCAGCCGGTCGGTGCCGACGGAGCGGAAGGCGGGGCGGAACGGTTCGATCCGGTCGCCGCCGAAGCGTTTGGCCTGGTGCATCGCCAGCTCGGCGTCCTTGACCATGTCTTCGGCCGAGGCCTGTGACGTATTCCATGAGGCCAGCCCGATCGAGGCGGCGAGAATGATTTCGCGTTTGGCGAAGGTGATCGGCGCGTTGATCGCCTGCTTGACGGCTTCCGCCACCGCTGCAATCCGCGCCGGCTCCTGTTCCGACAACAGCAGCAGCGCAAACTGGTCGCCGCCGAAACGCGACAGCGAATCGCGCGGCTTCAAAAGCCGGTGCAGACGCCGCGCTACCGTCAGCAGAATGGTGTCGCCGGCGGAAATGCCGAGGCCGTCATTGACCAGCTTGAACCGGTCGAGGTCGATCACCATCACCGTCGGCCGGATCGACTGCTCGGTCTTGGCGATGGAGATCACTGCCTCGAGACGGTTGAGCAGCAGCTCGCGCGACGGCAGTCCGGTCAGGTTGTCGTGAACTGCGTCGTGCAGCAGCCGTTCCTCGGCCTTTTTCTGTTCGGTAACATCGACCAGCGTGCCGACGCAGCGGATGATCTCGCCATCCGAGCCGATGACCGGGCGCGCCCGCAATGTGAACCAGTGGTAGTGGCCATCGGCGCCGCGCAGACGGAAGGATTGCGAGACGCGGCCGCGCCGATGCTCCAGAATCACGTCCAACGTGGTGCGGAAGGTGTCGCGGTCGTCTGCGTGCAGGGTCGGCAGCCAGTTGCGCGCCGGGCCGTGCAGGCTGCCCATCGGCAGGCCAAGCTGGCGGCTGACGTCGGGCTTGGTGATGACGCGATCGCGCAGCACGTCCCAGTCCCAGACGATGTCGCCCGAGCCGGTGATTGCCAGCGCCTGACGCTCCATGTCGCTGAACAGGCCCTGATGCAAGGCGCCGCCGGCAAAGGCGTGCTGCATCACCGTGAAGCCGATCAACAGGATGATCAGGATCAGGCCGCCGCCCAGCGCCGGCTGGACGATGTCGTTGTTCAGATTACCGGTGACGGCCATCCACGAGCCGGCCAGCCAGACCAGAATCATCAGCCAGCTCGGCACCAGCATGATGGCGCGGTCGTAGCCCTTGAATGACAAATAGGTGATGATGCCGACGCCGACGATTGCGGTCAGCGCAAACGACATCCGCGCCAGTCCTGACGCCACCGACGGGTCGAACAGCGCGACGCCTGCCAGAAGGCACAGCAGCAGCACCCACGCCGACGCGCCGTAGCTGAAATGCAGATGCCAGCGGTTGAGGTTGAGATAGGTGAACAGGAACACCACAAGGCTGGCGGCAAGCGCGATTTCGGTCCCGGCGCGCCATAATTGTTCGCTGCCCGCCGATATGTCGAGCACTTGGTTGAGAAAGCCGAAATCGATGCAGATATAGGCCAGAACCGCCCATGACAGCGCCGCCGTGGCCGGGAACATCGAGGTGCCCTTGACGACGAACAGGATGGTCAGGAACAGCGCCAGCAGGCCGGCGATGCCGATGACGATGCCGCGGAACAGCGTGTAGGAGTTCATCATATCCTTGTAGGATTCCGGCTCCCACAGATAGACCTGCGGCAGTTTCGGCGATGACAACTCGGCGATGAACGTGACGATCGAGCCGGGGTTGAGCGTCACCAGGAAGGTGTCGGCATCCCGATTGGCCTGACGGTCGAGCGCGAACCCTTCGGACGGGGTGATCGCAGCGATGCGGTCCGAGCCGAGATCTGGCCAGATCAGGCCGGAACCGACGAGGCGAAAATGCGGGGCAACGATCAGCCGGTCGATCTGCTCGTCGGTGGCGTTGGCCAGTGCAAACACTGCCCAGTCGCCGCTGGAGCGTTCGTCGAGCGCCGACACTTCGATGCGCCGCACGATGCCGTCGACGCCGGGCGCCGTGGAGACCTGAAAATTCTCGCCCTGGTCGCGGTAGATTTCAACCGCGCGCGACAGGTCGAGCGCGACGTCGTCGCGCGAAATCTTGATCGGCTCGATAGCCATTGCCGGGAGCGTGAAGATCCCGAAAACCAGCACTACGAGAGCACGTATGAGCCATCGGGTGATGGGCGCCGCTGCGGTCAAAGCTCAGCCTCTCGGTTTTGTTCTCGAGACACAGGGATCGGGTGATCCTGCATGCTTTCCTGTTTCTGTCGATGCTCATCTGCAATCAGTGAATAGATGCAGTGATCTTGCCATACGCCGTTGATGCGCAGGTAGGAGCGTAGCAGTCCTTCACGTGTGAATCCGGCTTTTTCAAGCACATGCATCGAACGCGTGTTGCTGGGGATACAAGCCGCTTCGATCCGGTGCAACCTCAACACCGTAAAGGCATGGTCGAGCAGTGCGGAAATCGCGTCCTGCATATAGCCCTTGCCGGCATGCCGCTCGCCCATCCAGTAGCCGATCTGGGCAGATTGGGAGACGCCGTAGCGAATATTGCCGATGGTGATGCCGCCGAGAAGCGCGCCGCTTTTCTTGTGAAAAATGAAATAGGCGATGGCGGTTCCGGCCGACTGTTCGCTGCGATAGCGACCCAGACGGTGGCGCCAGGAGGCGCGATCCAGCTCGTCGGGCGCCCAGCGCGGCTCCCATGGTTCGAGAAAGGATCGGCTTTCCTGGCGTAACGCCGCCCAGTCGGAGAAGTCTGACCGTCGTGGCACACGCAGAACCACCTGATTCCCCGTGAGCTTCGGCGGCTCACGGCGGAAAAACGGCAGCCCCGTCATGGGCCTGTGAGATCAGATGGCAAGCTTGCGCGCGTCGGGCGCCAAGCCTGTCAGACTGCGGTTGATGGTCTCGTAGTCAGGAAGATGTTCCACGGGACCGACCGACGCCAAGGTCGGGCGGGTGGAGAACAGCCGGCCGGACAGGTCGGTGAGGCGCTCGACCGTCAGCTTCGACAGCCGGTCCACCAACTCATCGGTTGTCACCGGACGCCCGAACAACATCATCTGACGCGCGATTTGCGAAGCGCGGCTGGAGACGCTTTCATGCGACATCATCAGGCCGGCCCGATACTGCGCGCGGGCGCGGTTCAGTTCTTCCTGGGTGATGCTTTCGCCGGCCCGGTGCAATTCGTCGACGATCACCGGAACCAGCTCGGGAAGATCGCCGCTGCCGGTTGCGGCATGAATGCCGAAGATGCCGGTATCGGAAAAGCCCCAGTGGAAGGCGTAAACCGAATAGCAAAGCCCGCGCTTTTCGCGCACTTCCTGAAACAGCCGCGACGACATTCCGCCGCCAAGGATCATCGACAGAACCTGCGAGGCGTAGAAGTCACGCGCGTGATAGGCGCGTCCTTCGAAGCCGAGCACGATCTGTGCATCCATCAGGTCGCGTTGCTCGCGATAGTCGCCACCGACATAGAAGGCAGGCTGCGGCGGCTCGCTGGTCGCTTTTTCCTGGAATGAGCCGAGGCGCTTTTCGACTTCGCGCACGAACGCGTCGTGCTGGACGCCGCCGGCGGCAACCACGACCATGCGCTCGGCACCGTATTGGCGGGCCATGAACTGACGCAATTGCGCTGGATTGAACGACTTGACCGTCTCGGGCGTGCCAAGAATGGAGCGTCCGAGGGTCTGGTTGAGATACGCGGTTTCGGTGAACCGGTCGAAAACGATATCGTCGGGCGTATCGTGCGCGGCACCGATCTCCTGCAGGATCACGTGCTGTTCGCGTTCCAATTCGCTCGGATCGAATTTCGAATCCATCAGGATGTCCGACAGGATGTCGATGGCCAGAGGCACGTCATCCTTGAGCACGCGGGCATAGAATGACGTTGATTCGATGCTGGTCGCGGCGTTGATCTCGCCCCCGACGTCTTCGATCTCCGACGCGATTTTCCAAGCGCTTCTGCTGCCCGTGCCTTTGAAGGCCATGTGCTCAAGTAGATGCGCAAGGCCATGCTCGCCCTCGCGCTCATCGCGCGCGCCAGACTTGACCCAGACTCCCAAAGCAACGGACTCGATATGCGGAAGCGTTTCGGTGGCGACTGTCAGGCCGTTCGACAGACGGCTTACCTCAACACCCATATAGGCTGAACTCCTAATGATTGCGTGCCGCTCTACTTAGACGGCTGATGTGATCTTCCACCATTTTCGTGTCTGATGGAAGCACCGTATAATTTTCCTTTCGGTCCATCAGGTCGCCAAGCCAGGCCGGCAGGGCAGGGGAAACGCCGCTGGCAGCCTCGACGGCAGCCGGGAATTTCGCCGGATGGGCGGTCGACAGAACCACCATTGGCGTTGAACTTTGCGCCTGTTCCCGCGCCACCTTGACGGCAATCGCCGTGTGCGGATCGAGCAGATAACCCGACTGCGCCAGCACGTCCCGGATCGTCGCTGCGGTGGCGTCCATGTCGGAACGCCCGGCGTCGAATTCGCTGCGAATGGCGGCCAGAGCGTTGGTTTCGATGGTGAAACTGCCCGACTGCTTGAGGTTCTGCATGTAACGCGTCACCATGTCCGCGTCGCGGTTGGAGGCTTCAAACAGCAGGCGCTCGAAATTCGACGACACCTGGATATCCATCGACGGCGAGGTCGTCTGGACGACGCCACGCGTCTGGTAGGTGCCGGTTTCCAGCGTGCGGGCGAGGATGTCGTTGTCGTTGGTGGCGACCACCAGCCGTTCGATTGGCAGGCCCATGCGCTTGGCGGCGTAGCCGGCAAAGACGTCGCCGAAATTCCCCGTGGGAACGGTGAACGACACCGGGCGATCCGGTGCGCCGAGCGAAAGTGCCGACGAAAAATAGTAGACGATCTGGGCCATGATGCGGCCCCAGTTGATCGAATTGACGCCGGACAGATGCGTGCCGTCACGGAAGCCGTGATTGTTGAACATGCCCTTCACGAGGTCCTGGCAATCGTCGAAATTGCCCTGGAGTGCGATGGCGTGGACGTTGCTGGCGGTGGAGGTCGTCATCTGGCGCTGCTGCACCGGCGACACTTTTTCGTGCGGGAACAGGATGAAGATGTCGGTGCGGTCGCGCCCGGCAAAGGCGTCGATCGCCGCGCCGCCGGTATCGCCGGAGGTGGCGCCGACAATCGTCGCGCGCTCGTCGCGCTCGGCCAGCACATGGTCCATCAGGCGGGCGAGGAGCTGCATCGCAACGTCCTTGAACGCCAAAGTCGGGCCGTGGAAAAGCTCAAGAATATATTCGTTCGGGCCGGTCTGGACGATCGGGCACACCGCGTCATGGCGGAACGTCGCATAGGCGTCGCGGACGATGGAGGCAAACACCGCGTCGTCGATTTCGCCGCCGACGAACGGCGTCAGCAGTTTTACCGCGAGCTCGGGATAGGACAGGCCACGCAAGGCGCGAATTTCGCTGGCGCTCAATGTCGGCCACTCGACGGGGACATAAAGCCCGCCATCGCGTGCCAATCCGGTCAGAAGCACATCGCGGAACCCTAATTGCGGGGCAGTGCCCCTTGTGCTCATATAGCGCATATCGGCGTGTCCATTTTTCATTCAGCGATGCGGTTCTTTTGCAAAACCGCAATCTGGAGGTCGCAATCTCACTGCGGCGTTGGTATAGAACGTCAGCTTTGCATGAGGGAAGTGCAGTTTATGGCGTTCAGTTTTGTTTTGGGCAAACGGTTGGCAGGTGTGGCTGCGGCTGGTTTTATGCTGGTAGCAGCGGGTTGCCAAGGTGGCGACACGCTTGGCGCGATCAAGCTGCCGGGGCTCGGCGGTGGCGAGAGCGCACAGGCGCAGGTGCAAGACGATCGCATCACCATTGAAGATCTGCAGAGTTTTTGCCCGCGGGTTGCCGTTCGTGACGGCGGCGCGTTTTACGACGCCTATCCGCGCAATGTTCGCGACGACCCGTCCAAGCTGATTTTCCGCGCCACGATTGGCGACATGACCCGCGCCTGCACCACCAACGCCAACGGCACGACGTCGATCACCGTGGCGATGGCCGGGCGGATCATTCCTGGTCCGGCTGGAACGGCGGGCACGGTGCGCGTTCCCCTGCTGATCACTGCGATCCAGGGCACCGAAATGATCTATTCGCAGACCCGCGACCATGAAGTCGCTGTCTCCGACACCGCCGGTGCGACGCAGTTCGTGGTCACCGACGCGAACATCACGATCCCGACGCCAAAGACCCGCAACGTGGTCGTGTTCATCGGCTACGCCAACCCGGCATCGCGCTAAAACTCGCCTGACAGGCTGAACTCAGCCCAAGTTCTGCCGGCTGTGCCGGCAGAGAGGCTGTGGTCTATTCGTCCGACCATTCCGCCAAGGCCGCGAGAACGGCGCTGAAATCTGCCCAGCGGC
>JBEBXE010000041.1:0-15891 GCA_040391705.1 Aerobium aerolatum
CCTCTCGCGCTCGCAACAGATAGGTCGAAACCGAGGTCTTGCTGATCTTCAGCCGTTCCGACACCGCACGCACGGAAAGCCCATGCTCATGCGTCAGCCGCAGGATCGATCGTATGTCTTCACGCTCGTTCGTCTCGCTTGCTTCCGTCTTGGCATGGCCCCTCTCAACCCAATGATGAGAGGGCAAAATGCCAGAACGGCGCTCCCGAGAACCGACCGTCATATCCGCCCCGAAAACTGTGCGGGAATTAGCGGAATCACTGTCCCGTATTTACTGAAATCGCTGTCCGCGAATTACCGGAATCGGTGTCCGTGATTTAGTGAAACACGCACGCCAGCCGGCGCAGCGCGATGGATACTTCCGTTGTGAGATCGAGTGTGATTTTCATTCTAACTGCGCCTCGATGATCTCTCGCGCAGCTTCGAAAACCAGATGCACAGGCAGCCAGAGAAGTCGAGTCGCGCGATTACTATCGCTGGATCACTTGACTATCCTCGGAGAGCACCGGCGGCTTTCCGTTCACCATCATCGAAGCGTCCTACAGTCGGTTTCGGTAGCCTGATGAGCAACTCCCAGCACTGTTCCCTTCACGCTGGCGATTTCGCGGCTCAACCCCTCCATTCGGTTGCGCAGTTCCTTTTGGTCGCTGATCGCCGCCATAAGACTGCGCTCGTTCCACCAGAGCCTCACACCCAATCATTCGAGGCAACAGGAATAATTCAGTGCCGCGCGCGCATGTGGGCTGCGAACCCGAGCAAGTTTAGATATTTCCGCTTGGCCGTGCATCTTGTACATACGAAACATAGATTCTCAGTCTAGCACATTGTCACTTGGCTTTATTTCTTTACCGACTAGGCTAAAGAAGCCATGTTCGGAAGGCATAAAAAGTTTTTCTTTGGGAGGGTGCAGTGAAACTAGGAAGAAATATTTTGTTGGCCGCTGCGATGGCAGGAATGGCGACATCTTCAGCGATTGCGTCAGACAAAATACAGCGGAACAATCCCGATAGCATCCACGCTCCTTTCGGCGTTTACACACATGCGGTGACCGTCCCCGCCGGTGCGGATGTTATCTATATTGCTGGCCAGACCGGCTTGGACAAAGACGGCAACACGGTTCCCGGTGGTATTGAGGAGCAGACACGGCAAGTGCTTGCAAATCTTAATGCCATTCTGGAGTCCGAGGGGCTGACTGCAGATGACCTCGTGAGCATGACTATCTATCTCACTGATATCGACAATCTGCCCGGATCGAGTGCTGAGCGCCGTGCATTCTTCAAGAGCGACAAATATCCAGCTGGAACTCTGTTGATTGTCAAGAGCTTGGCAGCGCCGGATCTTCTCATCGAAATTGACGCCGTCGCGGCCCGAGCGCCCCGATAATAGCGGTCTTATCGCAACCAGGATTAAACCCGCCGGTTCGCCAGCGGGTTTTTCGTTTCAGGCCACATCTAGCGGAACATTGCGCGCTAGCTGATCGTTGCCTTTGATCTCGCTAGCTATCTCAAGAATCTTACTATTCAAGCGATGCCGCCGTCGTGCTTGTCGGCAAGGGCTCTGGCCCCCCCCTCATAGCCCGATCTTCGGATGGCCGAATACCGTCTGAAGCTCGCCGTCCTCATCGTGATCAAATGCCATCACGACGATCAGTTTCGGCATTTTTTGTTCTGGCGTGCTTGTGCCGGACATAGTCAGCCGTCCTGCCGCAGGTGAAGCCAGAGGCTGGTGACAGCTGCCCCGACGCCGAGCAGCGCAATTACGAGCATCACATACCAAAAGACCATGTCTGACGTTGTGCGCGGCGGTTCCGGTAGCTCCATCCAGTGCTCTGGCTGCTCTGCATAATCTCTTGGCGGCACATCCGATTCCGAATGCGCGCGTTCCAACTTCGCCACTGAAAGGCGAGGCATAGCAAAGCTCCCCTATCCCAGATCTACCTTTGCTGGCAGCGGCAGGATAATCAAGTCTGCGGCTTGCTTCGCGGTCGTGTTCGCGCTTGGTGATTGAAAACCCTTGTCTAAATCGATCCGTCCATTTTGGACGCCTCGTTCAGCCGACATTGCGGCATGCTGAATTGTGCCCTTAGCGGCGGAGACGCACAGTTCTGCGGTATGGTTCGGTAAAATCAGGAACCCTATTTTCCTATTGATCTCAAATGCATAGGCGCGAGTTTCCGCCATGTTCGGAGTCGCCGAGGGAGGGCCACGATATGAACCGCCTAGTTCTGTTCAGAGCCGTGCCGGGATAGGCAAAGCGCGCGGAATACCCGTGCCGTGCCTTACTTAACGACAAACAGAAGCAAGTGCTTCATTGAAAAGCCTTCAGATGGGGGAACTCACCTTTGGCGATATATGCCTCCTCGGCAGCGGTTGAGGCTCGGTCGAGAACCGCATTGCGATGAGGGTGCCGGCCAAACGCGGCAATGATTTTGCGGACGTCGCGGGCCTGATTGACTAGCGAAGCATAGATCTGCCGCAGCGGGACAGGAGCTTCTGCCGCTATATTCTCGCGAACGCCGATCAGGAGATCAAGGCGCTGCAAATGGTCAAAGCCTTCGCAATGGCCTAATGGCAAGCCATAGACCACTTGGAACCACGGCGTTTCCAGAGAGGCGTAGTGACCGTTCGAAAAGCCTTCGTTCACTAGCGACAATGCACGAGGATCTTGCGCAAAAGCGCGCGCACTATCTCGCCAGACAGACCGTGAGAACTGGTCGAGGATAACAATCAGCGCCAGCCGTCCATGCGGGCCCAGCGCCCAGTGATCGAGCGCGCCGTCGGCGACCTGCTTGGTCAAATTGGAAAAGCGCGCCACGATCGCGTCATCCGCGCCGCCCTGCATCCTCCAGAGCCAGTGCGCCCTGTGTGCTTGCGTATCGATAGTCAGCGAGCACCCCTCGGGAAACCAGAAGTCGAGAACATCGTCCCATTCCTGGCGCTCTTCAGAAGGATTCATGTCAACTTCGTCCCCAAAATTCCAAGCAATAGATTTCGTAACATGAAACCCGCGCCGATGTAGCGCGGGTTCCGGTCAATGTGCGGTTCTCTCAAGCAGGAACGCGCTCGGCGGTTGGTGCGATGGTCGCCCTTTCCCTTTCGGCTGCGGGAATGCGCAGCAGGCGCATGCCGTTGAGGATGACGATCAGCACCGACAACTGGTGGACCAACATGCCGCCCGCCATATGGATGGAGCCGGTATAGACGCCGACCAGCAGGCCGAGCACCGTCAGTATGGCGATGACAAGGTTCTGGCGCATATTGCGCAGCGTGGCGCGCGAGATCTCCATCGCTTCGGCGATCTTGCCCAGATCGTCGGTCATCAGCGCGATGTCCGCCGTCTCGATAGCGATATCGCTGCCGCTGGCGCCCATGGCGATGCTGATATCGGCTGCCGCCAGCGCCGGGGCGTCGTTGATGCCGTCGCCGACCATCGCCACGCGAAAGCCCTCAGTGCGCATGGCCCGGATCCGGTCGAGCTTGTGGTCGGGCATCATGGCGGCATGGACCTCGTCCACGCCGACGGCGGCGGCAATCGCCTCGGCAGCCGGGCGCTGGTCGCCGGTCAGCATCACCACACGGTGCACGCCCAGCGCATGCAGCCGCTCGATCATCAGCTTGGCGCTGGCGTGCGGCATGTCGGCCAGTCCCAACAGGCCCACGACCACGCCATTATGCGCTACGATGACCACAGTATGGCCAAGCCCGTGCAGGTGGGCAATGCCGTCCTTGGTCTCGGCGTCGAACGCGATGCCGAGATGGTCGAACAGGCGGTGGCTGCCGACGGCGATTTGCGCGCCGTCATGGCGGGCAATCAGGCCCATGCCGGCGATCTCCTCCAGCGTCTCGGCGGTTGGCAAATGGCCTTCCGCGCGTGCCGCCTCGATGATCGGCCGGCCAAGCGGGTGGTTCGAGCCGTTTCGGCAATCGCGGCCCACAACAGGACGTCTGGTCTGCTCCGCCCGGCCAGCGCCACGATTTCGGCCAGTCGCGGTTGGCCTTCGGTCAGCGTGCCGGTCTTATCGAGCGCCAGCGCGGTGATGCGCCCGGCATTTTCCAGATGCTCGCCGCCCTTGATCAGGATGCCGGCGCGGGCCGCCCGCCCGATACCTGCCACCACGGAGACGGGCGTCGAGATCACCAGCGCGCCGGGGCAGCTGACGACGAGCAGCGTCAACGCCAGCTCGATGTCGCGCGTGACGACATAGCTGACGACCGCCATCACGAACACGCCCGGCGTATACCAGCGCCCGAAGCTTTCGATTATGCGCTGGGCCGGGGCCTTGACCTCAACACGCCGAATAGAGAAGAGCCAACCTCATTGCCGATTGACACCGATGTACGGAAAGCAATCTTCCATTTCTGGTTCGGCGCGGACACTTCCAGTGTCGATCGAGTTGGTCGCTAACGGCGGGCGCGCTCAAGGATGCCGCTCAGCTATTGCCTTGGCCCGATCAATTGCATTTTCGGACGGATTCGAGGCGAAAAACCCCTTGGCATACGGGTTTGGGTGCATCGCGTAATCTCCGGCAGCGAAAATGCAAGGATCGGAGGCCCGTCCCAGTTCGTCCACGCATTGCAGTCCAGCTCGCTCGGCAATGTCTGTATTCGGGATTGCGCCAATTCCGACACCAACGACGTCTGCCGGAATGCGTCCTCCATCCGATAATCGAACATCCGCAACGCGATCTGCCCCACTGACCTGAACTACCGATGTCGCAGTCAAAACCTGCGATCCCATGTTTGGTGGATCTTCTCAAACCAATGAGATATTGCTGGAGCTACTGCGCGGGCCAATACCGGTCTGAAGTTTCAATGATCGTGACGGTTTTGCTGCTTTGCGCGGCAGTCGCCGCGACTTCGAGTCCGATACCCCTCCATGACGACAACATCCTGGGCGACATGAAGTGCCGACTGCAAAGCGACGAGCTGATGCAGAAGGAGGAAGCGCGTGGGTGCGTTATCAGCTCAGGTATCAGTGGACGGCCAGTCGATCCACTGCTGTTGTGGAACAACATCTGATAATAGTTCTATATGTGCCTGCTACGGCTAACCTCTCTCATCGCTCCTATGAGCAGGAGGCTTCCGGCAAGGATGAGCGGGAGGCCCTCTGCTACTTCGTAGAGTAGAACGCCCATCAAGCCCCCGGCAATAAACGATGCAATCGTCAGCAGATGGAGGCGCATCATAGCCCTTGAGGGTCCCTGCTGTTCTCTAGCTGTGTTCCGCAGCGTCGCTAAACCGATGCCGATGTCTGTCGCAATGCCTGAGATGTGCGTTGTTCGCACACGTGAGTTTGAAATGCGGGTGGTGGCAGCATTCTGCAGCCCCATTAGAAAGCTCAGGCCGAGTAGCAATAGCGATGCGGCATCAGCTGTTCCAATTGCCGCGACGATACCTCCCAGGGCCATCAGCGCCATAGCCTCCACGCCGATGACGTAGGCGTATATTGCCCGGATGCGCCTCTCTCGGCCGAGCTGGATCACTTCGGCAGCGGTGTATGCACCGATGATAAAAGCCACGATGATTAGGAGGAACCCACTCGCTTTTCCAAATTCTCCGACAGCTAACATGTCGGAGAGCATTGAGGCGTTGCCTGTCATGTTGGCCGAAAAGAAACCCAATGCATGGAATCCGGCCGAATTGATCGCGCCGGCAACAAGAGACAATACCGCAGCCAACTTCATGTCGATCGTGATGGTTCGGTCGTTTCCTTCTATGATCAACATGTGCTTCGCCTTGATGCCAAACCGCCATGTTTCATGAGTGAGGCTGGATCGCAAGCCACCCTCAACGTGCCGACCGTGCTCGTGATGATGTGCTTGCTGGCCGGGCCCGCCGTCGCGCACCGCAGGAACTGAGGTGGCCAGACGGTCTGGGCGGGACCCTACGGGCCTTGTCGCGAAAGCGGCCCAAATATACGGGAGGTCATCCTGTCGTCGATCTGCGGCATCCTGGCGGTTGCCTATCCCAAGATGCTGATCGTGCATTACATTGATGGCCAATGCCAGAGGACCAGACGCAGGTCGCCGGCCATCGGCTTCGTTACGTCGCAGTTCGATCAGAACCTCACGAGCGAGAATGTCGAGCACTCAGGTTGGTCACAGACCCCTGTCTCAAGCCGCACCTACGAACCTGGCTTAGTTCAGCCCGAGCTTCTTCTTCAGCTCAGCATTTTCTTTGCGCAAATGTTGGGCTAGCAGCTTCTTCAGGCGAGCATTCTCTTCCTCAAGTGCAATAAGGTCCTTGAAGTCGCCGCTCTCCGATACGGGTGTGGGTGCGGCGGACTTCTTCCATTGATAATAGGTCTGTTCCGAAATGCCGGCCTGATTGCAGCGACCCTGACGCTCTCGCCGCGACCGATCGACTTCTCGATCTGGCCAAGCTTCTGAGTGCGTTCTGTCGCGGAATGGATCTTGCGGGGCTTCCGAACTGTGGCGGAAGAATTGGCTGCGATCGCTGAACTGACGATTTCGCGTGCAGAACGCTCCGGCTGCCAGCCGCCACCAGGACAATACCGAATGTCAGCGCATAGCCAGACAACACCCATTGCAGATCGGACTGGGAAGCACCCAGGTCGCGTTGAATCGACGGGAGGGCCACGTTTACAATGCTCACACCGACCAGCGACATGAAGATGACAGTGAGCAGTACGGCCAGAATGCGCCATCGCACCGGGTCTGACATTACGTCGAGCATCTGGCTGCCTGTATCCCGAAGTTCATCTTCCGCGTCTGACGTTCTCGGGTGCTTGCGATGGGCGCGGCGGAGGTCGTCAACGCCGTGCAGCCTTCGCCCGCTCCGCCGCCATTTTGAGCTCCTCGACACTTTTCTGCAGAGCAGCCCGTTCCGATCGTTCGAGGTGGGGCTCGAGCACGGCATGAATCCCATTCGCGCCGATGACGCAGGGCAGCAAATAGGTTAGCTTTTCCTTCTGCCGGACTCTGATCGACGCGACGATCCTCTCGTCGCGCAGGACGGCCTCGGTTATTCGGGCGATCACGGCACCGATGCCGTATTGGCTGGCATCCAGGCCGGCGATGATGTCGAGGTTCTCGGCGCGCACGGCTTCCTCAACGCGAGGCCGCATGTCGGAGAGGTTCTTCCCCATGCATTCGAGCGCTTCCGCAAGCGGCATGCCGCCGATCGAAACGGGCGACCAATGCAAGACTGCACTCGTTCCGTGCTCGCCCAGCACATTCGCGCTGATGTCGCGCGGACTGATGCCGATCTCCTGCCCTAGCAGCGTCCTGAACCGTACGCTGTCGAGAAAGGTGCCGGTGCTCATGACCCGGTCGTGGCCGGCGAGTTCGCGGACGATATCGGCGAGAGGATCCGGCGGGTTGGTGACGACGAGATCACAGCGTCGGGCGCGACTCGCACGATCTGCTCCATGATGTGCTCCACGACCGGCACGTTCGCGTCGAGCAGACCCAGCCGCCCGACCGGATCATACTTGTCCGTCGCGCCACCGGCTTTCTCGTTGGTGCCCGCGCAAATGACGACGATGCTCGAATTCCTCACGTCATCATAGCTGCCTGCCATGACCAGACCCCATGGGCTTACGGGCCGGGCGTGGTCGAGATCGAGCGCCACCGATTCTGCGAGTTCACGCCGCCTGTCGACGAGAACCAACTCGATGCCGGCTCCGCGCTGGGGCAGGGCGGACGCGGCAGCACGGCCGACCGCACCAACACCGATAATCGCGACTTTCATGCGAATCCCTCTTTGAACCGTGCGAGAGCCGCCCGCCGACGCAGAGTTAAGACAGAACGATGCACGATCCGTTCCGTTCCGTCCCGCCGCGCAATCGGTTGTCATCATGTTCACGGAGGCGCTCGGCCTGTGGCGACATGGCAGGAGGCAAGAAATATCCTGGGCTTGGCCCGTCGCCAGTGTCCCGGAGAGCGGAAAGCGCCGAGAAGCTCTAGACCTGATAGGGGAGTGATGTCTTAACCGCGATCTCTCCGAGCATGCGTCCTGGAAAACGGGCAGAAGGGCAGGATCTCGCCCGTAGGCTACCGCACCGCGGACCAGTTGGCCGGAAAGCTCGGGATTGTCGTCGGACGCGGCATTTCCGCTCCCCAGCACGAGATCTCGTGCGTGACGACGACCACCTGGGTAACACGCCGTGAATCGCAATTCCGCGAAGATCCTTCACGCCCGAGGACGACGCGCCGCGGTCGCCATTGTCGAAGACAGGGTGAGACGGGGGCTTGTTCCCGGCTCGGTCGTCTCGGTCACCGGAATCCCACTGCCCCCCGCGCTTGAGGCTGCTCGCGCCCGCTGCGCGCTCAACCGCCTGCCCATGTTCAGGGGTCGGAACAAGAGCAGTGCAAAATCGTACGCTAAGGTCGAACGGATCGTGAACTTTCGTCGCGAACCCGCATAATTGTTTGTCGGCTGGTGGTAAATTTCCTGGCGATCGCTGAAACGCTCATCCCCTTCGCGATATCACCACGAACATCCTGCTTCTGTTTGTCACTGAGCCTCGAAGGGCGGCCGAGAACCTTTCCTTCCGATTTGGCGCGCTTGAGACCGGATTGTGTCCGCTCGATCAGCAAATCGCGCTCGAACTGTGCGACGGCATTGAGCACGTTCATGGTCATCGTGCCGGCCGAGCTGGCGAGATCGGCACCGCCGAGTGCGAGGCAATAGACCCGCACGCCCATTTCGGCCAGCTTCCTGACGGTGGTGCTGACGTCGATCGCATCACGACCGAGCCGGTCGAGCTTGGTCACGATCAGAATGTCGCCGGACTCCAGCTTGTCCATGAGTCGGGAAAAACCACGGCGCTGCGCAATGGCGGTGCTGCCGGAAACTGTCTCGGTGACGATGCGGCGCGGTTCGACGTGAAAGCCGGCTGCTTCGATTTCCTGAAGCTGGTTTTCGGTGGTCTGCCCGGTCGTGGAGACGCGGACATAGGCGAAGGTGCGTGGCATGAGGTCAATTTCGTCCGAATAGGCTGTCCAGAATATCCTTCCTGTTCGAAACCCTGTCAAGATAATT
Organism: Aerobium aerolatum; assembly: GCA_040391705.1. Classification (GTDB taxonomy): domain Bacteria; phylum Pseudomonadota; class Alphaproteobacteria; order Rhizobiales; family Rhizobiaceae; genus Aerobium; species Aerobium aerolatum_A. Next base: position 9,006 of record JBEBXE010000041.1, read on the forward strand.
TGTGGACAGGCTTTTTTGCCCCTGTACGGAATCGTCCGTTTCCGAACAGAGGCTTGGGCCAGTGGTACAGAGTTGCAGGAGTAAAAGATGGCCAAACGGACGCTTCTAAAAGTGCAGGATCGTCAGGAGCTTTTCGACATTCCAGCCGACGAAGACAGCCTGATCCGCCATTATTCGCTGTCGCCGGCCGATCGGCTGGAAATCGAGCTTCGCAGGCGCAAGCACAACCAGATCGGTTTTGCGGTGCAGCTCTGCCTGATGCGCCATCCTGGCCGGCCGCTCATGCCGAACGAGACTCCTCCGGGCGCGATGCTCAATTATGTCGCCGAACAGATCGACGCTGATCCCAGACTATTTGATCTCTACGCCCGCCGTGAGGAAACTCGCCGCGATCACATCGCACGCCTGCTCGGCTATCTAGAAATGAGAAGCCCGACAGCCGATGACCGTCGTGCGGCGCTGATGGCAGCCATCGACGCGGCCTCAACAACAGATAAGGGGGCGGTGATCGCAAAGGCAATCATCGCCACGTTCCGGGAGCGCCGGGTTCTCCTGCCGGCGGTGAACATGATCGAACGCATGGGGCTGGCAGCGCGCGCTGTTGCTCGCCGCCGCGCAGAGCACGCGCTGATCTCGGATCTTGAGCCGGGAAAGCTTGAAACCCTCGATGCCCTGCTGAACGTTGATCCGGCGATCGGACAGACGCGCTTTCATTGGCTGCGCTCCGCTCCCGACGCCCCCGGAGCCGGCAACCTGGTCGGCTTGACGGAACGGATCGCGTTCCTGCGCTCGCTTGGGATCAATCCTCGTTTGCAGGTCCGTATCACCTCCGGACGATGGGAGCAGATGATCCGCGAAGGTGATGCCACACCGGCTTGGCTCGCCAGTGACTTCAACGCCAGCCGTCGCTGTGCGACAATCGTGGCCCAGGTGATCAAGCTCGGCCAGAAGCTCACCGATGATGCGGTAATGATGTTCATCAAGCTGATGGGCCGGCTATTCTCCCAAGCCAACAACCGGAAAAAGCAGCGTCACATGAACGCCCGCATGGAAACATCCAAGGCGCTGCGACTGTTCCTCGACACGATCGTTGCCTTGCAGGCAGCGAACGACAATGATGTCGATCCCATGACGGTACTGGACAGGCGCGTGGGCTGGCATCGGCTGCTGCAGATCAAACCCAGCCTTGAAGCCATGGTGGAGAACGGCGACATGTCACCGCTGGTGCTGGCGGCCGAGCAATATGGGAACATCCGCAAGTTCGCGGGGGCCTTCCTTCAGGCATTCACATTCCGCTCGCACCGCCGGCACGATCCGCTTCTTGCGGCGGTCGCGATCCTGAAAATACTTTATGTGGAAGGGCGTCGTGTCCTGCCGGATCGCGTGCCGGTCGGCCATTTGGGTGCGAACGAAAAGAAACTGATCTTCAACGATGGCAAGCCGGATCGGCGGCTTTATGAAATCGCCACGTTCGCTCATTTACGGGACCGGCTGCATTCGCGCGATGTGTGGGTCGAGGGCAGCCGGTCATTCCGACCGATAGACGAAGATCTCATGCCGAAGCCAACCTTTGTTGCTCTGAAGGGCCAAGATCAGCTCGGCCTCGGTGTCCCGTCCGACTGCGCTACCTGGCTGGCTGAAGTCAGGCAGATGATGGACTTCAATCTCAAACGGCTGGCCTGGCGCGCCCGTTTCGGCAAGCTCGATGGTGTGAGGATTGAAAACGGCACGCTGATCGTGACGCCGCATACTAGCCACGTTCCCGCAGCGGCAGAAGCTCTCAATGCCGAAATCACGGACATGTATCCTCTGGTCGAGGTGCCCGATCTTCTGCGGGAAGTGCATGAATGGACCGGATTTGCCGACCAGTTCACCCATGTCCGGACGGGAGATGCACCACAGAACATATCCGCCATGCTGGCCGGCGTGCTTGCCGAGGGCACGAATCTCGGTCCAAAACGCATGGCGGGGGCGTCGAAGGGGATTAGCGCCCACCAGATCGGCTGGATGCGCAGCTTCCATGCCCGCTCAGAAACCTACCGGGCCGCGCAGGCATGCGCCACCGATGCCCATACGCGCTATCCGCATTCGCAAATATGGGGCGACGGAACGACGGCCTCATCCGATGGGCAGTTCTTTCGTGCCAGCGACCGGGCCGCCAGGCGCAGCGATATCAACCTGCATTATGGCAGCGAACCGGGATCGAAATTCTACAGCGGTCTTTCCGACCAGTACGGCTATTACAGCATCCTGCCGATCAGCCTGACCGAGAGCGAGGCCGTCTATGTGCTTGACGGCCTATTCGACCACGACACGATTTTGGAGATCGAGGAGTTATTTACGGATACCGGCGGCGCAAGCGATCATGTCTTTGCGCTGTTCTGCCTGATCGGCAGGCGCTTCGCGCCATGCCTTCGCAACATCAAGGACAGAAAATTTCATACCTTCGAAAAGGCCGATGCCTATCCGACATTGGCGAATCATATCGGTGCGCCTATCAATACCGCGCTATCATGGAACATTGGGACGAACTCCTGCGCCTTGCCGCGTCGATCACGACGCGCACCGTCGCGCCGTCAGCGATTCTCAAACGGTTGTCCGCCTCGTCGAAATCCAGCGATCTGGCCAAAGCGTTGCGCGAGCTCGGCCGCATCGAGCGCACGTTGTTCATGATCGAGTGGTATTCCAGCCCGGCGCTGCGCCGGCGTTGTCAGGCCGGGCTCAACAAGGGCGAAGCCGCTCACAAGCTCAAGCGCGCCGTGTTTTTCCACGAGCGCGGCGAAATCCGTGATCGTTCCTTTGACAGTCAGGCATTCCGGGCTTCCGGCCTCAACCTCGTGGTCAGCGCCATCGTTCATTGGAACACCGTTTATCTCAGCCGGGCAACGGCTCATCTGCGCCAGCGGGGCCGGAATATTCCCGACGGATTGCTGAAGCACGTCTCGCCGCTAAGCTGGGTGCACATAAATCTCACCGGCATCTATTCCTGGGACACCGAGCAGCAGTTGTCCGAAGGCTTCAGGCTCTTGCGGCTTCCCGGCCGGATGTTGCGCGCCGCATGACGTTCACCATCCGTTCGGCCTTAGCGTACGATTTGGCACTGCTCTTGTTCTGACCCCTACATCAAAGGCGAGATCCTGCCGATCATCGGCGGCTGCTGGTGCACCAAGCTCCCTTTGATCGATCAGGCCCCGGTCTCGGCGTTCTTGCCGCAACTGACCCGGATTCCGACAGTCCCTTGTGGCGCAGGAAGATCGACAGCACCATCAGCCCGCCGTCGACATGAATTCCGAGTGTCAGATATAGCCGAGGCCGAAGGGCGGGCGCGCCGTGTTCGCGCAATTCGTCACTGTGTGATTCAAGTACAGCACCGACAAGGCAATCGTCAGCCTGTTGTCCCGAAAAAGGTCTTCATGTTGTTTCTCCGTCACCGCGTCGTCGTGCGGGCGGGACTAGACGACGTTCGCAAGGGAGCCGGCGTCGCGCATCTCCCACAATGTGGCCAAGGGGAGGACGGTTTCTGAAGGTTGGAAATATAGACGTGGCCTACAACCGTGCAAATCTCTGCTGTTGGAACGTCAGCGGGAAGGTGACTGTGACCTTCGTTCCGTCTGTGGCATCCATGGACAGTGCGCCGCCAACCTGCATGGCAAAGCCGGCGATCAGCTTGGTGCCCATGCCTTGCGCTACGTCCTCGGGAGAGAATCCCGCACCGTCGTCCGCGATCTGCAGGCAACCTTTGTCGCCCTCGCGTGTCAGCTTTATCAAGAGGTGCCCCTTGCGACCCTTGTAGGCATATTTGAACGCATTGGTGACTACCTCGCTGACCAGCAACCCGAACGCCACGCCTCGTTCACGCTCGACGCTGACCGGTTCGAGCTCGAACTTGATATTCACATCTTCCGGAAAACCCGTGCCGATATCCGTAACCAGGCGCTTCACATAGGGCACGAGTTGGATCCGATCGAACTGGTCGGAGCCGTAGATCTGCTCGTGGACCGCAACCATGGCTTCGATCCGTCGTGAAATGTCGGCTTTCAGTTCCCCGGGGATCGGCTGTAGGCGAATCAGCGACGCCACGGCCTGCAGATTATTCTTCACCCGGTGGTGGATTTCGCGAAGCAGGAACCCGTTACGTTCGACCGCTGCCTCCAGCTGCGCGCGGCGATCGCCGTCCTTGCGCAAAAGGGATGCAATCCACAGCGTTCCCAGCCCCAAGGCAAGAGCGGTGGGCAGCCCAACGGCGATGCCCCCAACCAAGTTAGCCCGGAAGCTGGCCAGCGCTTCCTGGCGATCCACACCGGAAGTTGCGATGATCGGCCAGTCCTCGACCTTGTGATAGCCGATGATCCGTGCAACCCCATCTGCGATCGACGATTCCGAATGGTAGAAGCCGCTCGTCGAGGTGGACAGTAGCTGCGAAAAGAGCCGCGAGCGGCTAAAATCGAGCGCTTGGGGCATTTGCGGATGGCGCGCGACCATCAGTCCGTCGGCCCGCACCACCGTCACCGCGGACAGCGGCCCCAGTTCCATTTTGCTCCAGAATTCGTCCATCGTCCGTGTCGGGATCGCGATGCTCGCCGCGCCGTGGAACAGATTGTTTCTGGAAATGCGCCGGGCAACCACGAAGACCTGCTCGCCGCTCAGGCGCTCTTCCAGCTGCGGCGAGACTACCACCTGCTCGCCGGCCTTCAGCCTACGAAAATATTCCCGGTCGGAAACGTCGATGCCGATGGCCTCCGGCACGCTCGACAGTCGTAGGTTGCCATCTTCGTCATAGACGGAATACTGGAACCCCTCCGGCAAATTGCCGACGGCGCTCCGGATGTCCCAGATCGTTGTCCAGGAACTGCGGATCGACTCGGGACCCAGTGCCGAATCGATACGGCGTAATGCCTGGTCGCTTGCCTCCATCATCCATTCCAGATGGGCGGCAACGATCTGCGCCGACGAGGCGGCTTTTGCTTCGCCGGCTTTCACTGCAGATGAATAACTCTGCCAGATCATGAAGCTGGCAAGGGCAGCGATGGCTGACAGGAGAAGCGCCCCGTAGCCGATGGTGGCCCAAGGGGTGCTGATACGATTAGCCAAATTCCGGACTAACCGGCGTCCTCGGTTCTGCAATGGCCCCTCAACACGCGATACGCTTCTACCTGTATACCATATCTTATTGCGGCTCCAGCGATAGCGTTTTCGCAGATGGTGCCAGAGTATTCAGCATTCCTGAAAGCCACCAGCGGATTTGCGGTTGAACCTAAATTTGTGATTTTCCTTGGAATGAACAAATGTGCCGTTTGGCCGGTGTTAGCCGCGGTCCGATACGCCGGCGCTGGCAGCAGTCAGCACCGCATCAGGAAGAAACCGGCCTACGCGATGTCGTTCAAAGGCTGGCCTTAGCCAATCAGCATTATGGCTATAGCCCAATTTGGTGTCCTTCTGGGCCGAGAGGTTGGCAGGCAAACCACAACGTGTGTTGCGGTTGATGGGAGAGGACAATCTCTTATGTTTGCGCAGGTGGCCGTTCGTAGTCATCTCCACCTTACCGAGCAGTTCGCCTATTTGGCGGTTGTACTGGATGCATACAGCCGCACGGTGATCGGCTGGGCCCTGGAACTCCACCTTCGGGCCAGCGTTGCGGACGATGCCCTGAAAACGGCGATCTCCGCACGCGTTTCAATGCTCGGCAGTTTGATTCACCACTCTGTCAGGGAGTTCAATACGCTTGTAACAGCTATTCCGACATCCTCCAGCGCATGGGATCCAGCCGAGTTTGAGTCGGGTGGGCAATCCGCCTAACAATGCGCTGCGGAAAGCTTCAAGAACCTTGAAGCAAGAAAAAGTTGCAGGATTAGCTTATCGCGATGCCTCGGACGCCCGGCGGCGTGTCATCCCGATCAATCTCCGCGCCATTTACCTTGCTCAAGGAAGACGGCGGGCATTGGATTCTGGCTGGGGCCGCCCGAGCCCGCCTATACGCGTTTCGCGGCGCGTTTTCCCTATGCCGAAATGGCGGACCAGGGCGACAATCGTAGCGGTGAGTGAGGATCTCTTATCGGGAAAGGCGATGAACAGGCTCGTCTGCGGCGATGTCGGCGGAGGTGGCCCTGCGTGCTGCGGCTCTCGTGGCGCTCAATGGCGGCCAGGTCGCCGTCGTCGCACCCACGACCGTGCTCGCCCGGCAGCATTTCGAAACATTTTCCCGCCGCTTCGCAGGCACCGGCGCGGAGGTGGCCCTGTTTCGCGTGTGGTGAGCGGGAAGGAGGCAAAACGGGTGAAGGCGGGGCTGGCGGATGGCTCAATCCGCATCGTCATCGCCACGCAGGCCCTTGCGGCCAAGGACATTGTCTTCGCCGATCTCGCCTTGCTGGTCATTGACGAGGAGCACCGCTTCGGCGTCAGGCTGAAAGAGCAGCTTCGCCGGCTCGTGCCGCGCCTGCATGTGCTGTCGATGAGCGCAACGCCCATACCGCGCACGCTCGCTTCAGCCATGGCCGGCGTGCAGGAGGCATCATTGCTGGCCACTGCGCCAGCGAGGCGGCGGCCGGTGCGCACGGAGCTGGGGCCGGTCGATGCGGCGGCGGTGACAACCGCGCTGCGGCGCGAACACCGGCGCGCGGGCCAGAGCTTCTGCGTCGTTCCGCGTATCGCCGATATCGATCCGACGCTGGCCGAGCTGCGCAAGCTGGTGCCCGATCTCAGCGTGCTCGTGGCCATGGCGATATGGACGCATCGGAGATGGACGAGGCGATGATACGCTTTGCCAATGGCGACGGCGACATCCTACTGTCGACCAATATCATCCAGCTGCAGGGCCGGATGGCTGACGGTGGCTCTGGCCTAGCTAATGAGGATGCCAGCCTCTGCAGCCGCGTCTTCAAATGTACGG
>JBEBXE010000042.1:0-15219 GCA_040391705.1 Aerobium aerolatum
AGGAATATGCCGACCAGATCGAGAAGGATCTGCACTGGCTGGGCGTGATGCCGGATGTGACGGTGCATCAATCGGCGCGGTTCGCCATCTACGATGCCGCGGTGGAGAAGTTGAAGCAGGCCGGTGTGCTCTATCCGTGCTGGGAGACATCCGAGGAACTGGAACGCCGGCGCAAGATCAGGCTGTCGCGCCGACTGCCGCCGGTCTACGGACGCGAAGCGCTCAAGCTGAGCGACGCGGACAAGGCGGCGCTGGAAGCCGAAGGCCGCAAGCCGCATTGGCGGTTCCTACTGCCGAATTTCGAGAACGACCCATTCACCACGCGCCGCACCGAAGTGCATTGGGACGACGTCGTGCGCGGCCCGCAGACGGTCGATCTGGCGTCGATGTCCGATCCCGTGCTGGTGCGCGAGGACGGAACCTATCTCTACACGTTGCCGTCGGTGGTCGATGACATCGAGTTGGGGGTGACGCACGTCATTCGCGGCGACGACCATGTCACCAACACCGGTGCCCAGATCGCGATCTTCGAAGCGCTTGGCGTCATCGCGCCGGCGTTCGGACATCACAATCTGCTGACGACGAGTTCCGGCGAGGGCCTGTCGAAGCGCACCGGTGCGCTGTCGATCCTCAGCCTGGCCGAAGATGGCGTCGAGCCGATGGCGGTTGCATCGCTGGCGGTGCTGATCGGCACGGCGGAAAGTGTTTCAGCAGTGCCGACGATGGAGGAATTGGCGGCACGTTTCGAGCCGTCCGCGACGTCCAAATCGGCTGCCAAGTTCGATCCCGCCGAAGTTCAGGCGCTGAACCGGACGCTGATCCACACCATGTCGTTTGCGGACGCTGAACCGCGCCTTGCTGCCCTTGGCATTGACGGGGCCGACGCGGAACCGTTCTGGCTGGTTGTGCGCGGTAATCTCGAGCGCCTGGCCGACGCCGCGCAATGGTGGTCGATCGTCCGCGACGGACCGACGGTGCGGCCAGCGTTTGCTGCGGAGGACGCGGAGTTTCTGACGACCGCCTTCGACAATCTGCCGGCGGAGCCGTGGGACCGGACGACATGGAAAGCGTGGACCGACCGTCTCAAGGAATTGACCGGGCGTAAGGGCAGGGGGCTGTTCATGCCGCTGCGGCTGGCGCTTACCGGACGCGAGCAGGGGCCGGAGCTTGCAGATCTATTGCCGCTTCTGGGTCGGGCAGGAACGTTGGCCCGACGACCCTGACGGGTCTTTCGACACCCGCGTCGGGGTTGTTGGCTGTGGCGGCGGGCAACGGCGTGGCGAGGCGCTTCAGCGCCTCTGCGTCCAGCCCACCCTCGCGGCTGGCCAGCGTCTCCGGGTCGTCGGCAGGATCGGGCCGCGCCGACGGCTGCGGGATCGACGCGGTCGGAACGGCAGCATCGTCTTCCGGCTCGGTTCCAGCGCCGTAATCCCCACCGATCACCTGGAAGCCTCGACCTTCCGCGCTGACGGCGGCGTTGCAGCTGCACGACGGTGTGCTGGCCGCGTTTCGCTTGCGATACAGAAACGCCGTGCGCGTTTGCTTGTAGGGCTGGCCACTAGAGACGGACACCATGTCGTCCGCCTCCTGGCCGGGCATGCGGTGAAAGTAGAGTTCGACGGCCGTGCCGGGACACATCGCTTCGCAGGCTTGCTGGTCGCGGGCGAAGCCGGATTGCGGCACCGAGTTCGAGACCGGGAAGTAGTAGCCATCGCAGCTGCGAACGCACATCGTGCGGAAATTGCCCCGCACCGTACCAATCGACGCCGGTGAGCGAGCGCCTGCCGTCGGCTGTTCAGCGGTAGGGCCGGGCTGGACCGCGGCCTGCTCGGCGCGCGGCTGGCGACCGGTGCCGCAGCCATTGGCGTCGAGTGCCGCCTGCAGCTTGGCGCGTTCGCGGCGTGTGTCGCGTCCCCCCAGCTTGGTGCGCTTGCCCTGCAGGTCAGCAAGGTTGCGCTGCATCTTGTCCATGCTGGCATTGACGCTGGCGCAAAATGCAATCGCAGCGCCGGAAATTTCACGCCCACAGCCAGCCTGGCGGGCCTGCTCGCGGGCTTTCTGCATCTGCTGCTGCTGACGGGCTATGGCGTCGTCGTAGCGGCGGGTGGACGCCGGGGAGCCGTTGCCGGACGGCTGCGCGGCAAGGCGCGCTTCGATCTGCTTGCAGGTGCGGGGATTGGCGTCGGCGGCGGTGGCCTGAAATGCAAGCAACACCGCGCCCACGGCCAGCAGTTGCCGCGCGATCCCACCAGCATTTTTGCACAAGCCGCCCCTGAACATGGGAAAACTCTAGCGCTGGCGGGTTAACTCTTTGTTCACGCTGCCTGGCTGCTCGCATCGCTCTTTACACGACCGGGCGTCGTCCCTATGGTCCGCGCCGATTCAGAAGCAGAAAACCAGCAGGATATCTGGCCGCCATGCGCGCAGAAACCCAAAACATTGTCGATGAAATCAAGCAGGCTATAACCCTGCTGAGGAGGCATCTTTGACTGGGATCAGGCCGTAAAACGACTTGAATACCTGAATATGCGCTCCGAGGACGGCGACCTGTGGAACGATCCGCAGGAAGCGCAGAAGCTGATGCGCGAGCGTCAGAGCCTCGACGACGGAATCAACTCCGTCAAGCAGATCACCCAGTCCCTGAACGACAACCTCGAACTGATCGAGCTTGGCGAAGAGGAGGGCGACCAGGGCATCGTTGCCGAGGCGGAAGCCGCGATACGCGCCCTTCGCGCCGAAACCCAGGCCCGGCAAGTGGAAACGCTGCTGTCTGGCGAGGCTGACACCAACGACGCCTATGTCGAGGTTCACGCCGGCGCTGGCGGCACCGAAAGCCAGGACTGGGCGAGCATGCTGTTGCGCATGTACACCCGCTGGGCGGAGCGACGCGGCTTCAAGGTCGAAGTGCTGGAAATCCATGACGGCGAAGAAGCTGGCATCAAGTCCGCGACCATCCACATCAAGGGCCACAATGCCTATGGCTGGATGAAGACGGAATCGGGCGTGCACCGTCTCGTGCGGATTTCGCCGTATGATTCCAACGCGCGCCGCCACACCTCGTTTGCCAGCACCTGGGTCTATCCAGTGATCGACGATACCATCGAGATCGACGTGTCGGAGTCCGACGTTCGCATCGATACCTATCGCGCCTCAGGCGCGGGCGGCCAGCACGTCAACACGACCGACTCGGCCGTGCGCATCACGCACCTTGCAACCGGCATCGTTGTTGCCTGTCAGGCTGAACGTTCCCAGCACAAGAACCGCGCCAAGGCGTGGGAAATGATGCGCTCGCGCCTCTATGAGGACGAGTTGAAGAAGCGTGAAGCCGTGGCCAATGCGAGTGAGGCGTCGAAGAAGGATATCGGCTGGGGACACCAGATCCGCTCCTACGTGCTGCAGCCCTATCAGATGGTCAAAGACCTTCGCACCGGGGTGGAAAGCAGCAGCCCGAGCGACGTTCTCGATGGCGACCTTGACGAATTCATGGAAGCGGCGCTGTCAGCGCGCATCGAGGGCGGCTCAGGCCAGGTCGTCGACGACATCGATTGATATTTCTGGCTGTGACGAACATGAAAAGGGCAGGGCGCTGAGCGCCTTGCCCTTTTTCGTTACAGAAGCTCGGCAATCTTGCGGCCGGCCTTGAGAAAGCGCAGCGGGTCTCTGGCTTCGCCGTGGTGGCGCACTTCGTAGTGCAGGTGCGGGCCGGTCGAGCGACCACTGGTGCCGACTTCACCGAGCACGGTGTCCTTCTCGACCGTCTGGCCTTCCTTGACGCTGATGCGGCTCATATGGGCGTAGCGGCTGGTGAAGCCATGGCCGTGGTCGACTTCGACCATCCGGCCGTAGCCGCCATTCCATCCCGCCTTGACCACGGTGCCGGCACCGGTGCTGCTCACCGGCGTCCCCGACGGCGCGCGAAAATCGATCCCTGAATGCATCGCCGGCGTTCGCAACAGCGGATCGCGTCGAACGCCGAAGCTGCTGGAGACGGAGCGGCCCAAAACCGGGTTGTGGATCGGCATGATGTGGGCGATCGCCTTGATGGCTTCCAGCTTGCCCAGCGCGTCGTCCAGTTCGCGCACGCCCGCCTCGAAGCGGCTGCCCTCGATCGGCAGCAACGGACCGCCGGCTGCGTCGTCGCCAAGGTCGATGTCGACCGGCAGCCCCGCCACTTCCAGCGCCTGGCTGATCTGGTCGGCTGTCTTGAAGGTGTTCTCGGCCAAAATCTCGATACCGTCGATCTGTTCCGTCTCGATGGCGCGCAACGATTTGTTGATGGCGACAAACAGCAGGTCGGCGCGGTCGGCCGCGGTCTCGTGGCCGGTGGGCGCTGCGGGCTTCTGTCTTGGCCAGAAGCCGGAGGCCTGTGCGGTGACCAGCGGTTGCGCAACATCAAGCTGCGCATGCATGTCGGGACGGTCGGCCGGCAATGGTGCCGAACTCGGCAGCTCCGCCGTGTGGCCGGTGACGCGATCGAGGATCGGCCCGATGCGGCCGTGGCGCTGGGTGAGTTGCGACTGGCGGGCCAGCAGTTCGGAAACTTTGCTCTCGACGATCTGCTGGTCGAGCAGCTGGCGGCTGGTGATGCGGTCGACCTGCGCGCGCAGGGTCGAGATGCGATCCTCGTAAGCCTGCTGCATCCGCGCATGTTGCGCTGCCGAAGCACCAAAGAGATCGTCGCGCAAAACCAGATAGGACGTGGCCAGCAGGTAGCCGATCGCCATCGACGCCAACACCGAACCAACCAGTGCGGTCATCCACGGGCGTATGGTGAAATGGCGAATACTATCGCCGTTGGCGATGATGATCGTATGCGGTTCCTTGCGTCTGCCGAACACGGAAGTTTGTCGATTGACTGTCACGGACCCACACCCAAACCCAAGGAACGACCATGACGGATTACACATTATTAGGGTTAACAAACGTTTCACGCTGACGCTTCGGCCGTTTCGAGGGTTCGAAACGGCCTTGTCGCGTGGGCGGGGGTGGCGAAAGCCTGGGTCAGCCGAGCTTTTGCGCGGCCTGCAGCACGTCGGCCGCGTGACCGGCGACCTTCACCTTGTTCCAGATTTGGGCGATCTTGCCGTTCCGGTCGATCAGCAGCGTTGTGCGCTCGACGCCCATATATTTGCGCCCGTACATGCTTTTCTCCACCCAGACGCCATAGGCTTGCAGCACGTCCTTATCCTCGTCCGAGGCAAGCGTGACGGTCAGTTCATGCTTGCTCTTGAACTTGTCGTGACGTTTGACGCTGTCGGGCGAAATGCCGACCAGTTGCGCGCCAATAGCGTCGAAGTCGGGCTTGAGCGCGGTGAAGTCGATCGCCTCTGCGGTACAGCCAGTTGTGTCGTCCTTCGGGTAGAAGAACAGCACCACAATGCTGCCGCGAAGCGCACCTAGGGAGATTGTGGCCCCACCGTCACCCGGAAGTTCGAATTCAGGTGCCTGGTCACCGATGTCGATCTGAGACATGTGAACCCCTTCTTTGTGGTTACGTGGTTGCGGTCGGCAGTTATAGTAGCTGCACCAGATTCGTCCATTGCTAGGAAACAGGCTCGCCAGGCGTGCACAGCGAGGTCCCGTCACACGAGAAGATACGATTTCGACGCAGTGAGATCGCGTGTCTGGATCAGTTTCCTTCCGCCCAGTCTTGTCGCGAGCCTGCCCCCAGACGTTCAGGAGCAGGGCGCGCCGTCAAGCTCGTACTGATTTCGGCCGCAAGCCTCCTTCTCGTCATCGCTGTTGTCGTCGGTGTGTTGTTCACCGGGCTCGGCAACGAAACCCTGCGTGCGCAGGCGCAGCAGGCGATCCAGCAGCTGGCCGGTGACGACTATGTCGCGACAGTCGGCGGCACGCGCCTGTCCATCGACGGGATGGAGCTGTTGTCTCTGGAAGCAAGCGACGTGCGGCTTCTTCCGACGGGCGGCGCTGAAGATGCGATGCATATCGGCAAGGTTCGATTCGGCCTTCGCTATGCGCCGCTGATGCGCGGTGAGCTGAAGATCGGGCGGATCCGGATTCAGGATTCGCGGATCGTCCTGGCGTCGCTGACCGGTACTTCGACCGATGGACACCTGCCATTCTTCAATGAAGCGGGAGTTTTTGATCAGGACGCGGCGATAGGGTTTCTGTTTGGGGGCGCCAACGAATTTTCATCCTTGCTCAATGACCGCGATGTCAGCCGCATACGATTGCAGAACATCGACCTCGTCGTCTCCCCCGACCCGCAATTTGGCGTCATCAAGATCGTTGATGCGCGATTGCAGCGGGTCAGCGGCAATGCATTCAAGCTGGATGCGAGCATCGAGACGGCGGGGCGTCTCGCCGCGATGACTGGAACGGTGACGCGCGACGTCAAGGACGGGCGCGTGGACGCGTTCACGCTCGACGTTGCAGTGCCGGACGCGGTGCCGGGCGACAGCCCGACCGCAAACGGCTTCGAAACGGCAAGCATTTCCGTTACCGGAACACGGGTGCAGGCAGCGCATCGGATGACGCTGGATGCCAGGGTTGGCCAACTGAACATGGACCTGAAGGACGGCGACCGCATTGCCGGCGACGTTGAACTGAAGGCCACCATGCTGGATGGCACCGGCAAGATCGAAATCGAGCAACTGAAAGTTGCCAGCGGCCGCTCCAACTGGGCGTTTCACGGCGCGTTTGGACCGGTGCCGGAAGACCCATCCGCCGGCTACCGGTTCGAGATGGTCAGTGACGGCTCGACGATTGCGCCCGACGGGTCGCCCGAACGAGCGCTGAATGTCGTCGCGCGGCTGGCCGGCGTCATGAACCCCACCGCCGATGTGATCGACATTGAGACAATTGGGATCAGGTCGCTCGAAGGCGAGGTGGTTGGCCGGGCGCGCATCCGGCTGGCGAAAGAAGGGCTCGGGCTGGGACTGGAACTCAGCGTTGCCGATATGCCCGTCGGCGAAGTCAAACAGCTGTGGCCGTGGTTTTCCGCCCGTGGGGCGCGGCACTGGGTGGTCGACAACATCTATGGCGGGCGCGTCGAAACCGGGCAGATCAAGATCGACGCGGCCCCCGGACGCCTCAATGACGGTGTACCGTTGAAAGCGGCGGAACTGTCCGGCGAGTTTTCGATTCGGGGCACGCGGTTTGATGTCGTCGGACGCATCCCACCGGTGCGCGATGGCAACGGCTCCGTGGTCTTTGCCGGCATGGATATCGACATCTCGCTGGAGAGCGGCACCGTCTTCATGCAAGGCGGCCGCACCGTCGATGCGCGCAATGGCTTGCTTGAGATCCGTGACGCCCATCAACGGCCGGTGATCGGTCGTCTCACCATCGATGTCGAAGGCAAGGCGGATGCGATCCTGGCGCTTGCGTCTTACGATCCGATCGACGTGTCGCGGTTCTTCGACGTCAAGCCAGACGAGTTGTCGGGGCAGGTGAAAGGCTCCATCGCCACCGACATCCCGCTGCAACGCGACTTTCCAATCGAGAAACTCGAGTGGAAGGTCGATCTTGCTTATGACGATCTCAGCATCACGCGGCTGTTTGAAGGGCAAAAGGTCACCAAGGCGAAAGGGTCGATCTTGGTCGATCCGCGAAAAGCTGAAATCGACGCAACCGCGCAGTTGAATGGCGTTTCGGCCTCGGTCCATCTGGTGGAGCCATTGGGCCAAAGCAAGGTCGAGCGCCAGCGGCGCGTCGCTCTCAACCTCGACGATGCCGGCAGGAAGGCAATTGCGCCGGGTCTGGGGTCGATCTTGTCGGGAACGGCGCGGGTTGAACTCGATGACGGCCAAGGTTCTGCGCGGACCATCAAGGCGAGCCTGGAGCGCGCCGTGCTCAGCATCCCGTGGATCGGCTGGAGCAAGGGCGCCGGCGTTCCCGGGTCCGTTGCATTTGCGCTGGAGCAGCAGGGCAACGTTACGCGGCTGTCCGATTTCCGCCTCACCGGCGAGACGTTTGGCGCGACGGGCGCGTTGTCGCTGGTGGACGGCAACGTCCAGTCGATCAGCTTTCCCTCAGCAAAGCTCAACCGCAACGACAGTTTCTCGTTCAACATGAAGGCCGAGCGCGGCGGCTACAGCGTGTCGGTGCGCGGTAAGGCCGTCGATGCGCGTTCGATCGTCAAGCTCTATGCCAACGACGGCGACGGCAGCGGGGCTGCTGCCAGCACTGGTCCTGTGCGGGTCGACCTGGAGGTCGATGCGATGACCGGATTCCACGGCGAAACCCTGCGCGGGGTGAAGCTGAAATATGCCGGCACCACCGGCCGCACCGACACGCTGGAATTTTCGGCCACGACCTCCAGCGGTGCCAGCGTGACGTTCAGTGACACACGCGACGGCGATGCCCGAACGGTGACGATGAACTCAGCCGACGCCGGGGCGATCCTCAGATTCCTGGACCTGTACGAGCATATGGAGGGTGGCACGATTGCCATGACGATGCGCGGGACAGGGACGGGCCCACTTGCCGGGCAGGTCGATGCGCGCAATTTCTGGATCGTCAACGAGCCACGCTTGCGCTCGCTGGTCGCAACCGCTCCTGCGGGCGGCGACCGCTCGCTCAACCAGGCAGTGCGTGGCGACATCGACACGACGCGGGTGCAGTTCGAGCGTGCGTTCTCGCTGATCGCCAAAGGCAACGGTGCGCTTGATCTGGAACGTGGTGTGGTGCGTGGGCCGCTGATCGGCTCGACGTTTCAGGGGCGTCTGTACGACGCCGCCGGCAATATGGACATGACCGGAACGTTCATGCCCGCCTACGGCCTGAACCGCATTTTTGGCGAAATCCCGCTGATCGGACAGTTGCTCGGCAATGGGCGGGATCGCGGCTTGATCGGCATCACCTTCCGGCTCGCCGGAAAATCCGACGAGCCGCAATTGCAGGTCAACCCTTTGTCAGTGATCGCGCCCGGTATCTTCCGGTCGGTATTCGAGTACCGCTAGGCCTTTAGATCGGCCGGACGAGGATGTGCTTCTTCTTGCCCAGCGACAGCTTGATGATGCCGTCGGCGGTGACGTCGGCGGTGCCGATCATCTGCTTTTCGTCGCTGACACTCGCGTCGTTGACGCGCACCGCGCCGCCCTGAACGTGCCGGCGCGCCTCGCCGTTGGAGCCGGCAAGCCCGGCTTTGACGAACAGCGCCAGAACGCCGATGCCGCTTTCCAGTTCGGCTGCCGGGATGTCGATGCTGGGCAGCGAATCGGACAGGGTTCCTTCCTCGAAGGTCTTGCGCGCGGTTTCAGCGGCGAGCTCGGCTGCGTCGCGGCCGTGCAACATCGCGGTCACTTCCGTCGCCAGGATTTTCTTGGCGTCGTTGATCTCCGAGCCGCCGAGTGCGGCAAGGCGGGCGATCTCGTCCATCGGCAGCTTGGTGAACAGCTTGAGGAACTTGATGACGTCGGCGTCTTCGGTGTTGCGCCAGTACTGCCAGAAATCATAGATCGGCAGCAGGTCGGCGTTGAGCCAGACCGCGCCGGAAGCGGACTTGCCCATCTTGGCCCCCGACGACGTCGTCAGCAGCGGCGCGGTCAGCGCGTAGAGCTGCGGCGTGCCCATGCGGTGGCCGAGGTCGATGCCGTTGATGATGTTGCCCCACTGGTCGGAGCCGCCCATCTGCAGACGCGTATCGTAGCGCTTGTTGAGCTCGACGAAGTCGTAGGCCTGCAGGATCATGTAGTTGAATTCGAGGAACGACAGCGACTGCTCGCGGTCGAGCCGCGTCTTGACGCTGTCGAAGGACAGCATCCGGTTGACCGAGAAATGACGGCCGACATCGCGCAGGAACTCGAGATAGTTGAGCGGGCGCAGCCAGTCGGCATTGTTGATCATCAACGCGCCATTGTCGGCCTTGTCGTAGTCGAGGTATTTCGAGAAGGCGCGCTTGATCGAGGCGATGTTGGCCTCGATGGTGTCGAGCGTCATCAGCTGGCGCGCCTCGTCCTTGAACGACGGGTCGCCGACCATGCCGGTGCCGCCACCCATCAGGGAAATCGGACGGTGGCCGGTCTCCTGGAACCAGTGCAGCATCATGATCTGCATCAGGTGCCCGACATGCAGACTGGAGGCGGTGGGATCATAGCCGATATACGCGGTGACCGACTCTTTCGCGAGCAGGTCGTCGAGGCCGGTTTCATCAGAAATCTGGTGGATGAAGCCGCGCTCTGAAAGCGTGCGGAGAAAATCGGACTTGAAGGCGGACATGATCGTGCTTTCCGTGGGACTGTGCCAATACCCCCGCGTGTTAATGGCGCGGGAACCCGGGCGGCTTTAGCATCAAAAACGCAAGAATCACAAGGACGGCGGCATTATGAGCCTGAAATGCGCGATTGGACTGATGAGCGGCACCTCTATGGACGGCATCGATATCGCTGTTGTCGACACCGATGGCGAGCAGATCGTTCGTCGCGGCACCAGCGGTTTCGTCGCCTATGACGCCGCCTTTCGCCAGCGTATCGAGCGCGCCCTTGAGGTCGCGCGCACGATCACGCAGCGCGATGAGCGTCCCGGCGAGCTTGCCGATCTCGAGCGCGAGATCACATTGCGTCATGCAGACGCAGTGCGCGGGTTTCTGGTCGCGCACCCGGCGCTGCGCCCGGATCTGATCGGCTTTCATGGCCAGACAATGTTCCACAACCCGGATCGCGGCGTCACCGTCCAGATCGGCGACGGGCAGTTGCTGGCACGCGAAACCGGCGTGCCGGTGGTGTGGGACATGCGTGCCAACGACATGCGTCATGGCGGGCAGGGCGCGCCACTGGTGCCGGCCTATCATGCGGCGCTGGCGGCTTCGCTGGCGCCCGTGCATCGGCGCTTTCCCGTCTGTTTCGTCAACATCGGCGGGATTTCCAATGTTACCTTCGTTCCCGAACACGGTGACCCGGTGGCGTTCGACAGCGGGCCGGGCAATGCGTTGATCGACCAGTGGGTGAGCGCGCACGGCGATGTGTCTTACGATGCCGACGGCCTGATCGCGCGGCAGGGCAGCGTCGTCGAGCCAGTGGCCGACCGCTACATGGCCGCATCCTTTTTCACCAAACCGCTTCCCAAGTCACTGGATCGAAACGATTTTACGCTTGAGCCCGCGCGTGGGCTGACGCTGGCCGACGGTGCGCGCACGCTGGCAGCCGTCTCGGCGCGGGCGATTTTCGCAGCGGCGCGGCAGATGCCGGAGCCACCACGGCTGTGGATTCTGTGTGGCGGCGGCCGCAAGAACCCGCACATCGTCGGCGACCTTCGCGACGCCGCAGCCGGCCGGGCCGAGGTGATTTTGGCGGAAGACGCCGGGCTCGACGGCGATTCGATGGAAGCGGAAGCGTGGGCCTACCTCGCGGTGCGCGCGCAGCGCGGCCTGCCGCTCACATTTCCGTCGACTACGGGCTGTACGGAACCGGTTTCAGGCGGGATCATCGCGCAGCCGTGACCGTATGGCTGGCGATTGAGCCTCGCAATCGGCAGCAAAGATGTTTACCCGTGCCAGCGGATTTAAGGACACAAGGCCAGCGATGCGTGACAGCCCGCCAGAACACACGCCTGAAGACACACGGCGCTTTCGTCAGTTGAATGCAGCTGCCGGTCACTCGCTCGCCAATGCGCGCGCGACCGTCGCGATCCTGCGCCGTCGCGCGGCGACGAAGCGCGGCGCGTTTCCGGCCATCGCGTGGCAGATGCCGGCACTGATCGTTATTGCGCTGACGGCGATCTGTTTTCTGGTGCTTGACGAGGCCGCTGGTGCTTATCGCGGCGAATGGGCTGGGTCCGCAGCGGCGCTGGCCACCCGCATGACAGATATCGGACTGGGTGTCTGGTACGTCGTGCCGGCGATTCTGGCGTTGCTTGTCGCCAACCAGCTCGACTGGACCCGTGCTGGCAGGCAGCGCCTGCTGTTGCTCTATAACCGGACAATGCTGGCGGCCTTTGTGCTGGCGTCGGTCGGCGGGGCGCTGCTGTTTTCCAACATCATCAAGCGGATAATTGGCCGCGCCCGCCCGGTTCACTTCCAGGAACATGGCGCTTTCGCCTTCGATCCGTTTGCGCTCGACGCCAGCTGGGCGAGCTTTCCGTCCGGCCATTCGGCAACCGTCGGCGGCGTGGTCGGCGCTCTGGTGCTGATCTGGCCGGCGTCGCGGTGGGTGGCGGTGCCCGTCGGCATGTGGCTTGCGGCGACACGTATCGTCGTCGGCGCGCATTATCCGAGCGACGTGGTGATGGGCTTTTCGTTGGGATTTGCCTGGGCCGTCGTGGCGGCGGCGCTGTTCGCGCGGTTCGGCTACATGTTCGCGCCGACCGGGAAGGGACTGCCGAGGATCAAGCGCAGTTTCAGGCTGATCCCCGGCAGGTCCAGATCGTAATTAACGCAGGCGCTTGGGGCGCGGGTCGGCCAGTTCACCGGCAAGGCGACGGTCGAGATAGTCGGAGCATTCCTCGATCAGAACGTCGGTTTCGTTGGTGAAGAAGTGATTTGCACCCGGCATCGTTTTCTGTGTGATGGTGATGCCCTTCTGGGTGTGCAGCTTGTCGACCAGAACCTGCACGTCCTTGGGCGGTGCAACCTTGTCGGCGTCACCATGGATGATGAGGCCTGACGACGGGCAGGGCGCGAGGAACGCGAAGTCGTAGGTGTTGGGCTGCGGCGCGATCGAGATGAAGCCTTCGATCTCCGGACGGCGCATCAGCAGCTGCATGCCGATCCACGCGCCAAACGAGTAGCCGGCGACCCAGCAGCTCTTGGAATCCGGATGCAGCCCCTGCACCCAGTCGAGTGCGGCCGCAGCATCCGACAGCTCGCCGGTGCCGTGGTCGAATTCACCCTGGCTGCGGCCAATGGAACGGAAGTTGAAGCGCAGGACGGTGAAGTCGCGCTTCTGGAACATGTAGAAAAGATCGTAGACGATCTTGTTGTTCATCGTGCCGCCAAATTGCGGGTGGGGATGCAGAACGATGGCGATGGGGGCGTTCTTTTCCTTGGACGGCTGATAGCGACCCTCAAGTCGGCCAGCAGGACCTGTGAAAATAACCTCGGGCATATCGTCTCCAGTTCACGCAAAAACGTCATGGCGGGGGCGCGCGTCACGAGGGTTTGAAACCCGCGCACTTGACGGAGCGCCAGCGTCCGCCTAGAAGCTACTTTAGAATTGTTCAAAACTGACCGGCAGTATTTCCATCAGCTTGTGATGCCGGTAGATAGGACGGCTGACCTTGCAATTTCAAGGAAATTCGCTGTCTTGCGGTAGAACGAAGCATAAATGGAGACAAAAGCCGATATGACGGCGGCACGAGCCTATCTGGATCACAATGCAAGCGCGCCGCTGTTGCCGGCAGCGCGTGAGGCCATGATCGCGGCTCTCGACCTGACGGCGAATCCATCTTCGGTGCATCACGAGGGGCGCGCGGCGCGCCGGCTTGTGGAGACAGCGCGCCGCGATGTGGCGGCTTTGTGCAACGCCAAGCCCGAGCATGTCGTCTTTACTTCTGGCGCCAGTGAGGCTGCCGCTCTGGTGCTGACGCCGAGCTGGAAGATGGGGCGTGCGCCGCTTGTTTATTCAAGGCTGTATGTCGCCGGCACGGATCATTCGATTGTGGTCGGCGGCGGACGCTTTGCTGCCGATCAGGTCGTGTCGCTGGACGTCGACGCCAATGGCCTGTTCGATCTAGAAGCGCTGACGGCTGCCCTGGCGTCCCATGAGCGGACGCAAGGCCTGCCACTGGTGGCGGTCCATCTCGCCAACAACGAGACCGGCGTCCTCCAGCCGGCGCGCGATATTGCGCGGATTGTGCACGATGCAGGCGGGGTTCTGGTGCTCGATGCAGTCCAGGCTGGCGGCCGAGTTTCGCTCGATATTTCAGAGCTTTGCGCGGATTTCCTGATTCTGGCTGCGCACAAGATCGGCGGTCCCAAGGGGGCGGGTGCGCTTGTCGGCACCAGCGATGTGCTGATGCCGGCGGCGATTGCGTCCGGCGGCGGGCAGGAGCGCGGTCATCGCGCCGGCACCGAAAACTACGCCGCCATTACGGGGTTTGGCGTTGCCGCACGCGATGCGCTGGCCAATCTTATCCGCGCTGGCGAATTGCAGACGCGCCGCGACCGCATCGAAGCGGCGATTCGCGATGTCGCGCCGGCGGCGATCATTTTTGGCGAGACTGCCGAACGGTTGCCGAACACGGTGTTCTTTTCGATCCCCGAGGTGAAGGCGGAAACGCTGCTCATCGGGCTCGATCTGGCTGGAGTGGCCGTGTCGGCCGGGTCCGCGTGCTCGTCGGGCAAGGTCGGCGCAAGCCGTGTGCTGAAAGCCATGGGCTTTGGCGACACGGTCAGCGGCATCCGGGTGTCGATCGGCCATCAGACGACGGATGACGAGATCGACCAGTTCGCAACCGCTTTGCGCGACTTCATGAAGCGACGAACCAAGGCCGCGTGAACGAGTTTTTCTAGGCCGCAGGCATGCAAGACGTGCAATTGCCGAAGGCCTGCATTATGTAACCCGCATACCGCGTTTGACGCGTTCATATGCGATTTCGAAAACTGCCGGGCCTTGAACCCGGCGAGGATGGAGAGCGCCGATGGCTGCTGTGCAGGAAACGATCGATCAAGTCCGCATGCTCGATGTGGACCAATATAAATACGGCTTTGAAACGCACATTGAGACCGACCTGGCCCCCAAGGGCCTGGACGAGGACATTATTCGTTTCATTTCCGACAAGAAAGACGAGCCGGAGTGGATGCTGGAATGGCGCCTTGGCGCGTTCCAACGCTGGAAGACGCTGACCGAGCCGGTATGGGCGCGGGTCAACTATCCGCAGATCGACTTCCAGGACCTTCACTACTACGCCGCACCGAAGAACCAGACCGGCCCCCGTTCGCTGGACGAGGTCGATCCGGAGTTGCTGCGCGTCTACGAGAAGCTCGGTATTCCGCTGCGCGAGCAGGAAATCCTGGCTGGCGTCCAGAAGGACGCCGATTCGGATGAGCTGAGCGACAACGTCTACAAGTCCGGCCGCGTGGCTGTGGATGCGGTGTTCGACTCGATCTCCGTCGTCACCACCTTCAAGGAAGAGCTGGCCAAGTCCGGCGTCATCTTCTGCTCGATCTCCGAAGCCGTGCGCGAGCACCCGGAGCTGGTGAAGAAGTATCTTGGCACCGTCGTGCCGACGACCGACAATTTCTATGCCACGCTCAATTCGGCGGTGTTTACCGACGGATCGTTCGTTTACATCCCCAAGGGCGTTCGCTGCCCGATGGAG
>JBEBXE010000043.1:0-15175 GCA_040391705.1 Aerobium aerolatum
TCCAGAAGTCCGGTGACGAAGTCGAACAGGCCGGGGCGGCGGTCGCGGCGCAGGCGCTCCGCTGTGACGATCGCCTGAACCTTGCTGAAGGCCGAGTCCAGATCGTCATTGATGACGATGTAGTCGTAGTCGCGCCAATGCTCGATCTCGGTGCGCGCGTTGCTCAGGCGGGCGTCGATGACGTCCTCTGCATCCTCGGCGCGGCGGCGCAGACGGCCCTTCAACTCGCGCATCGACGGCGGCAGGATGAAGATCGACACGATATCGGCGCGCATCTTCTCACGCAGTTGTTCCGCGCCCTGCCAGTCGATGTCGAACAGCATGTCGCGACCTTCCGACAAGGCTTGTTCCGCAGGCGCGCGCGGCGTGGCGTAGAAATTGCCATGCACTTCCGCCCATTCCAGCAGCGCCTCGTTGTCGCGCATGATCTCGAACTCGCGCGGGGTGCTGAAATGATAGTGGCGGCCGTCGATCTCGCTGCCACGGCGGGCGCGCGTCGTGACGCTGATCGACAGTTCGAAAGACGGATCGCCTTCCAGCAGATTGCGCGCGATGGTCGACTTGCCGGCGCCGGAGGGCGACGACAGCACCAGCATCAGGCCACGCCTGCGGATCGAAGCGGTGAGCGGTGTTTCCGCCATGGTTTACTCCAGATTCTGAACCTGCTCGCGGAACTGATCGATCACTGACTTCAGTTCGAGGCCGATCGCCGTCACGGATGCGGCGTTGGCCTTGGAGCATAATGTGTTGGATTCGCGATTAAATTCCTGTGACAGGAAATCGAGCTTGCGTCCAATGGAACCGCCCGCGGCAAGCAGGGACCGCCCGGAGGCGACATGCGTGCGCAGCCGGTCGAGCTCCTCGCGCAGGTCGGCCTTGGTGGCCAGAAACGCCGCTTCCATGTGCAGGCGGCCCTCGTCCAGCGGCGCGCCCGTCTCCATCAACAGCCGAACCTGCTCGGCCAGACGCGCACGGATGGCAGCCGGTTCGCGCGACGGGTCTGCCTCTGCCTGTGCCGTGAGGTCGCCGATCGTGGCGAGCTGTTCTTCCAGCACCGCACCAAGGGCAGAACCTTCGCTGCCACGCGCCTGCTTCAGGCTGGCGAGCGCTTCCACCAAGGCAGCCATGATCGCATCATCGAGGCCAGCGCGGCTTTCCGCGTCGTCCGCCTGATCCGGCACATCGAGCACACCGCGCAAGGCCAGCAAGCCATCGGCGGTTGCCGGGGCTGCGCCGAACTGTTCTTCCAATCGCTTGGCGAGGCCCGCCAGATCACGCAGGAAGTCCTCGTTGATCACCGGTTGCGCCTGGGTACCGCCGCGCGACAGCGTCAGGCTGGCCTGGATATTGCCCCGCGTAAAACTTTTCTGGACCGCCTGGCGCACCGGCTGCTCGAGGCGCTCGAAGCCGGGCGGCAGGCGAAGACGCACTTCCAGCGTCTTGCCGTTCACCGACTTGAGTTCCCACGCAAAGGCGTCGCCCAAGCGCTCTCCCGCGGCCCGGCCGAAACCGGTCATGCTCTGTAAAGCCATAACGTCCCCTAAAAACCCCGGAGTACCCTACTCCTCGCTCGTCGCAGCCTCTCCGGCCGCTGCCGCACGCTGGCGTTCGATCTGCCGCCACCGTGCGACATTCGCATTGTGGTCTTCCAGCGTCCTGGCGAAAGCGTGACCGCCGGTCCCGTCTGCGACGAAATACAGATCGTCTGTTTTCGACGGATTGGCAACCGCCTCAAGCGAGGCGCGCCCCGGAATGGCGATCGGCCCCGGCGGCAAGCCGTTGATCGTGTAGGTGTTGTACGGCGTCGGCTTGTCGATGTCGGAGCGGTAGATCGGCCGGTCGGCCGGCTTCCCCTCGCCGCCGAAGATGCCGTAGACAATCGTCGGATCCGACTGCAGGCGCATGTTCTTGCCGAGACGATTGATGAAGACGGAGGCAACGCGCGAGCGCTCGTCGCCGCGCCCGGTCTCTTTCTCGACGATCGAGGCCAGCGTGACGAATTCGTTGATGTCCTTCAGCGGCAGATCGGCGGCGCGGCGCGCCCAGATTCCGTCCACCAGCGTCTTCTGGTCGGCGCTCAGACGCGCGACGACTTCCTGGCGCTGCATGCCGCGTGTGAACCGGATGGTATCGGCGGCCAGCATGCCCTCGTCCGGCAGCTGTGCCGGCATGTCGCCGGCGAGTTCTTCCGATTCTGCGATGCGACGCAGCGCCTGCGCCACGGTCAGGCCTTCCGGAATCGTCACCGCATGCAGGATCGAGCGACCGCTGACCAGCAGGTTCATGATGTCGCGCATCGACGCCTGGGCGGGGATGGCGTATTCGCCAGCGCGCAGACGGCTGTCGTTTTCATACGCACGCAATCCCAGACGGAACACACGCGCATCGGCGATCATGCCCTTGCGCTCAAGCAGTTCGGCAATTTCAATGCTGCCGGCACCGTCCCTGAGCAGCACCGTGTCGGCGGTCTGCAGCGGACCGGAGGTCTCAAACAGATGCTTGCCGTACCAGACCGCGGTGAACCCGGCGATCGTGATCAGCACGACAGCCGACATGACGAAATTCAGGAATACGACGAACTGGCTGCGCGAGCGCTTCGACCGGCGCGGCGGCGGCGTGCCTGCCTGCGGGCGCAGCGCTTCGCTCGCGGTTTTGGGCACGATCGGCTTGGAGGCCGCACCGGGCTGGTCCGTACCACCTTGATCCGCAGAATTGCTCGTCATCAGGCTCCACGCTCCTTAACCCAAACGTCCGGTTCAAGGAACCGAACCTACCCCGGAATATGGCGAAATTGGCGGCGCTGACGCGCCGTCCTGCCTCAAACCACATTGTCGAAAACAGAAATCTGCTTTCGAACGCTTTTCTCGCCTGCATGGTCGTTCAAGGGCATGAAAAAACAGCCCGACGACGTCCCCACGACACGGCATCACAAATTTCGAATCACCGCGCACCCTTCCGGGCCGGGAGCGACTATCCAGTCCCTCGCAACCCTTCGAATGCACAGCGGATGTATCGGAGCACAGGATGCCTTTCGGCCACCGATGCTCCAGATGTTACATATTTCCCTATCCCGAAAGAAGCTCCTTCGGAAACAGGCGTCAGCCTTCGTAGCGGCGGAAGACGAGCGACGCGTTGGTGCCGCCAAACCCGAAGGAATTGGACAGCGCGATGTCGACCTTGCGCTTGCGCGCGACGTTGGGAACGAGGTCGATCAGCGTTTCGCGCTCGGGATTGTCGAGATTGATCGTCGGCGGCACGATGTTGTCGCGAATAGCGAGCATCGAGAAAATCGCTTCCGCCGCACCCGCTGCACCCAGCAGGTGACCGATGGACGACTTGGTCGACGACATCGAGATGTTCGATGCCGCATCGCCAACCAGGCGCTCTACAGCCCCCAGTTCGATGGTGTCTGCCATCGTCGACGTGCCATGTGCGTTGATGTAGTCGATGTCGGCCGGCGTGACGCCAGCGCGCTTCAGGGCCGCGCTCATGCAGCGGCGTGCGCCATCGCCATCTTCGGCCGGGGCGGTGATGTGGTAGGCGTCGCCCGACAGGCCGTAGCCAACCACTTCCGCATAAATCTTTGCACCGCGCGCCTTGGCGTGTTCGAGCTCTTCGAGCACCACGACGCCGGCCCCTTCGCCCATGACGAAGCCGTCACGGTCGCGATCATAGGGACGCGAGGCTTTCTGGGGATCGTCGTTGCGCGACGTGGACAGCGCCCTGCAGGCAGCAAATCCGGCCAGCGCCAGACGGGTAACCGGTGATTCTGCACCGCCGGCAACCATCACATCGGCATCGCCGAAGATGATCAGGCGGGCCGCATCGCCAATGGCGTGCGCACCGGTCGAGCACGCAGTGACAACCGCGTGGTTCGGGCCTTTGAGGCCATGCTTGATGGAAACATGCCCGGACACGAGATTGATGATGTTGCCGGGAATGAAGAACGGGCTGATTCGACGCGGCCCCTTCTCCTTCAGGATGATGGCGTTCTCGGCAATGCCGTCGATGCCACCAATGCCGGAGCCGATCATCACGCCGGTGGCGTTCTGGTCTTCCGGCGTCTTTGGATGCCAGCCGGCATCCGCCAGCGCCATGTCGGCAGCCGCTACACCGTAGATGATGTAGTCGCCAACCTTGCGCTGTTCCTTCGGCTCCATGAAATCATCAGGATTGAAGGCATTCTCCCCGCCATCGCGGGGGATGACGTGGGCGATCTTCGCGGGAAGATCGTCCACCTCAAAGGTATCGACACGCCGAGCCGCGCTCTTGCCTGCCAGAATTTCCTTCCACGCATGGTCAACACCAACGCCAAAAGGCGAAAGAAGTCCCATGCCAGTAACGACGACGCGTCTCATCGCACGCTCTCAGGTCTGTCTGGATCGGAAAAGGCGGTACGACGTAGGAATCAGGCTGATGCCTTGTCGATGTACTTGACGGCGTCGCCGACAGTCAGGATCGTTTCGGCGGCATCGTCCGGAATCTCAACGCCGAACTCTTCCTCGAAAGCCATGACCAGCTCGACGGTGTCGAGGCTGTCTGCGCCGAGATCATCGATGAAGCTCGCGCCCTCGGTGACCTTCTCGGCATCAACGCCCAGATGCTCGACAACGATTTTTTTGACGCGTTCTGCGGTATCGCTCATTTGCAAACCCTCGACTTCAGAAAGGTGGTGGGACTTCGTTAGCGGCACGATTGCCGGTAATCAAGCTGAAAGATGGGAGCATCAGGTGGCTATCAACCCGGTTTAACCGTTTTGGTCCTATTCCGATGCGTCCGGTGACAATGCTCCATCAAAGGCGTTCAATCACCTTGGAGCGGCGAACTACACGAAAATGCCTTGCACTCCAAGGTGAAAAGCACTTTCGAGCGGTCCATCCTCAGATCATCGCCATTCCGCCGTTCACATGCAGCGTCTGGCCGGTGACATAACCTGCTTCATTCGACGCCAGATAGACGACTGACGCAGCGATATCCGCCCCCGTCCCCATCTTGCGCATCGGAATCGCGCCCATGATGGCGTCTTTCTGCTTTTCGTTGAGCTTGTCGGTCATCGCCGATTCGATAAAGCCCGGCGCAACGCAGTTGACCGTGACGTTGCGCGAGGCGATTTCCTGGGCCAGCGACTTGGAAAATCCGACCAGACCAGCTTTCGACGCACAGTAATTTGCCTGTCCGGGATTGCCAGTGGTGCCGACGACGGAGGAAATATTGATGATGCGGCCAAAACGACGGCGCATCATCGGGTGCGTCAGTTCGCGCGTCAGGCGGAACACCGAGCCGAGGTTGATTTCCAGAACCGCGTCCCAGTCGTCGTCGGACATGCGCACAAACAGCCCGTCACGGGTGATGCCGGCATTGTTGACGAGAATGTCGACGCCTTCCAGTTCGGCCTCGGCCTTCTGGCCCAGCGCCTTGACGTCGGCACGGTTGGACAAATCGGCAGGCAGCACTTTGACGCGCTCGCCAAGCTCGGCTGCCAGCGCGTCGAGCTTCTCGACCCGCGTGCCGTGGATGCCGACGGTTGCCCCGGCAGCGTGAAGGGCGCGCGCAACGGCTTCGCCGATGCCACCGGTCGCCCCGGTGACGAGTGCCTTGCGGCCAGTCAGATCAAACATCTTCTTCCCCTTGTTGGTCGAAGGTGCTCCCCTGCGAAGGGAGTGTGGTCATCAAGCCAGAGCGGCAAGGGCCGCGTCAATCTCGGCGGCATTGCCGATATTGGCTGTGGCGATGGTGCGGTCGATACGACGGGCAAGTCCCGAAAGCACCTTGCCCGAACCGATTTCGTAAAGTGTGGTCACGCCGTTGGCGCCGAACCATTCGACGGTTTCGCGCCAGCGGACCCGGCCCGTTACCTGCTCGACCAGTCGTGCAGCGATGTCATCGGGATCGCTGATCGGCTGCGCCAGCACGTTGGCGACCACAGGAACCGACGGTGCGTGCTTTTGCACGCCGGCCAGCGCTTCGCGCATGGCTTCGGCGGCAGGCTGCATCAGCGCCGAGTGGAACGGAGCCGAGACCGGCAGCATCAGCGCGCGCTTGGCGCCTTTTTCGGTGCAGATGCGCGCGGCATGCTCGACGGCAGCCAGGGCGCCGGAGATCACCAGCTGGCCACCGCCATTGTCGTTGGCAATCTGGCAGACAGAGCCCTTGCCCGCCTCTTCGCAAGCCGCGTCGACGTCAGCCTGCTCGAGACCGATGATCGCCGCCATCCCACCCTCGCCAACCGGCACGGCAGCCTGCATGGCGTTGCCGCGAATGCGCAGCAAGCGCGCGGTATCGGCAATGGAAAATGTGCCAGCGGCAGCGAGCGCCGAATATTCGCCCAGCGAGTGACCGGCGACGTAGGAAACCTTGTCCCTGAGCACCAATCCGCGCGCTTCCAGAACCCGGATTGCGGCCAGCGACACGGCCATCAGGGCCGGCTGCGCATTGGCGGTCAGCGTCAGTTCGTTTTCAGGACCGTCCCACATCAGCGCCGACAGCTTCTGCGCCAGCGCGTGGTCTACTTCCTCGAAGACGGCACGGGCTTCCGGGAAGGCGTCGGCAAGATCCTTGCCCATTCCCACAGCCTGGCTGCCCTGCCCTGGAAAGGTAAAGGCGATCGACATGGCATTCTCCCTGCTCTCGTTGCGGGCAGCGTGTGACGCAAGCAGGGCTTCAGGTCAAGTAGGCGGTAAGCGGTAGGGAAAGCCGGCTACTGGGTCACGTACAGCTTGGCAATGCGCGAGGCGATCTTCTTGAACACCGCGTCCAGTTCACTGACGTCGTTGGTGGCGTAATAGTGCTCCCGCGTCGTCGCGCACTGGGTGTAAAGCGTCCGGTTCGCCGGGGTGTCTGCGCCAAGAAGCACGGTGAAAACCTCGACATCCAGCGCTTTGAGCTTGGTGCAGGCATCCAGGGTCCAGGTGTTGACCTTGGCCAATGCGTTGTTGCGATTGGTGTCGACGCGACCCAGATCGAGGAAACTGTAAGCGCCATAGTCGGACTTGTTGTAGGCTTGGTTGCTCGCGCCATAAACGGTGTTTTCACCGTCGGTGAAGACCACGACGAATTTCGATGTATCCTCGGCGTTGAACGGAGCGCCCTGATCGTAAGGTTCCGCCGGCGACAGCACACGCATCGACCAGGCCAACCCTTCCGACACGTTGGTGCCAGACCCTTCCCAATGGATCATCTCGCCGATCTCAGACTTCAGCTTGTCGAAATCCGACGTCAGCGGCAGGATCGGCGTCGGGCAGGCATAGTTTGGCCCGGTACTGCGCGGCAGGCTTTTGGTATTGTCCATCGGCTCGATGTAGTATGCCGTGCTGTCTAAATACCTTGCGACCAGCCTGGGCTTGTCCTTGTCCTTGGTATTGTTGGTGTAGCTGTCAGTCAGATATGAATTGTTCCAGCCGGTGCCGGTATTGGGTGATTTTGCTGCGATACCTGGATTGTCGGGCGCGAAATAGGGCACGAACAGCGTGTCCGGCTTCGCGGTATTCGGCGCGTCATCCGACAGATTGTACGGAACCGGGCGCGCTTCGACGCAGCCCTTCCAGTCGTGCTTGATGCCCTTGGCTCTGCGGAATTGGTCGAAAAGCTCGATGTGGCTCCAGTTTTCCTTGATGTTGCCGCTCAGCGTCCGCTGCTCAAAGCTCGAGCCGTGGTAACGCGCGCCGTAAGGCCGGTTGGTCTTGAGCTTCGTATCCCAGTAATTGTCGATCCACTCAGGCTTATACCCCTCGCCCTTGATGTTCACGGCAGTGACGAACGGGACCAGAGCTGCCCTCACCACACGCCTGGGTTCGACATTGGGAGCGTGCACGGTTTGCAGGATGTTGACCAGCGACGTCGCCGCCTTGCGCAGTTCGGCCATGCGGGCAGCACCCATCGAGCCGGTATTGTCCAGCGCCAGCACGACTTCGAGATTGTCGCGTGATTCATAGGCGCTTGCCGACACCGAAATGCGCCGCGAATCGCCAAAGAGATATTTGAAATACAGATCGACGTCCGCGTTCGCGGTGCCGACCGTACTGATGTAATTGAGGCCGGTGTCGATCTCCAGGCGCGCATCGATGCCGCTGAGACCGGCGTTCGGACCGAGATTGGCGACCAGGAAGTCCTGAAAGATCTGCTGGCGCGATGAGGTCTTGTCATTGATTCGCGAGGCGGCGAGAACCGCGGCGTCGGTGGCGTTCTGCAGCAGCGACTTGGCGCGCATCATCGAGCCGATGTCGACGGCAAACCCTACGGCCCCCAGCAACAAAGGCAGAACCAGCGCGAACGCCAAGGAGAAATTCCCACCATCCGAAGCGCGGAATTTGCGAAAAGCCATCGTATCCATCCCCCGACCAGCGCCTTTCTGCATCATTCGAATGAAGATAAGGTTTCTGACCTGTGGGAAATTCGGTTTTTCGACGTTTTCGCGGCGTTTGGCTTGCCATTGCGGGAAAATCGCTCTAAGGACGCGCCTAATCTGCCGGTCCTAGCTGGGGGCTGAACGGAGGGCCGCGTCTGTTTCCTGATTCTTGCAGGGGACCGTGCGTGTGAAAGCAGGTCTTTCCGCCTCCCGTGTCTCCGCTCTCGACCGTCTCGGAACGCTCCTTTCTTCATCCCACATTGGGAACAGAGAAGTTGCAGAGGCTTTTGCCGCCGGGGCCGACAGGGAAACCGAAGAAAGGCAAAGACAATGGCTCTTTATGAACATGTGTTTCTTGCCCGCCAGGATTTGTCAGCGCAGCAGGTCGAAGCCCTTGTAGAACAGTACAAGGCCGTGATCGAAGCAAATGGCGGCTCCATTGGCCGGGTCGAGAACTGGGGACTGAAGTCCCTCACCTACCGCATCAACAAGAACCGCAAGGCGCACTACACGCTCATGGACATCACCGCTCCGGCGGCTGCTCTCCACGAGATGGAGCGCCAGATGGGCCTGTCGGAAGACATCCTGCGTTTCATGACCATCCGCGTGGAAGCCCACGAGGAAGGCGCGTCCGCAATGATGCAGAAGCGCGATGACCGCGAACGTGAAGGCCGCTTCGGCGACCGCCCGCGTTTCGGCGACCGTGATCGTGGAGACCGCGGTGATCGTGGCGACCGCGGTGACCGTGGCCCGCGCCGTCCGCGCGATCAGGCTGA
Source organism: Aerobium aerolatum (assembly GCA_040391705.1). Taxonomy (GTDB): domain Bacteria; phylum Pseudomonadota; class Alphaproteobacteria; order Rhizobiales; family Rhizobiaceae; genus Aerobium; species Aerobium aerolatum_A. The sequence goes on from JBEBXE010000043.1 coordinate 9,121, forward strand.
AGGAGCAGAATAATGGTCGACATTAATCAGATCCCGACCCGCCGTCCGTTCCATCGCCGTCGCAAGACCTGCCCGTTCTCCGGCGCCAACGCACCGAAGATCGACTACAAGGACGTGCGCCTGTTGCAGCGCTACATTTCCGAGCGCGGCAAGATCGTGCCGTCGCGCATCACCGCCGTCAGCCAGAAGAAGCAGCGCGAACTCGCCAAGGCGATCAAGCGCGCCCGCTTCCTGGGCCTGCTGCCCTACGTGGTGAAGTAAGACTTTTTACCGGGACGGCTTGCCGTCCCGGTATTCGCTTTTGCGGTCGGCGCGAAAGCAGATCAGTCAAATCCGAGTTGGGTCACACGACCCTAACTGCCAAAGGCAGGACAGCGAACGCAAACGCCCATCGTTTCCGTATTCCGTCCCGCCTTGCATTGAAAACGGCCAGATTATTGGCCAACAGGAGCAAGACAATGGACGTCATTCTTCTCGAGCGTATCGCACGCCTCGGCCAGATGGGCGACACCGTCCGGGTCAAGGACGGTTTTGGACGCAACTTCCTTCTTCCCAAGGGCAAGGCGCTGCGCGCCAACGAAGCCAACAAGAAGAAGTTCGAAGGCCAGCGCGCCCAGCTCGAAGCCCGCAACCTCGAGCGCAAGTCTGAAGCCGCAAAGGTTGCAGAAACCCTCGACGGCAAGAGCTTCATCGTTGTGCGTTCGGCTGGTGAAACCGGCCAGCTCTACGGTTCGGTCTCGACCCGCGACATCGCCGACATCCTCGAGGCCGAAGGCTTCTCGATCTCGCGCAACCAGATCGAGCTCAACCAGCCGATCAAGAGCATTGGTCTGACCAACGTGGAAGTCGCGCTGCACGCCGAAGTCCAGGTGACGATCACGCTCAACATCGCGCGTACCGCTGACGAAGCAGAGCGCCAGGCAGCCGGCGAAAAGCTCGACTCGGCTGAAGCGATCTACGGCGACGACATCAACGAAAACGCCCGTCCGGACGCCTTCTTCGAAGAAGACGACGGCTTCGGCGAAGACGACGAATAATAATCGCTGTAGCGATTCGACGACAAATACCCGGCTGGCGACAGCCGGGTATTTTTTTGCCCAAGCCTGAAACCTTGGCGATTGCCCCACGTTGATGTAGCATTGTCTCGTCAAAACCGGGGTAAGCCGATGAACAGAGTGCTGCAAGGCATCATCGGGCGGCTGATTCGCGCTGGCAACCTGACCGTGACCGATCCAGACGGCACAGTGGACAGGTTTGGGGACAGTAGCGGTACGCCCGTTCATGTTGCCATCACAACCCACCATGCCGAACGCGCTATTGCCTTCGACCCGATGCTGGCGCTTCCGCAAGCCTACATGAACGGCGAGTTCAAGATGGTGGAGGGCGATATCCTCGACCTCCTGCGTCTGGTCTACGAAAACATGGGCCCGGCGGGCGTGGAAGCTGCTTGGACCAAGGCGATCGAGGGCGTGCGTGTCGCGCTACGCCGCTTCCAGCAGGTCAACACCGCCTCCCGCGCCAAGCGCAACGTCGAACATCACTACGACCTGTCTAGCGATTTCTATCGGCTGTTTCTCGACGACGACCTGCAATATTCCTGCGCCTATTTCGAACGGCCGGACATGACGCTCGAGGAAGCGCAACTGGCGAAACGCCGCCATGTCGCCGCCAAGCTGCGGCTGGAGCCGGGGCAGCAGATCCTCGACATCGGTTCGGGCTGGGGTGGGCTGGCGCTCTACCTTGCAAGCAATTTCGATGTCGACGTGCTGGGCGTGACGCTGTCGACCGAGCAGCACGCCGTCGCCACCGACCGCGCCCATGAAGAAGGCCTGCAGAACCGGGTTCACTTCGAAATCCGCGATTATCGAGATCTCCAGGAACGATTCGACCGCATCGTGTCGGTCGGCATGTTCGAGCATGTCGGCGTCAATCACTACCACGCCTTCTTCGAGCGCGTCAGCGCGCTGCTCAAGCCGGACGGCGTGATGGTGCTGCATGCGATCGGCCGCGCCGGGCCACCGACAGCGACCAACGCCTTCATCCGCAAGCACATCTTCCCCGGTGGCTATATTCCAGCGCTGTCGGAGGTGCTGCCGCATATCGAAAAAGCGGGGCTGTTCGTCGACGACATCGAAATCCTGCGCCTGCACTATGCGGAGACGCTGAAACATTGGCGGCAACGCTTCCACCAGGAACGCGCCCGCGTGCTGGAGATTTACGACGAGCGTTTCTTCCGGATGTGGGATTTCTATCTGGCCGGTTCCGAAGCCGCCTTCCGCTGGCAGGACCTGATGGTGTTCCAGATTCAGCTGTCGCGGAAGAACGATGCCGTGCCGATCACCCGCGACTATATCGGCAAGTGTGAGAAGGCGCTGAGCCTGCGCGACAGCAAGCAGGACACGGTACGACCAGCCAAACGCTCCAGCGCCAAAAAGACGGTTTCCGACGGCCAGTGACAAAGCCGGCCGGGACGCACTTGCGTTTCAAGACACGGCGAACAAGATGGGCTTCAATCCGAGGCCCTGAATGACCCTGCCTATCTTCATCGCTGCCGCGCTGGCGGAAATCGCCGGCTGCTTCTCGTTCTGGGCGTGGTGGCGTCTCGACAAATCCGCAGTCTGGTTGATCCCCGGCATGCTCAGTCTGGCGCTGTTTGCCTGGCTGCTGAGCCTTGCCGAGGTGGATGCGGCCGGCCGCGCCTACGCTGCCTATGGCGGCATCTACATCTGCGCATCGCTGGGCTGGCTCTGGGCTGCCGAAGGCATCCGTCCGGACCGATTCGATCTGCTCGGCGCGCTGTTCTGCCTGCTCGGGGCGGGAATCATCCTGTTGGTGCCACGCGGCGCCTGATTCGCCGATCGCAGCCCGATATTCTCCGTTTGTTCCGATGGGCACGCGCGTCTAGAATAGCAGCTGATTCGCGTCAACACCGCAGCCTGTCCGTAATGAATCTGCCTGTGGACGAGTGTGAATCATGGGTCTGCCGGAGGGTCCTTGGCATGATATTTTGCCTGACCCTTTGAATGCGAGGGCCGACCGGTCTAGGACAGTTCACAACCCAACGCCGGGGGATGGTTTGAAGTATCCGGTCACTCAACGAACAGGCTGGAACGGGAATGGCTGAAGCACTCCGCAAACTCAATCAAGGCGCCGACGCACAGCTTTACCGCGAAGCGCCCAATAATATCGAAGCGGAACAGGCGCTTCTGGGGGCGGTGCTCGTCAACAACGACGCGTTTTATCGCGTCTCGGACTTTCTCAAGGCGACTCATTTCTACGAGCCCCTGCACCGGCGCATCTATGAAGTGCTGAGCGAATTGATTCGGATGGGCAAGATGGCCAATCCGGTGACGATCAAGACCTTCCTGCCCGCCGACGAGAAGGTCGGCGAGATGACGGTGTCGCAATATCTGGCCCGGCTGGCTGCCGAAGCCGTGACCGTCATCAACGCCTCGGACTATGGCCGCGCCATCTACGATCTGGCGACCCGCCGTGCGCTGATCACCGTCGGCGAGGACATGGTCAACATCGCCTATGACGCGCCGGTCGACATGGCGCCTCAAACGCAGATCGAGGACGCCGAGCGACGCCTGTTCGAACTGGCGGAAACCGGCCGCTACGACGGCGGCTTCGAAAGCTTTTCCGACGCGGTGAAAACCGCCATCGACATGGCCAGCGCCGCCTATATGCGCGACGGTCACCTGTCGGGTATCGCCACCGCGCTGCATGACCTCGACGCCCGCATGGGCGGCCTTCAGCCGTCCGACTTGATCGTGCTTGCCGGACGTCCCGGCATGGGCAAGACCTCGCTGGCAACCAACATCGCGTTCAACATTGCTGCGGCCTACGAGCCGGAGCAGCAGGCAGACGGCTCCTTCAAGGCCAAGAACGGCGGCGTTGTCGGCTTCTTCTCGCTGGAAATGTCGGCCGAACAGCTGGCAACGCGTATCATTTCCGAACAGGCGGAAGTGCCGTCGTCGAAAATCCGCCGTGGTGACATGACCGAGGCCGATTTCGAAAAGCTGGTGGTCTGCACGCAGACCCTGCAGAAGATCCCGCTGTTCATCGACTCGACCGGTGGTATTTCCATTGCCCAGCTGGCGGCACGTTCCCGCCGCCTGAAGCGGCAGCGCGGCCTCGACGTGCTGGTCATCGACTATATTCAGCTGATGCAGGGTTCCAGCAAGTCGTCGCAGAACCGTGTGCAGGAAATCACCGAGATCACCACCGGCCTCAAGGCGCTGGCCAAGGAACTGTCGGTGCCGATCATCGCGTTGTCGCAGCTGTCGCGTCAGGTCGAATCGCGCGACGACAAGCACCCGCAGCTCTCCGACTTGCGTGAATCGGGCTCGATCGAGCAGGACGCCGACGTGGTGCTGTTCGTGTACCGCGAAGAATACTACATGCAGAACAAGCAGCCTGAAGAAGGTACTGCCGCCTATGAAGAGTGGCGGGAGAAGTTCGAGCGCACCAAGGGCAAGGCGGAAGTGATCATCGCCAAGCAGCGTCACGGACCGACAGGCATGGTCGAACTCGCATTCGAGGGTCAGTACACCCGCTTCTCCGATCTCGCCGACGAACAACGCATGCCGGAACGGTTCGAATAATTTGACCGACTGGACACCCTTCACCTCCGACGACATGCATCTGGGACCCGATCCCCGGCTTGCGGGCGGGCGGCTGACGGTCAACCTCGCGGCGCTGGCGGACAATTACCGGCTGCTCGTCGCCAAGGCAGCACCTGCCCGGGTTGCCGGGGTGGTCAAGGCCGATGCGTATGGGCTGGGTGCAGCTCAGGTGGGCAAGGCGTTGTGGGGTGCGGGATGCCGCACCTTCTTCGTCGCCCTGCCCGACGAAGGCATCGCGCTGCGCCGGGCGTTGCCGGACGCGACGATCTTCGTTCTCAACGGTCTGTTCGGCCCCGAAGCCGCCCCCGCCTATGCAGCGCACCGGCTGGTTCCGGTGCTGGGATCGCAGAGCGACATCTCGTGCTGGGAGGCTTATGGCTGGGACGGCAATGTCCCGCGCCCCTGTGCGATCCACGTCGACACCGGTATGAACCGGCTGGGCTTGCGGCCTGAGGAGGCGTTCGCCTTTGCCCAGGAAAATGCCCTGACCCGCGCCGTGACGCCGCGATTGGTGATGACGCACCTGATCTGCGCCGACGATCCCGGCCATCCGGCCAATCGCGCCCAACTTGAAGCCTTTCAGGCGGTTAGACGCATTTTCGGCGGCGTTGATTCAAGTCTTTCGAATTCGGCCGGCGTGTTTCTGGGGCAAGATTTCGCCTTCGACCTCGTGCGCCCGGGGATTGCGCTGTACGGCGGCGCACCGGTAGCCGGCCTTCCGAACCCGATGAAACCGGTGGTCACCGCCGAAGCCAAGGTGGTTCAGGTGCGCAGTGCACGGCGCGGCGAGAGCGTCAGCTATGGCGCAGCCCAGACGCTTGAGCGCGACACGATCATTGCCGTGGTGTCGGTCGGCTATGCCGACGGCTACATGCGCTCGGGGTCTGCGGCCGGCGTGCCGCTGCGCCAGGCAGTCGCCACGGGCGCGGCCGGCCATCTCAAGGGCGTGCGCGTGCCGGTTCTCGGCCGCATCACGATGGATCTGACGCTGTTCGATGTCACCGATCTCGGTGCCGATGGCGTGATGCCGGGAGATTGGATCGAACTATTCGGCGACAACATGCCACTGGACGACGTGGCCACTGCTGCCGGGACGATCTCCTACGAAGTGCTGACATCTTTGGGACGGCGCTACAATCGCCGCTATACAGGCGCCTGATGGCAAAAGCCCGCTCCGTTTTCCTGTGCCAGAACTGTGGCGCATCCCACACCCGTTGGGCCGGCAAGTGCGACTCCTGCGGCGAGTGGAACACGCTGATCGAGGAAGGCACCTTTGGCGGCATCGCCAGCGGCCCTGCCAGCCTGCGCAGTTCGCGCAAGGGACGCCTGGTGACGCTGACGACGCTGTCCGGCGACATCGATGAAGCGCCGCGCATCGTCTCGGGCATCGGCGAACTCGACCGCGCCACCGGCGGCGGCTTCGTGCG
>JBEBXE010000044.1:0-15127 GCA_040391705.1 Aerobium aerolatum
TCCATGCCGATGCGGGGCCGGGCTCGGCATGGGCGGCGCGCGCCCGCGTGGGCGAGCAGGTCGGCGTTGTGGGGCCGGGCGGCGGCGGACTGAAGCCGGCCGACTGGTATCTGTTCGCCGGCGACGAGACGGCGCTCCCGGCCATCGGGCGCATGCTGGAAGCGCTGCCGGACACGGCGCGCGGCGTGGCTCTGATCGAGGTGGCCGATGCGGCCGAGGAACAGACGCTCTGTCTGCCTGCCGGCGTTTCGGTCCGCTGGCTGCATCGCGACGGCAGGGCCGCTGGCACGACGACCTTGCTCTATGACGCGGTGCGCGAGACCGCTTTCCCGCAGGACGGCAGCACGGTCTATGCCTGGGCGGCCTGCGAGTTCGAGGCATTCAGGGCGATCCGAACCTTTCTTCGCAAGGAAAAAGGGCTGGGCAAGGCCGAGCAGCTTGTGGTGTCTTACTGGCGCAGGGGCAAAAGCGAGGACGAAGCGGAGGCCAGCCACGACTGATCCTGTCCGGCCGCTGCACTTTTTGGCTGCCGCTCACTGGCCTGCAACGACGACTAAGAGCTAAAAAAGAAGGCCTGTTTCTTTCTTCTCAAAGAAAAACCCCGCCGAAAGATCGGCGGGGTTTCTTTGTTTATTCTGAAGCTCCGGCTCAGACGAACCTGAAGTCGTCGTTCGACAGAGCGGAGAGCTGAACGCCCTTCAGGGTCAGCGATGTATCGGCATCGATGGTGAACACCGTTGACGAACCGACCTGCTCGGCAGCGGCCATTGCCGCATCGAAGTCGGCGAACACATCGACCGAGAATTCCAGCACATCCGAGCTTGAACCCGTGGTGCGGAAGTCGGTGATCGTATCCTTGCCGAAGCCGGCCGCGAACACGAAGACGTCATGGCCCGAGCCGCCCGACAGGATGTCGTCGCCCGCGCCGCCTTCGATCCGGTCATCGCCCGAACCACCGTCGATCACATCGTTACCGGCGCCGCCAAGGATCACATCGTCGCCCGAGCCTGCTTCGATCACGTCGTCGCCGTCACCGCCATCGATCCTGTCGTTGCCGGAGCCGCCCTTGATGGCATCGTTGCCGGCGCCACCGTAGATGATGTCGTCGCCCGAACCGCCGTCGAGGTCGTCGTTGCCTTCGCCACCCCACAGCGTGTCGTTTCCGGCACCCCCCTTGAGCGTGTCGTTTCCGGCACCGCCGTCGAGCGCATCATCGCCATTGCCGCCGGTGACGACATCGTCACCCGAACCGAACCGCAGCTTTTCGATGTTGACGAAGGTGTCGGTTCCGATCCCGGCTCCGGAGACGCGGCCGGTCGAGAAGTCGACGCTGACGGGGCCGGTCGCAGCCGACACGTCGAGCGTGTCGAAGCCTTCGCCGCCGTCGATATAGTCGTCGCCTTCACCGCCGATGAGGACGTCGTTTCCGGCACCACCGTAGAGCCGGTCGTTACCGGCACCGCCAACGAGGATGTTGTCACGGTCGTCGCCGATAAGCGTGTCGTTGCCCGAACCGCCGATGACGTTCTCGATCGAAACCAGTTCGTCATAACCGGCATCGTCGCCTTCGGCCTCGCCGGCCGACAGGTCGACAGTCACGCCCGCCGTATCGGAGCTGTAGTCGGCAGTATCGATGCCTTCGCCACCATCGAGCAGGTCGTCTCCGGCATCTCCGCGCAGCACATCGTTGCCGGCGCCGCCGAACAGACGATCATCACCCTCACCGCCGATCAGAAGGTCATTGCCCTCATTGCCGTAGAGCGTGTCGTCACCCGCCTCACCATAGATGATGTCATTGCCGGCAGCGCCGCGCACTTCATCATCACCGGCTCCGGCATAGACGATGTCGTCGCCGGCCGTACCGGCGATCACGTCATCGCCCGCCGTGCCGAGGATCGGGTCTCCGCCCGGCTGGGTGGTTTCACCAGACAGATCATAGACGACCACATCGTCGAAGGACACACCGGCGCTGTCCCATGAGAACAGACCGATCGTTCCCTGCGTCTGGGCACGATCCTCGATGGCGTAGGCGAACAGCGCCATGCCGTTCACATACGACTGGATCTTGCCGTCCTTTACCTCGACGCGAAGCTGAAGCTCCTCGCCCACCGTATATTTGGCAGGGAACTGGTTGAGATACTTCTCGACGCCGTCCTTCACCTGGATGAGCTGGAACAGGCTTCCCGCGCCATTGCTGGCCGAACGGTCGTAGTCGCCGTTCGCGTCCAGTTCGAGCTTATAGTAGTTGTTGGCGTCCTGATAATAGAACAGAAGGCCAAGGGCGCCATTGTCCGGCGTCTGGATCGTCGCCTCTACGGCGTAATCCTTCCACAGTTTGGCGGCCTCGTCATTGTAAAGGGCATAGGTGCCCTTGCGCAGGACGTTGACGCCGTCACCCAGCGGGCTCCAGCCCTTTTTCCACGGGTCCGAGCTGGAGGCGCCGCTCCAGGTGAGCTGGCGGCTCTTGATGTCGGAAAGCTGGACCAGCGCACCGTCGCGCAGTTCCCACTGCGAGGACTTGCCATCCGGACCGACACCGCCCATTTCGCCTTCGTCGACGATGGTCCAGCGCGCGAAATCCTCACCGCCGAAATTCTCGGAGAGCATCACGCGATCCTTCGAGATGGCGTCCACCGTGACCTTGTCGGTCGCGGTTCTGCCGGAAGCGTCGGTCACCGTAAGGGTGAGGGTCTGCTTCACCGCCGAAAGCTCGACTTCCGCCTTCTCGCCGGTTGCCACGATGTTGCCGTCGGCATCGGTCCAGACATAGCTGACGATCTCGCCGAGACCGTAGCTGCCTTCACCATCCAGCTCCACCACGACCTTGCCGTCGCCATCCAGGTCGATCGGACGCAGCTTGTCGCCGGCATGGGCCGTCAGCGCCACCTTGTTGACGGTGACATTGTCGAACTGCGAGCTGCGCTGGTTGTTGGAGTAGAAGCCGACGGTTCCGGCCGCCAGCGGCGACGGGTCGACGACTTCGCCAAACAGGCTGCTGTTGTCGAGGAACACGCTGATCTGGTCATCGACCACCACGACCTTGATCTGGAAGTCACGGCTCCATGGCGTGCCGCCATTTTCGCGGGCAAGCACGGTTTCGGTACCGTTCTGGACCTTGATCAGCGAGCGGGTATTGGTCTCTGCGTCAAGCACGACGCGATAGTGGTTGCTGGCGTCGGTGTAGTAGAAGACGACACCGATCCCGTCATTGTCTGTGGCATGCAGCGTGGCCTCGTAAACATAGTCGGACCAGTTCTGCGAACCCTGCCCGGCCCACACCAGAATATTGTCGGCGGAGTCGGACTGCTGGTAGAGGCGTCCTTCAGGAGCGGCCTGTCCTTCTTCCGCATCGACGCGGGAGTGAACCGTGCCCTTGACGACAAAATTGCCGATGCTCGTGCCGAGCTGTGAAGGCACCAGCGAAGCATTGCCCCAGACATCCGGGAAGTCCGGCTTGCTGAAATCGATCTGCACCGAATAAGGCGTGGGCTGCTCGTCCAGAATGCCATCGGCGGTGACGCCGCCCAGCGCCGCCACCTCGGCATCGCTCAGCACCTTGTCGGTGAACAGGAAGCTCGACACATATGCCGGAGAGGTCTCGCCGTTCTCGTCGGCAAACAGCAGAATACCCTTGGAGAGGTCGATGGCATAGCGCCCGGCATTGCTGCCGCTCATCACCGTATCGCCAACCTTCACACCGTCGATATACTTGTTGATCACGACGCTGCCGGCATTCTCCGTAATCGTGAAGACCACCCGCTGCCAGACATCATATTTGAAACTGCCCTCGTAATCGGAGTTGATGCCGATGCCGCCGGTGCTGCCGCTCTTGCGCAGGAACAGTTCCGCGTCGCTGCCGTTGGTCGGATCCGTCTGGAGGAAAGAGAACCAGTTTCCGCCGGTCGACGGGACCAGCAGGTCATAGGCCAGAGTGTAGGACTTGACGACCGTACCGGCCGGCACCGAAGCAGCCGGCTGCAGCAGCAGCCCCTGCGTGGCGGTCAGGCCCGGAACATAGGTCACGTCGGCACCGTCGCCGCTGCCGACGGCAGGCTGCGGCAGGGCCGGGATCGCGAAGTCGGCGACCGAGTCATAAGTAACCTGCTGGCCACCAAGAACCGTCAGGACGCCATTGCCGATGGTCGGCTCCTGCGCTGTGGCGGCATTGAAATCGAACTGAACCGAATTGTCGCTCGGCGCCGTCGAGACGATGCCGCCAGCCTTCGCGCCACCCAGCGAGGCAACCTCGGCTGCGGTGAACACGTGATCGGTCACGAGCACGCTGGAGATGTAGGCGTTGTTGGTTTCGCCGTCATTGTCGGCAAGCAGCGTGAGCCCCTTGGAGGGGTCGAGTTCATAGCGTGCGGCGCCGCTGGCGGAAAGCGTCTGGCTGCCGGCGAGCGCACCGTCGATATATTTGCCGATGGTGACGGAACCGTCCGCATTCTTCACGAAGGTGAAGGCAACGCGGTGCCAGGCATCATAGGTGAAGCTGCCCTGATAGTTCTGCATCGTGCCGATGCCGGCAGACGAACCGCTCTTTCGAATGAACATCTCGGCGTCGGCATCGCTTGCGCCGCCGTCGATCTGCAGCAGACCGGTATAATTGCTGCCGCCGCTGTAGGCCGGAATATAAAGGTCGAGAACGATCGAATAGGAGCCGAGCGTCGACTGGCCTTCGGCAAGCTGGAACGCAGGCGCGACCCTGATGCCCTGACTGGCAGTCGCCTTCGGAACGAACGCGAAATCATCCGCAATGACGGCTGCCGGCTGACCGGCAGGAAGGCCGGGAATGCCGTAATCGGAAGGCGCGCCGGTGCTGACATTCACGGCCTGACCGGGAAGACCCCAGCCTTCGGCAGCGCCGTCATTGAAGTTATCGACGAGAAGCGTGTTTCCGTTGGAGACGACAACGCGCACCTGATCCGCGGAAACGCGACCGGCGCTGTCGGTAACGGTGAGCGTGAAGGCGTGCTGGCCGGCATCCAGTTCAAGCGAAGGCGTGGCGCCAGTGGCCACGACGTTGCCGTCCTCATCGGTCCAGACATAGCTCAGATCATCGTCATCTGCGGGGTTGAGGGTGAGGTTGCCCTCAAGCGTAACAAGGGCCTTTTCCTCGCCTTCCTGCGCCGAAACGAACTGATCGTTGCCGGCCTTGGCGATCGCGGGCACCTCCGGCGGGCCAAGATAGACACCGGTGATGGTTTCCTGATGGCCGCGATAGGGGCCGGTCAGGCCATCACGGTCGAGTTCCCCGTCGCCACGAACGCTGTCCATGTAATCGTCGAGCGCCGCGAAGTAGGTCGAGGTGTAGATCGAGCCGGTTTCAGGGTCGATGGTCAGCAGGCGGATGGCACCATTGCCGCCGGCGCTGCCGCTGGCCTGCCCGGCATTGCCCGTGATCTCGGTTGAAACGCCGTTCTGATAGTTCACCATCATCTGGTAAACCGGATTGCCGAACTGATCGTACGAAACCAGCGTCTCGGCACCGTCACCGAAGATGTGACCGGAGAAGGTGAACGTCACGTTCGGATATTTCTGCACGAGCTGGCGATACATGGTCTCGCCGTCGCTGGCCGCCTCTTTCGAGTTGCCGAGGCCGTAATCGTAGCCGGTTCCCTCATCATAGAGCGGCGCGCCGGTGGCGTCGTGACGACCGGCCCAGGTCATGTAGGAGTGGTTGGTGAGGATGACGCGGTGATCGAGGTGATCCTCGATCACTTCGCCGGCCCAGCGCAGCACATCTGCGCGCGCACCGAACTCCAGGTTCAGGACCATCCACTTGGTTCCGTCCGGAGCGGTGAAGGTCGAGTAGGTGTTGTTGGAAAGCGTCGGCTCCTGATCGTAGGCTCCGCCGAAATGCTCGCCATTGGCTGCCTTCAGATCCTCGATGGAGAAGTAGCTGTTGATGCGGCTGGAATCGAAGTTGCCCGAAACGCCGTCATGGTTGCCCAGCGTCAGCCCGTAAGGGATCTCGCCGTCGAGAATGCTCAGCGCCTCCTTTGCGTATCCCCAGTGGGTGGTGCTGTTTTCGGTGGTGATGTCGCCAACATGGGTGACGAACTGGATGCCGAGGCTGTCCTTGTTGTCGACCAGCCACTGCGTCATGGTCTTGAACGTGCCGACGCGCGAGGCATTCGTATAGTCCTGCGTGTCGGGCAGCACGGCGATCGTATAGGCGTTCTCACCGGCGACGCGGACACGCACATTGTCGGTCACGCTGTGACCGGAAGCGTCGGTGGCGGTGATCTTCAGGTCGGTGTGGCCAAGCGCATCGGTGTAATCGATAACGAGCTTGCCATCTTCGATGACGACATCGGCGATGCCCGGATCGCTGCTGCTCACCGTATAGGTAAGGCCAGAGCCGGAAAACACGGTCGACAGATCGATGACGCGGTCTTCCGCCCCCCGCTTGGCAATATAGTCGAGGATACGATTGCTGATCACAGCCATGGGAACTCTCCTGGGGTTGTTGCAGTCAGCCACGAGGAACGCGAGCGTCCGACGTGGTTTAAAATTCGTTGTCAGCGGTAAGCAGCCAACATGACAGATCGTTGAAAGCGGCCAGTGCGGCGCCATCTAAAATTGCCATACCCAGCATTGGCATCGATCAGCCAATTATCCGGCTAACCATTTGAATTTGATGCAGGACCTGCCACCGTCACCTTGTCACAAATCCGCAGCATACGGAGGCTAGGGAGACGCATTGTCCTGCCAGCAGCAGTTGCCCGGCGGTACCGGATACGTTTCTGGCGGACCCTGAAACAAGCCGGCAGAGTCTGGACCATGGCACCCGTCACACAATTGCGCGCATTTCATTTCGTGGCGACATCGGGTGGCTACTCGCAGGCGGCGCGCGAGATGGCGGTGAGCCAGTCAACGCTTTCCGGGCAGGTCCGCCAGCTCGAAGCGATCTCCGGCGTCACGCTGTTCGAGCGGGGCCCGCGGGGTGTCAGCCTCACCCCCGATGGCGAAGCGCTTTACAAAGTCACATCGCGACTTTTTTCGGCCCTCTCGGAAGCTGGCACCATGCTCAAGAGCCGCCGGGTCGAGGGCGGGCGATTGCGGGTGGCGGCCGATGGCACCGCCCACACGCTTCCCATTCTGGGCGAGCTGCGAAGGCGGCGGCCGAGGCTCACCTTTTCCATTCAGGTAGAGAATTCAGACAGTGTGATCGAGCAGATCATCCAGTACCGCGTCGATGTCGGCATCACCGCCCAGCTTCCGAAGGATGCCCGCCTCCACAGCCAGCCGCTCACCAGCATGAAGGTGGGCGTGTTCCTGCCCAAAGACCATCCATGGGTTCCGCGCGGATCCGTCAGCATCGGAGATCTGGAGGGACAGCCTTTCGTGCTGCGTGAGCGCGGCTCGCGCACGCGTGAGGTGCTGGAACAGAACCTTACCGAGCACGGCGTGACGCTGGGCGACGTAATCGAAGTGTCGACCAGAGAAGGCGTGCGCGATGCGGTCGCCGCCGGCTTTGGGGTCGGCGCGATTGCGGATCTCGAATTCGGCAATGATCCGCGCCTGCATTTCCTGCCGCTTCAGGACGCACGTTTCCCCATCAACGAATATGTGGTCTGCCTGGACGAGCGGCGGCGGCTGCCGATGATCGCGGAATTCTTTCGCTGCGCTCTGGACTCGTTTCAGTCTCCGGCCCAGTTTCCGGCGCAATCCCCTGCACCCGCACCCGCTGCCGGCTGAAAACGCCGTTTCATGAACAGGGATGCTTGAAGCCCTGTCCTGAAAAAGTCTTCAATCGTAGCGGAAGGCGCGGGCGAGCTGATCCTCCACGGGCTTCACCAGATAGGCAAACGCCGTGCGCGATCCGGTCTGGATGAAGGCTTCCGCAGGCATGCCGGGCAACAGTTCCTTGCCGCTGAGACGCTGAACCTGCTCCTTCCCGAGAGCAACACGCACCGTGTAGTAGGATGCTCCGGTCTGCTGATCGGTGCTGGAATCGGCAGATACATGCACCACGCTGCCTTCCAGTTCCGGAGTTGTGGCGCTGTCGAAGGCAGGGAAAAGCACCATGGCCTTCTGCCCGACATGCAGGCGGTCGATCATGGCGGGCTCCACCCGCGCTTCGACGACGAGCCCGTCCGTCTCCGGCACGATCAGCATGATTTGCTCGGCGGGGCCGATGACACCGCCGATCGTATGCACCGTCTGCTGATGAACGATACCATCCTGCGGCGCGCGCATTTCGATACGGTCGAGCTGGTCACGCCCGGCAATGCGGCGCTCCAGCAGATCGGCGATCTTGCCATCGACATCGCGCAGTTCCGTGGAGACTTCCCGCCGCAGATCCTCGTCGATCTGAATGATCTGCAATTCGATCTCGGCGATGCGGCCTCTGGCGCGCGCCGTATCTGCAACAAGGCTGCCGGCCTCGCCTTCCAGTCGTGAGGCCTCGCGCTGGAGCGAGGTAAGCCGCGACAGGGCCACGAGGTCGTTGTCAAACAGCTTCTGGACGCTTTCCAGTTCCTGACCGATGAGGACAGTCTGCCTGTTGCGTGCATCGATCTGGGCAGCCAGCCCCGTAATCTCCTCATTCGACTGTTCTATGCGCTCGCGAAGCTGGGAGCGCTGCACGTCGGCGGCCGCCTTGCGGATATCGAACAGACGCTCCTCACTGCGGACAGCTTCGATCACAGCCTTGTCATCGGCACGGTCGCGCAGGGCTTCCGGAAAAACCGGACGGGGAAGACCATCGCGCTCCGCTTCCAGCCGGGCCTTGCGGGCCTGCAGGCGCAGAAGCTCGATATCGATCAGCGCCAGGCTTGCCTTCGCATTGGTTTCATCGAGACGGATCAGAACATCGCCCGCCCGCACATAGTCGCCATCCCTGACGCGGATTTCAGCGACCACGCCGCCGGATGGATGCTGGATGCGCCTTACATTGCTTTCAACGACCACCTTGCCTGATGCAATGACGGCGCCAGCCAGCGGTGCCGTCGCCGCCCACAGGCCGACCGTCCCGAACAGGATGCCGATGGTTGCAATGCCAAAGAACGAAGCGCGACGGATATCCCGGCGCGGATCGGCGCGACGAGCTTCTTCGCCTGCTGCGCCCCCATGGGGGCTGTTTTCATTAACCGCGCGCATCTGCTGCTGCCTTCACGATTTTGGGGCCGCTCTTTTTGGATCCGGACATTTCGGGACCAGTATGTGAAGCAGGCTGCGAGGCGGGAACGAGGCTTTTTCGGAGCACTTCGTCCTTCGGCCCGAATGCCTGCATCTGCCCTTCGGCAAGAATGAGCACCAGATCTATTCCCGCCAGTGCGGCAGGCCGGTGCGCCACGACGATGACGATGCCGCCTCGCGCGCGCACCCCGGCGATCGCCGCCGTCAGCGCTGCATCGCCATCCGCATCGAGGCTGGAATTTGGTTCATCGAGCACGACCAGGAAGGGATCGCGATAGAGTGCCCTCGCCAGCGCGATCCGCTGCCTCTGGCCGCCGGACAGGATACCGCCCGCTTCGCCAATCGGCGTATCGAACCCCTTCGGAAGTCCCACGATCAGATCATAGGCACCGGCAGCGGCCGCCGCCGCGCGCACAGCATCCTCCGTCATGGAAGGGTCGAAGCGGGCAATGTTCTCAGCCACCGTTCCGGCAAAAAGCTGGATGTCCTGCGGCAGATAGCCAACGATGGCTCCCCGCTCCTCTTCCGGCCACTGGTCCAGCGTCGCCCCGTCAAGCCTCAGGCTGCCACGCAGAACCGGCCAGACACCAACCATAGCGCGTGCGAGCGTGGATTTTCCGGAAGCGGAAGGCCCGATGATCGCCAGCCCCTGCCCTGCTTCCAGCGTGAAGGCGACATCCCTCACAGTAGGTGTCTGGCTGCCGGGCGGTGCAATCGAGATACGGTCGAGCGTCATCGCGCGGTGCGGACGCTCGGGCGCGACGGAGGGTGTGGACTGTTCAGCAGACAGCCCCGCCACCAGACGCCCCCAGGCCTGCCGCGCACCGATGAAGGGACGCCAGCTGTTGATGGCAAGTTCGATCGGCGCCAGCGCCCGGCTGCTCAGCACCGAGGCTGCGATCATAACGCCGGATGATGCCTCATCGTGCATCACCAGCCATGCCCCCACCCCAAGCATGGCGGACTGGAGCATGAAACGCACCGTCTTCGAGATACCGCCAAGCGTGCTGGTGATATCTGCTGCGCCAAGGCTGGCGGCGACATGCCGGTCGGTGACACGCTCGAACAGACCGGCAACCCGTCCGCCCATGCCAAGGGCGGTGACAGCCTCCGCATTGCGCCGGGCTGCCTCGACCATGGATGCGCGCTCCCCGCCCGTGCGCGCCAGCTCCGTGCTGGGACGGCGCGAAAGAACTTCCGTCAGCAGCGCCAGCACGACGAGGACCGCCCCGCCGGCAACCAGCGTCCAGCCCAGATAGGGGTGGAGGACAAAGCACAGCCCGCCATAGAGCGGTATCCACGGCAGATCGAACAGGGTGGTGGGTCCAAGTCCGGACAGGAAGCTGCGAACACTGTCGAGATCGCGCGAAAGCTGGGTGCCGCCGGGAGCACCGCGCACCTGAGCGCCGAGGATCGCGCGCAGAACAGGCCCGCCAAGCTTGCGTTCAAGTTCCACGCCCACGCGGCTCAGGATGCGCTGACGCAGCCAGTCGAACAGGCCGAGCAGGATATAGAGGACCGCCACGATGATCGACAGGGCCACGAGGGTGGGCACGCTTCTGGAAGGCAATACGCGGTCATAGACCTGCAGCATGTAGATCGAGCCCGTCAGCATCAGAATGTTGACGAAGGCCGAAAACAGGGCGACGGCGAAAAACGCCGAGCGACAGGAAGCGAGCGCCTGACTGGCTGTATTCTTACTGGATCTGGGCAACACGTTTTCCACGTCCCGAACGGCATGATGACGAGACGGCCCATAAAAGTCGCGCATGACAACTCGGTGAAATCCGGCGGCCGGACAGGCATTGAAAATCACAATGCCCACTATTGCGTATATGAATTCGCTTCGGCTTCAGCGCAGCATTACTCTCATTCCGGCGAAGCTCTCTCGCAGCGGCCTTGTACCCGGGAAGCAGTCACTTCCCCGAATACCGGAAGACGCTTCTGTTTTTGAAACTCATCTTTCGCTATTTTTAGTAATAGCCAAACACATATTTCTCCTATTTCGTATCTTTATCTATCTATCCGCAATACATCCGGTTCATACGGATTCTTTTGCGTGCATTTAATCGAAGTTAAATTTTTATCTTTCCAGATCGAAAAATAATAACTCATCCATTTCTGTTAAAAATCTGTCATCCTTAACAAGTCATTAATGCGCCGAACCCAATTCAGGCAGATTCCGTCCGGCACGCGCCGTACGGGACTGTCGCCTACTCTCGTTGCAAGGATTTTATCATGGCGCATACAGTCAGTGCAGCCGGCTTTGCCGGCTACAATTCCGATGCCGACGGCATCGTCTTCCGGGTTCTGGAACCTGTGCTGGAGGGCAACATCGTTGCCATCGATGACACCGGATTTGAAAATCTCGGCCAGGGTCAGGGCGCAAGCTGGGCGTGGGTGGCCGATCAGGACCTGCCCGCCGGCGCCACAGTGACACTGAAGGCGCTGACCACTGATGCCGGTGAAACAGCTTCGGATGAAGAAGGCGTCATCGAAGCCGATGGCCTGAACATCGACCCCGTGCGCATCAGGACGCTGGCCGGGCTGGCAACGGTCGAGGTTTCCGAAATCACCTCCGGCACGGCTACCGGCGGCCAGGCCCGCGCCACGAAGTCCGGCATTTCATCCGCGCCTGAAACCACCAATACCGATAATGGCGGCACGCCGGGCGCGACCGGCCCCGGAACCGTCACACCGGGCGGTGACGGCGATGATGACGGTACGCCGACCAATCCCGGCCAAAGCAGCGGTTACGGCGACGGCAATGACACGCTGATCAATGACGGCGTCATCCTCGACGGCGTCGACATGAAGGGCGGCGACGACACTCTCGTCAACTCCGGCACCATCATCGGCAAGGATGGTGTCGCCATCGACATGGGCGACGGCGACGACCGGGTGACCCTGCTGGAAGGCTCGCAGATCTATGGCGAAATCCGCCTTGGCGATGGCGACGACATCCTGACCGCCATCGGCGTCGAGGGCGACCTTGTGATCGATGCCGGCGCGGGCGACGACTTCGTCACCGGCGGCGACGGCGATGACCTGATCCGTGGCGGCGACGGCGATGACTATCTCGATGGCGGTGCGGGCGACGACGTGCTGGACGGCGGTGACGGCGACGACCTGATCCGTGGCGGAGCCGGCGACGACTTCCTGTTCGGCCGCGACGGCGACGATATTCTGATCGGCGGCGAAGGCAATGATTACATCGACGGCGGCGAAGGCAACGATACCGTCGACTATTCCGAAGATACCCATGGCGTGACGGTCGACCTGAGCACTGGCAAGGCCCATGGCGACGGCATCGGCCGTGACACGCTTCTCAACATCGAGAACGTCACTGGCGGCGCGGGCGACGACGTGCTGATCGGCAATGACAGCGCCAACATCCTCATCGGCGGCGCGGGTGACGATCGCATCGTCGTCGGAGCCGGCGACGTCGCCGAGGGCGGCGAAGGCAACGACACCATCGAGGCGCATGCGGGCGGCAACGCCGCGATCGTTGCCGACGGTGGCGAAGGCGACGACACGCTCAGGCTGAAAGGCACGGGCGCGGGCAAGATCGAACATGCCGCCGGCATCGAAACGCTGGAAGTCGAATCCGGCGAGTGGGACGTGATCGCCAGCCCGGATTTCGAGCGGATCTCCGTTCACAGCGGCGCGACCCTCACCTCCGGCATCCTGATTGATAAGGACGATGTGGTCGATATCGCCGCAGGCGGCCAGATCAGGGCTGACAAGAATGTGGTGACCTGGGCCGGCGGCGGCGACGCGGTGCTCACCAATGCCGGCCTCGTCGCGGCAGATGATGGCGAGCGCCTCTTGCAGGTGACGGCGGGTGCATCCGGCTCGCTGACCATCAACAATCTGGAAGGCGGCACCTTGCAGGGTGCGCTCAAGCCCAACAAGGCAGGCGCTGCCGACGCCACGATCACCATCAACAACAGCGGCGTGATCGAAGCCGATGGCCGCGTCATCGACTTCCGCGACTTTGACGACAACGGCGCCGGCGCCACCATCAACAACCTCGCGGGCGGCATCATCCGCCAGTATGGCGAAAACACCGACATCATCCGTCCGGGCCAGAACGGCACCGTCAACAACTGGGGCATCATCTCCGCTGAAGCCGGTGCTGTGGCCGGAGGCGACGCCATCGATTTTCAGGACGACGCGGGCGGCAAGGTCAACAACCATGCCGGCGGCCTCATCGAAGGCGCAAAGCACGCCGTGACCGGCGAGCGCGGCATCACCATCGTCAATGATGGCACGATGATCGGCCGCAACGGTTCGGCCGTCAACATCGACAGCGACGGCTCCGAAGCCGACCGTGTCTACATCACCAACCGCGGCGTGATGCAGGGCCGCTCGGCCGCTCTGGCCGACAGCGATGGCGATGCCATCGACGTCGACGGCCTGCTGACCCTGATCAACTCCGGCTCGGTCGAGGGTCTGGGCGCGAACGGCTACAAGAACGGCGAGCCGAACGTCTCCGAAGGCATCTCGATGGGCGGCGGCTCCATCGTCAACGAGGAGACCGGCCGCATCTACGGCTATGGCCGCGCTATTCAGGTTGACGATTCGAGCAATCAGAACGCCCTCGGCGCCACGCTGATCGTCAATCGAGGCCTGATCCAGGGCGACGGAAACGGCCCTGAGAACGTCAGTGCCGAGGATGCCGCCCGCTTCGACCTGCGCGGCAACGAAGCCATCAACCTCATTGGCAACCATGACGACGAGATGATCAACGCCGGCACCGGACGCATCGTCGGCGGCGTCTCCATGGGTGGCGGCAACGACAAGCTGGAAAATTCCGGCGCCATCGTCGCCACCGGCGGCAGCGCCATCGACATGGGCGATGGGGACGATCAGCTGACGCTGCATGTCGGCGCAACCGTCGAAGGCCTCATCCGTCTGGGCGCGGGCAACGACATCGTCACCTCCACCTCCTCCGCGGGCTTCGAGATCGACGCCGGTGAAGGCGACGACGTGATCCATCTGGGCGGCGGTGCCGACCATGTGCTCGGCGGTGCAGGCAACGACACGATCCATGCCGGTGCGGGCAACGATCATCTCGATGGCGGCGACGGCGACGACGTCCTCTACGGCGAAGATGGTGACGACACCATTTATGGCGGCGCAGGCAACGACATCATCAGCGGCGGCGCGGGCAACAATACGATCTACGCCGGCGCGGGAGACGACATCATCATTGCCGGTCCGGGCAACGACGTCATCGACGGCGGCGACGGTTACGACACGCTCGACCTGTCGGCCGCAACCGGACCGCTTTTCGTCGACATGGCTTCGGGCCGCATAGCCGGCACCGGCATCGGCACCCTGACATTCACCAGCATCGAAAACCTTGCCTTCGGGAATGGCGACAACATCATCACCGGCGGCAATGGCGACGACAGCTTCGACGGCGGCGACGGTGACGATATCCTGTCCGGCGGCACTGGCGACGATACCCTGATCGGCGGTCTGGGCAACGATACGCTGAATGGCGGCTCCGGCGACGATCATCTCGATGGCGGCGAAGGCGACGACATCCTGTCCGGCGGTTCGGGTGACGACGTCCTGCTCGGCGGTGCCGGCAACGACGTGATCTCCGGCGGCTCCGGCGACGACCGCATCGAAGGTGGCGCCGGCGACGACATCCTGACCGGCGGCTCGGGCCATGACGTCTTCCATTTCGCTGCCGGTTTCGGAAACGACACGATCACCGACTTCCGCGACTGGCATGAAGACACCATCGAGTTCGACACATCGATCTTCACCGATTTCGATGCCATGCTCGCGGCAGCGGTTCAGGCGGGCGACCATGTCGTCATCACTTTCGATGCGGACAATTCGCTGACGCTGGCGGAAACCCAGCTCGACTCCCTGCGAGCCGACGACTTCCGCTTCGTCTGAGGCAGGCGGACCCGGCCGGTTCATCTTTATCGAACCGGCCTTTCCCGATCTGTTTTAAAAA
>JBEBXE010000045.1:0-14901 GCA_040391705.1 Aerobium aerolatum
ACCGTCACCGGCGATGCGCCGAGCGAGGCCGCCGCGCGGGTCAGCGAATGGTCGAAGCCGACCAGCGTCGCCGTCACCGTGATGATGACGAAGGGGATGCCGAGCGTGGCGTGGGCGAGAATGATGCCGACATAGGAATTGGCCAGGCCCACCTGCGAATAGAAGAAGAACAGGCCGGTCGCGGTGATGATGATCGGCACCACCATCGGCGAGATCAGGATCGCCATGATGACGCGCCGGAACGGCATTTCCGGCCGCGACAGGCCGAGGGCTGCGACGGTGCCGAGCACGGTCGCGACCAACGTCGCGAAGAAGCCGATGATCATCGAATTCTTCGCGGCCTTGACCCAGGCCGCGTTGTTCCAGGAATCGGCCCACCAGCTCGCGTCGCGCACGGCGTCGGGCGCGCGCATGCCATGCGTCAGCAGGGTGTCGTACCAGCGCAGCGAATAGCCGGACGGGTCGAGCCGCAGCATTCGTTCGGTGAAGGTGAAATATGGCTCCGCATTGAACGACAGCGGGATGATGATGACGATCGGTGCGATCAGGAAGAAGAACACCAGCGCGCAGATCGCCAGATAGCACCAGCGCCAGATGCGTTCGGCCCGGCTTGCATAGAGAGGAAGCGCCATGTCGGTCAGCCCAGCTTCATGTTGTCGATGCCGATCAGCCGGTCGTACAGCCAGTACAGCAGCAGGATCACGCCAAGCAGCAGCGCTGCCAGCGCGGCCGCGAGCGACCAGTTGAGCGAGTTCTGCATGTGGAAGGCGATCAGGTTGGAGATCAATTGGCCCGACGCCCCGCCGACCAGCGCCGGGGTGATGTAGTAGCCGACAGCCAGTATGAAGACGAGCAGCGAACCGGCGCCGATGCCCGGCAGCGTCTGTGGCAGGTAGATGCGGCGGAAGGCCGTCCACGAGGTTGCGCCGAGCGAGCGGGCCGCGCGCACATAAGCGGGGTTGATCGTCCGCATCACCGAATAGAGCGGCAGCACCATGAAGGGCAGCAATATATGCGTCATGGCGATGATCGTGCCGGTCTGGTTGTAGACCAGCGACAGGCGGCCGCTTTCGGGGATGATGCCGAGCGCCACCAGCGTGCTGTTGATGATGCCCTGTCCCTGAAGGATCGCGATCCAGGCCGTCGTGCGCACCAGCAGCGACGTCCAGAACGGCAGCAGGACAAAGATCATCAGCAGGTTGGAATAGCGCAAAGGCAGCGTTGCCAGCAGATGCGCGATCGGAAAACCGAGCAGCAGGCACAGCGCGGTGATGCCCAGCGACAGGAACAGCGTGCGCTGATACAGCGTCACATAAATCTGCCGTTCGGCGGGTGTGGCCACGATCGCCCCATCGCCGTCGCGGGTCATGTCCAGCGCTGCGAGGTAGAAATTCGTCGTATAGGGCGCGGAGACGTTGCGCATCGCTGCCCATAATTCTTCGCTTGCCCAGGCTGCGTCCAATGCGGGCAGGCTTTCGGAGAACGGAGCCTCAAGGCTTCCCACGCGGCGGCCAGCCGATGTGAACAGCGAGCGCGTTCCCGAAAGTTCGTAATTCACCCGCGTGCCGGCCGTACCGATGGTGCGCGCCTTGGCCGAGGCGGTCAGATCGGCGGCGAGCGCGGCATAGGCCGCTTCGTCCGGTTCGGTTCCCGGCGGGTTGGCGCCGAACCACGTGGTGATTTCAGGCATGTTGTCGGCAAACGCCGGATTGTAGATCGAGCGGTGCAGCATCTGGCCGATCGGCACCACGAAGGAGAGGAAGACGAAGGCCAGCAAGGGCAGGACGAGCAGGAAGGCGCGTCGCCGCGCCCGGGCCTGCGACCGCGTCAGCGCGGCTTTGAGCGAGCTGCCGCCCGGTGCCGCCGTTTCGTTTGTTGTTCCTCCCACTGCTCCCCCCCCTGAAATGGGGGGCGCGGCGCAACAGCCGCGCCGCCATTGTGGTTTAGTTCGACGCGAGCCAGGCGTTGAAGCGCTCGCTCAGCTCGATGTCATGGTCGGCCCAGAACTCGACGGAGGTCGTGAGCGCACCTTCCATGTTCGCCGGCGCGGTTGGCAGATGCGGTCCCATGTCGGTCTTGCCATCCTTGAACTTGCCGACGAGCGCGACAGACGATTTGCGCGTCGGTCCGTAGGAGATGAAGCTCGCCTGGTCGGCAAGGCGCTGGGTATCGGTTGCGAACTTGATGAACTCCCAGGCCGCGTCCTTGTTCGGTGCGCCCTTGGGGATGACATAGAGGTTGAAGTCGAGGATCTGGTTCTTCCACAGGATGTCGAACGGCTGATTTTCCTCGATCATGGCGTTGAAGATGCGGCCATTGTAGGCGGTCGTCATCGTCACTTCACCATCAGCGAGAAGCTGCGGCGGCTGCGCGCCGGCCTCCCACCAGACGATCTCCGACTTGATGGTGTCGAGCTTGGCGAGCGCGCGCTCCATGCCTTCCGGCGTTCCGAGCACATTGTAGAGGTCGGCGGCAGCGACGCCATCGGCCATCAGTGCCAGTTCGAGCGTCAGCTTGGCGCTTTTGCGCAGGCCGCGCTTGCCGGGATAGGCCGTCAGATCGAAGAAGTCGTCGATCGAGTCGACACCGGTCGTCTTCTGGCCATTGTAGGCGACGATCGTGGAGTAGACGATCGTGCCGACGCCGCATTCATAGATGCCGCCTTCGATGAAATCATCCTTCCAGGTCGCGCCATCGGGCGACAGCGGCAGCTCGTCGAGCGGCAGCACTTCCAGTGCGCCCTCGTCGCACAGACGCAGCAGGTCGGACGGCTCCAGATCGGCGACGTCGACGGTGACGTTGCCGGCTTCGACCATGGCCTTGAGCGGAATCGCCGGGTTGTCGGCATCGACGGACGTGATGCGCACGCCGGTCTTCGCTTGATAGGGCTTGTGATAGGCTTCCATCTGGCTCGCGCCATAGGCACCGCCGAAGGACATCACGGTGATCTCCTGGGCACCGGCGGCAAAGGCCATGGTGCTCAGCGCCGTGGTCAGGACAAGAAGTTTCTTCATTGTTGTTCTCCCATTGTCGGATTGCACGTTCGAATTCGTTGCCCTCACAGCGGGTCGAGCGCGCGTGCATCCTGCCGCGCCCAACCGATACGAATCTTCTCCCCCGGTTCCAGCCTGCGGCGACCGCGGGCATTCCGGTTCTTGACGATGAAGTCCTGCGAGCCGGCCACGCTCAACCGGGTCCGGAACACGTCTCCCATGTAGATGAATTCCAGCACTTCGGCCTCGATCGCGTAGCCATGGCCGCCGGCCTCGTCCACCGGATCGATCTCCACCCTCTCGGGACGGATCGAGATCAGGGTCTTCTGCCCCTTTGCCGTGACGTTCACTGCCGTTGCATCGATCAGCGTGCCGTCTTCCAGCCTGACCAGTGCATGGTCGCCGTCGATCTTTTCGATGACGCCCGGCAGCTTGTTGTTTTCGCCGATGAAGCTCGCCACGAAGCTGTTTTCCGGCTTCTCGTAGAGCGCATCGGGCGCGGCAAGCTGCTGGATGCGTCCGTCGTTGAACACCGCCACCCGGTCGGACATCGTCAGCGCCTCGCCCTGGTCGTGGGTGACATAGACCACGGTGATGCCGAGCCGGTCGTGGAGGTACTTGATCTCGAACTGCATATGCTCGCGCAATTGCTTGTCGAGCGCGCCGAGCGGTTCGTCCATCAGCACCAGCGCCGGCTCGAATACGAGGGCGCGGGCCAGTGCGATGCGCTGCTGCTGCCCGCCGGAAAGCTGGGCGGGACGGCGCGCCGCGAAGGCGCCCATCTGCACCATGTCGAGCGCGCGCTTGATCTTCTCTTCGCGCTCGGCCTTGCCGATGCGGCGCACCTCGAGCGGGAAGGCAAGGTTCTCGCCAACCGTCATATGCGGAAACAGCGCATAGCTCTGGAACACCATGCCGATGTCGCGCCGGTGTGGCGGTACGAGATTGATCGGGCGGCCGTTGAGCAGAATTTCGCCGCTGGTCGCGGTTTCGAACCCTGCCAGCATCATCAGCGTCGTGGTCTTGCCCGACCCCGACGGCCCGAGCATCGTCAGGAATTCGCCCTTGGCGATGTCCAGATTCAGGTCGCGCACGACCAGCGTCTGCCCGTCATAACTCTTCTGGACGTGCTCGAACGCCACGAACCTGTCACTGTTTCCCGTCACGCAAGCTCCTCCCGCATTGCTTTTCGTCTCTTCTGGACCCTTCCCGCCAGACTGCCACGTCGTGCAGTCTCCGGCTCCCGCCCAGTAGTTCGCTGATCCTCGTCACCGCGCTGCGCAACTCCCCCGCGCGCGCCGGCCCCTTAAAAGTCTCCCCCCTACGCCCTGGCGGGCGCAAGCCCGCGCAAAAGCGCTGGCGCGCCATGGTTCGGGCTATTGAAGCCAAGCATGGGTGGAATTCGCGTCGCTGGCAACGTCGAAATTTGCGCGCGTTGCCACAGGAACTGTTGACGCGCGACGAACCGAAGCATCACGTCTAGTCGTCAGCAGAGTCCTTGCCCAGGACAGCTTGCCGGAGCACGTCGTTGATCCGGTCCTGCCAGCCCGGCCCTTCGTTCTGGAAATAGTCCAGCACCGCCCGATCGAGCCGGATCGAAACGAGCTCCCTTACCTCAGGAACGGCCGAGGATACCGGAGCCGGTGCCGCCGGTTTCTTGATTGGCTTGAAGACGGCTTCAGCGGCGGCCATCGGATTTGTCGGTCGACGCGGGGGATTTGCCATAAGTGAACCTGGTTTGGAGATGTCGACCCCGACTTATAGCAGTCGACGGGCTTTTTCACATGGCCGGCTTCGACGAAGTTTTCCAGAAATGTGCGCACCGCCTCCGTAACAGATATCTGGTTCACTTCATGGTTGCTGAAGAACTCGATGCAACCGTTTCGTGGTCTGAATGTGGGACCTTTTCGGCACAGTCATTGTCCTGGACCTGTGCTATGGGACTGTCGTCGGGGCGATTTTCCGTTCGCCACATTCCCTAGCTGCCGCTCGCGGACTTTTCGGACTCATCCACAATGGTCAATACTCTTGTCCTGTATCAGCGTTACGCAATGTTTGTCGGTGTCGGGATCATCGCCTTTGCTTCGCTGATCGGTGCCGTTCTCTATAGCCCCTGGTTTCTTCTCGTCGCCACACTTGCGGCAGCGCTGTTTCTGCTCGGCGTGCATGACGTGCTCCAGCACCGGCGTTCGATCCTGCGCAACTATCCGGTGGTCGGGCATTTGCGCTTCATGCTTGAGAGCTTCCGGCCAGAAATCCGGCAATATCTTATCGAAGGCGATCAGGAAGAAGTGCCGTTCAGCCGCCAGGCGCGCGAACTCGTCTATCAGCGGGCCAAGGGGGCCGAGGACAAGAGGCCGTTCGGCACGATGGAGAACGTGTATGGCTCCGGCTATTCGTGGCTGACCCATTCCGCGTCACCGGTGACGATCACCGACACGAATTTTCGGGTGCGCATCGGCGGTTCGGCCTGCAAGCAGCCCTATGATGCCAGTCTCTACAACATTTCGGCGATGAGCTTCGGCTCGCTGTCGGCCAACGCCATTCTCGCGCTCAACACCGGCGCCAGGAAGGGCGGTTTCGCGCACGATACCGGCGAAGGCAGCATCAGCCGCTATCACCGGCAGGGCGGCGGCGACCTGATTTACCAGGTCGCATCGGGCTATTTCGGCTGCCGCAACGACGACAGCAGCTTCTCGCCTGAGAAATTCGCCGTGCTTGCCGCAGACCCGCAGATCAAGATGATCGAGATCAAGCTGAGCCAGGGCGCCAAGCCCGGCCATGGCGGCATGCTGCCGGCATCGAAGATTTCGCCAGAGATCGCTGAAGCACGCGGCATCCCGATGGGCATCGATTGCGTCTCGCCCGCTGCCCACAGTGCATTCTCGACCCCAATCGGCTTGATGCAGTTCGTCGGGCAACTGCGCGACTTGTCGGGTGGCAAGCCGGTCGGCTTCAAGCTGTGCATCGGCCATCGCCGCGAGTTCATGAGCATGGTCAAGGCGATGCTCCACACGGGCATCATCCCGGACTTCATCGTCGTGGACGGCGCGGAAGGCGGCACCGGCGCGGCACCGGTCGAGTTCACCAACCGGGTCGGCATGCCGATGCTCGAGGGGCTGACCTTCGTGCACAACACGCTGCGCGGTGCCGGTCTGCGCCACGAGGTCAAGATCGGTGCGGCGGGCAAGATCGTCTCGGCCTTCGACATCGCCCGCGTGGTGGCGCTGGGAGCCGACTGGTGCAACTCCGCGCGCGGCTTCATGTTCGCCGTCGGTTGCATTCAGGCGCAAGCTTGTCACACCAACAAATGTCCGGTCGGCATCGCGACCCAGGACCCGGCGCGTCAGCGGGCGCTGGATGTCGGTGACAAAAGTGACCGCGTGGCGCGTTTCCATCGCAACACGATGAAGGCGCTCGGCGAAATCTCCGGAGCGGCCGGCTTGAGCAATCCGAGCGATTTCATGCCCTATCACTTTATGTTCCGGCAGAAGGACAACGAATTCCGCGACGGCAACGAGGTCTACCCCTATCTGCCGGAAGGCTTCCTCGTCTGGGGGGAGGAAATTTCCGACCTCGCAGACTGGTACAGCCGCTGGGACCGGGCCAATGCCGAGAGCTTCGCGCCGCCGGAAATTCCTCACGGACCCTTCCAACGACGCAAGGCCGCCTGAAGACCTTGCGGCAGAGTGCAAAAAGCGAGGAGCCCGCATGACGACGACCGCAGCCCCGACCACTGGCACCGACCATGTCACGCTCAGCATCGACGATGTGTTTCAAATGGCCTTGCAGGTTCTGTTGCAGGCTGGCCTCTCGCCGGAGCAGGCTGAACCTGTTGCAACAGTGATCACGGCGGGAGAGCGGGATGAATGCTTCTCCCATGGTCTTTACCGGCTGCCTGGATGTGTCGAAACCATCCTGAGCCCGAAGTTCGTGCCGGACGCGGTCCCTGTTATCGTCGAACAATCGGCGGCTGTCGTTCGTGCTGATGCTGGCTATGGCTATTCGCTGCTGGCTTTCGAGCGGGCGCTTCCTCTCCTGGAGACGAAGGCGAAGTCGATCGGGATATGTATCCTCGCCATCAACAACTGCTTTCATTTCTCCGCGCTATGGCCTGAAATCGAGGCGATCACGGCGCGCGGCCTGGCAGCAATCGCCATGACGCCCAGCCACAGCTGGGTGGCCCCTGCCGGTGGCACCAAGCCGGTGCTGGGCACCAATCCGATCGCTTTCGGGTGGCCGCGCGGCGAGGACAAGCCGTACGTCTTTGACTTCGCAACCAGCGCCATCGCGCGTGGTGATATCGCCCTGCATAAGCTTGCCGGTCAGCCGCTGCAGGCCGGGTGGGGGCTGGATTCGCAAGGAAACCCGACCACGGATGCGGCTGCCGCACTGTCGGGTTCGATGCTGACCTTTGGCGGCCACAAGGGCTCTGCCTTGTCGACGATGATCGAATTGCTCGCCGGCCCGTTGATCGGCGACATGACCAGCATGCAATCCATGGAGTTTGATGACGGTGTGAAAGCCGCGCCATGCCACGGCGAGTTGATTATCGCTTTTGATCCCAAACTGCTGGGTGGCGGCGACCCCAGCAACCACGACAGCGCCGAAGCTCTGTTTGCGGCGTTTGTCGATCAAGGCGCACGGTTGCCGTCGCAGCGACGCTACGAAGCGAGAGAACGCAGCCTGAAAAACGGCGTGCGCGTGCCGACGGCGCTTTATGGCCGGATACAATCTCTCCTGCATGACCGGAGCTGATCGGATGGCTTTGCGGCACTTGTGAAGCCGTTGGAGCAGCGGTCGCGACGCTGCTCCGTGCTTTTCCGCTATCAGCGGCCGAACACGTCGTTCAACGCTTCGGCGGTCTTTTCGACCACGATGTCGGCCTCTTCGCGGGTCAGGCAAAGCGGCGGGGCGAAGCCGAGGATGTCGCCTTGTGGCATGGCGCGGCCGATGACACCGCGTTCCAACAGGGCAGCGGAAACCTGCGGACCGATTTTTTCAGACGCATCAAAGAAGACGCGGTCGTCGCGGTCCGCAACGAATTCGACGGCCGCCATCATGCCGTCACCGCGCACCTCGCCGACATTTTTGTGGTTGCCGACCGCGTCAGCGAGCTTCTGGCGGAAGTAGGCGCCGGTTTCTCCGGCATTGGTGACGAGATCGAGCTTGTCGATCAGCTCGAGATTGGCAACGCCCGCCGCCGCGCAGATCGGATGCGACGAATAGGTCCAGCCATGGCCGATGGCGCCGAGCTTGTCGGAGCCCTGCACCAGCACGTTCCACATCGCCTCGGACACGATGGTGCCCGACAGCGGCGCATAGGCTGAGGTCAGGCCCTTGGCGATGGTGATAAGGTCGGGCTTCATGCCGTAATGGTCCGAACCGAACATCGTGCCGAGGCGGCCAAATCCGGTGACGACTTCGTCGGCCACCAGCAGCACATCGTATTTCTTCAGCACAGTCTGGATCTTTGCCCAATAGCCGGCCGGTGGCGGCACCAGTCCGCCGGTGCCAAGGATCGGTTCGCCGATAAAGGCGGCAATGGTTTCAGGACCCTCGGCGAGGATCATCTCCTCAAGCTTGTCGGCGCAATGCTGCGAGAACTGCTCCTCCGACATCGAACGGTCCTCACGGCGGAAGTAGTAAGGGGCTTCGGTGTGCAGGATCGGGGCGCGCGGCAGGTCGAAGGCGTTGTGGAACACGTCGAGGCCGGTCAGCGAGCCGGTCATGATCCCGGAGCCATGATAGCCGCGCCAGCGCGAGATGATCTTCTTCTTTTCCGGACGGCCCAGAACGTTGTTGTAATACCAGATCAGCTTGATGTTGGTTTCATTGGCGTCGGAGCCCGACAGGCCGAAATAGACACGGCTCATGTGCGCGGGCGCGCGGTCGATGATCATCTTGGACAGCGTGATCGAAGCGTCCGTGCCGTGGCCGACATAGGCATGGTAATAAGCGAGTTCATGCGCCTGTTTTGCAATCGCCTCGGCAATCTCGGTGCGGCCATAGCCGACATTGACGCAATAGAGCCCGGCGAAAGCATCAAGGCTTTTCCTGCCGGACGTATCGCTGATCCACACGCCGTCACCGCCCGCCATGACCCGCGTCGGCGTCTCGCCGCGAGCGTGCATGCCCATATGGGTGGAGGGATGAAAGAAGTGGTCGCGATCCCAGGCGGTCAGTTCGTTGGAACGGTCGAGCATGGTTTGGGTCCTTTCGTCAGGCCGTTTCAGGCGGCATCAAGACAGAGATATTTGAGGTCGGTGAAGGCTTCGAGACCGTGGCGCGCGCCTTCGCGGCCGAGGCCCGACTGCTTGACCCCGCCGAACGGCACCGGTGCGCCGGTGATCTTGACCCGGTTGATGGCCACCATGCCATATTCGAGCGCGCGGCCCATGCGCAATTGCCGGGCGCCGTTCTCGCTCACCACATAAGCGACGAGGCCGTACTCGGTGGCGTTGGCGCGCGCGATGACCTCGGCTTCGGTGTCGAAAGCCGTGACGGCGGCCACCGGTCCGAACGTTTCCTCGCGCATGATGCGCGCGTTGTCCGGCACATCGACAAGCAGGGTCGGCTGGAAAAACAGCTTCCCGGCGTCGTGGCGTTTTCCACCTGTGAGGCAACGCGCGCCGCAGGCGACTGCGTCGACCACCTGTTCCTCAACCTTGGTGACGGCACGTTCGTGCATCAGCGGGCCGATCTCGACACCATCCTCCAGCCCCATGCCGACCTTCAGCGCAGCAATGCGCGCGGCAAAGGCAGTGCAAAAGCGCGCATAGATGCCGTGCTGGACATAGATGCGGTTGGCGGCAAGGCAGTCCTGCCCGGAGGTGGCGAACTTCGCGTCGACCGCAATTTTCACGGCTCTGGCGATATCGGCGTCATCAAAAACAATCAGCGGCGCGTGGCCGCCGAGTTCCATCACCAGGCGTTTCATCGTCGGGGCGCATTGCGCGGCAATCAGGCGGCCGACTTCGGTTGAGCCGGTGAAGCTGAGCGCGCGCACACGCGCGTCACTGCACATCACGCCCACGATGGTTTTGGCGTCACCGGTGACAACGTTGAAGACTCCGGCGGGAAGCCCCGCACGTTCACCGAGTTCCGCCAGCGCCAGCGCCGAGAGCGGGGTTTCCGATGCGGGATGCGCGACAACTGTGCAGCCTGCGGCAAGCGCTGCGGCGGCCTTGCGGGTGAGCATGGCGCAGGGAAAGTTCCACGGCGTCACCAGTGCGACGACGCCCAGTGGCTCGCGACGCACCATCATTTCTGCGCCGGGCAGATGGCTTGTGACGCTTTCGGCGTTCACGCGCCGTGCTTCTTCCGCATACCATTCGACGAAAGAGGCGGCATAGTCGATTTCGCCACGCGCTTCCTCCAGCGGCTTGCCCTGTTCGAGTGTCATCAGCAGCGCGAGATCTTCCTTGGCGGCGACAATCAGCTCGAACCATCTGCGCAGGATCGCGGTGCGTTGTTGCGGTAGTAGGGCGCGCCATGCCGGGAAGGCATCGGACGCGGCGTCGATGGCGCGCACCGTTTCGGTGGGCCCGAGTGCTGCTACCCAGGCAAGGCTAGCGCCGGTTGCCGGGTCGCTGACGTCGAATCCGTCGCCGCTCTCGCCAGCCGTCCATTGACCGCCGACATAGGCAAGTTCGCGATGCAGCCGCCGGTCGGACAGCCGGTCAAACGCCTCATGGCGGATCGTGCGGGCAAGTGTGGCAGACATGACGGCCTCGCGATGTAAACGATGCGGGCAGCCTAGGTGTGGATTGCCGGAGAAGGAGACTGTTTGCAGCACTCTTTGCAGAGAGATCAGCTGTGGAAATTCCCGCAGGCGGAGAAACTCTCTCCCTTCAGATTTCGGGTGACAGCAGTTGCATCACCGGCTGTACCACTTCGTCCTTCACCGTGCGGGTGATGATGTAGGTGAAATAGCGGTCGATGCCGATCTCGCGTTCGAGCAGCGAATCGACAAAGCGCTGATAGGCATCGATGTCGCGTGCGGCGACCTTGACCATGTAGTCGATGCCGCCGCCGACCGACCAGCACGCCACCACCTCCGGGCAGGCGCGGATAGCGCGCTCGAACCGCTCGAAATCGGCCTGCCGGTGGTTGCCCAGCGTCACTTCGATCAGCACCCCGGTGACCGGCGCGACAAGGCGCAGATCAAGCCGCGCATGGTATCCGGCGATGATGCCTGCCTTTTCCAGCCGCGCCAGCCGCGTCCAGCAAGGCGTCGGCGACAGTCCGGCCTTCTCGGCCAGCGCAAGCTTGGTGATGCGCCCGTCACGCTGGATCGCGTCGAGGATCTTCAGGTCGATGGCATCAAGTCTGGGTGCGGTCATGTGCCAACATGAGGTTTCGGAATCGGGATTGTCAATTGACCTGATTGCAGCCACAAATGAAGTCATGACAATATGGCGCCCCGATCCCGGCTTGATCCGTCGTCCGGCTTATCTTTCGCTGGCGGATCAGATTGCGCGGGCGATTCATGAGGGGCGGCTGGAAAATGGTGTCCGGCTGGCGACGCATCGGCAGTTGGCGGATGAAATGAAATTGTCGGTGCAGACGATCAGCCGCGCCTATGAGGAGCTGATCCGGCGGGGATTGGTCTCGGGCGAGATCGGACGCGGGACGTTTGTGCAGGCGCGCCAGCCCGAGCCGGCACCGCCGTATCTGCCCGAACGGCTGGGCGACCTGATCGATCTGTCGATCCTCAAGCCGGTGTGCGAGCCGATGCATCTGGACAAGATGCGCGCGGTGCTGGGCCAGCTGGCGCAGGATCTGCCGGCGAGCGCGGCGTTGTCGTTCCGGCCCAACAACATCTTTCCGCGTCATCGCCTGGCGGCGGTCGAGTGGCTGCTTGGCTGCGGGCTGCAAACCTCGCCGCTCAATGTCAGCGTCACCAATGGCGCGACCGCCGGCATGACGGTGGCCCTGATGACCGCCGCGCCGCAAGGAGCAACGGTTGCCACCGAGGCCATCGGCCACCACACGCTGGTGCCGCTTGCCAGCTATCTCGGCTTTCACCTCGAGGGCCTGCCGATCGACCGCGAGGGGATTTTGCCGGAGGCGCTGGAGGATACCTGCACGCGTGGCAACATCCGCGCCGTCTTCGTCCAGCCGTCGGCGATCAGCCCGACCGCGACGCTGATGGGCGAAGAGCGCCGCGCCGCGCTGGTGGCGGTGGCGCGCAAGCACGACATCGCCATCATCGAAAACGACATTCTCGGCCCGCTGGTGACCCGCACCGCGCCGCCGATTGCGGCGCTGGCGCCGGAGCGCACCTTCTACGTCACCAGTTTCACCAAGATCACCGTGCCGGGTCTGCGCATCGGCTATTTGGTTGCGCCCGACCGTTTCGTCGCCGCCGTGGCCAACCGTCATCTGGTGTCGAACTGGATGGCGACGCCGCTGGTGGCCGAGATCGCGACGCGTTGGGTGCAGGACGGAACGGCCGCCCTACTGGTGGACTGGCAACGTCAGGCGATCCATCAGCGCCACGCGATTGCGGCCGAAATGCTCTCGGAAACGGCGTTCCGTTCGCAACCGGAAAGCCTGCATGTCTGGCTCGACCTGCCGGACGGGCGGGCGGAAGACGGATTTGTTGCGCAGGCGCGGCTGCAGGGCGTGGCGATCGCGCCCGGCATGTCGTTCCGCGTCTCCGACGCGCCGTGGACGCCGTCGGTGCGCATCTCGCTCGGCTCCACCAGCGAGGCCGAATTGCGCACCGGACTGGGCATCGTCGCCAAGTTGCTGATGGCCGATCCAGAGCACCTGCTTCTGGCGATCTGAAGAGACACCAGTGGCAACAACGTCTGGCAGGTGGACTGAATTATTTCAGGGCTCCCGAAAATCCCCAGCAAGATCAAGTCGAAGCCAGTAATCCGGCGGGATTTCGGCTGAAAATTATGCACAGGCAGGATCCGGCGGTACATTTCGTGCGTCTGGCAGAGAAATCGTGGCCCGATTGCGCGGAATCCCTGGACTATGAACTGTCGGTTATCTTCTAAATTGTCATGATACTATTTTCCTAATTGACATGATTTGAAGCCTTCCCCATCGTTAAGGGCGCAACGGGAGACGCGACACGCATGACTGCGCCCATCATCAGGATCGACAAGATCAGCAAAAGCTTCGGCGCGCTGAAGGTGCTGAACGATCTGTCGATGCAGGTGATGCCGGGCGAGAAGCTGGCGCTGATCGGGCCGTCCGGTTCCGGCAAGACGACCATCCTGCGTATCCTGATGACGCTGGAACGGATCGACGGCGGCCATATCGAGATCGAGGGCGAACAGCTCTACCACATGCCGAAGAACGGCAGCGGACTGGTGCCGGCGGATGAGCGCCACCTCGCCAAGATGCGTCAGAAGATCGGCATGGTGTTCCAGCTGTTCAATCTGTTTCCGCATAAATCGGTGATCGACAATGTGACGCTGGCCCCGCGCCTGACCAAGCATGTTTCGCGCGTCGACGCGGAAAAGCGGGCCATGGAACTGCTCGACATGGTTGGCATGGCTGACAAGGCGAAGAACATGCCGTCGCAGCTTTCCGGCGGCCAGAAACAGCGCGTGGCGATCGCCCGCGCGTTGGCGCTGTCGCCGAAGATCATGCTGTTTGACGAAGTCACCTCGGCGCTCGATCCGGAATTGGTCGAGGAAGTGCTGAACGTCATGCGCAAGCTCGCCGCCGAGACCGACACGACGATGCTGCTGGTGACCCACGAGATGGGCTTTGCGCATGATTTTGCCGACCGGGTTCTGTTTTTCGACAAGGGCAGCATCGTCGAGGAAGGCACGCCCAACGAGATTTTCTCCAATCCAAAACAGGAGCGTACGCAAGCGTTCCTGAAAAAGATCATCGCGGCAGGCCATCGCGTCTGACCGCAGGCGACACTTGCAGTTTCAGGCAAACATCCAGGGAACAAGGGAGCAGGAACATGAGGAAACTGATCGTTGGCGGCATTGCCGCCGTGACAGCCGTCGCTGCCATCGCCATTGGTGCGCAGGCGCAGGACAACCCGAAACTTGAACAGCTGAAGGAACAGGGCTTCGCCCGCATCGCCATCGCCAACGAGCCGCCATTCACCTCAGTGGCAGCCGACGGCAAGGTTTCGGGAGCCGGACCGGACGTGGCGAAGGCAGTGTTCGAACGTCTCGGCGTGCCGGAAGTCGCCGCGTCGATCTCCGAATATGGCGCGATGATCCCCGGTCTGCAGGCGCGCCGCCATGACGTGGTCACGGCCGGTCTGTTCATGAAGAAAGACCGTTGCGAGGCGGTGGCGTACTCGGAGCCAATCCTGTGTGACGCCGAAGCGTTTCTGGTCAAGAAGGGCAACCCGAAGGGGCTGAACACTTACGGCGATATCGCCGCCCATGCCGACGCCACCATCGGCGCACCGGGCGGCGGCACGGAAGAGCGGCTGGCGCTTGACGCCGGTGTGCCGCGCGACCGTGTTGTCGTGGTGCCGGACGGCCAGAGCGGTCTGCGTATGCTGCAGGATGGCCGCCTCGACGTCTATTCGCTGCCGGTGCTGTCGATCAGCGATCTGGTGCGGCTGGCCAAAGACGACAGTCTCGAAATGATCGCACCGATTTCGGATGCGCCGGTTTATTGCGACGGTGCCGCGTTCCGCAAGGGCGACGAAGCCCTGCGCGACGCGTTCGACGTCGAACTGGCCAAGCTGAAGGAATCGGGCGAGTTCGCCAAGATTATCGAGCCTTACGGCTTCTCGGCGGCAGCGGCGATGTCGACGTCGCGCGAGAAACTCTGCGCCGCGCAGTAACAGCAAAGCACGGCTCTCTTCTCTCCTTCGGGAAGAGAGCCGCCACCCATCCGTCCATCCGTGGCTCGGGGTTCCATGTCTGACAGCGTTTTTTCCCCGGTTGTGCGTCCTTCGAGGCTCGCT
>JBEBXE010000046.1:0-14901 GCA_040391705.1 Aerobium aerolatum
CGGCTCTACAGCCGGATCGGCTTTCTCAAGCGCAACAGCGCACGGCTTCAGCAGGTGATGGGCATCCTGATCCTGATGGTCGGCGTCGGCATCTGGCTCGGCTTCGACCGCGCCATCCAGATCGCTTTGTTCAAGGTTTTCCCCGGTTGGGAGCCGATGCTCACCGGCTGGGAACGGGCGGTCGTCAATTGATTGCGCCATCTGTCGGGCAGTGAGAAAACAATTCTCCGAACCGCGTTGCAATTGGCATCCGTTTGATTGTCCGAACCCTGCATCTCTGGGACATTTCAGTCCTCAAACATCTGGAGAGGTCGTCCCAATGCTTCGCACATCCGCCAAACAATTCCTTGCAGCCGGCGCTCTGTCCGTGATTGCGCTCACCGTCGCCGCGCCATCAATTGGCGCTGGCGCACCCAACTCCATCTTCGGCACGGCCGCGCAGGCTGAGGAAGCCGGCCTTCCGATTATCGTCACGGTCGAGCAGTTCGACCAGTTGGTGACCAAGGGCGCGAAAGTCGTCGACGTGCGCCAGCAGGCCGCGTTCGAGGAAGGCCACATTCCCGGCGCAGTCAGCCTGCCATGGGCGAAGCTGAACGTCTCCGAGCGGGACGGCATTCGCAACGAATTCCAATCCGATGACGTCATCGAGCAGGTCATCGCCGCCGCCGGGCTCGCCAACGGCGACACGCTGGTGATCTACGACACCAACTCCCTGCCGGGCCGCGCCTTCATCGCGCTCGAATACGCCGGCTTCCGCAACATCCATGTGCTCGACGGCGGCGTCGGCGCGTTCAAGGGCAAGTTGGCGACCGGTGCGGTCGAGGTTGCGGCAAGCGACTTCAAGATCATCGACAAGATCGATGTCCGCGTCGACAAGGCCTATGTCGAAACCAAGATGAAGTCGTCCGACTCCGTGATCGTTGACGGCCGCGGCGCCGATGCGTTCGTGGACGGGCACATTCCCGGCGCAAAGTCGCTCGCCGCCTCGCGCCTGCTGACCGAGGATCGCAAGGTCCAGCCGGAAGACGTGCTGACCGGGCTGCTGGCATCGCGCGGCATCGATAAGGACAAGGAAATCCTGTCCTATTGCGGCAGCGGTGTTGCCGCGGCCAACAACTACATCGCGCTGCGCAATCTCGGCTACAAGAACGTCCGCATCTATGATGAGAGCTGGGACGAATGGAGCCGCGACCCGCAGGCTGGCCAGGCGCTGGCGCTCAACAACTACACCTTCACCGGGACCGATATTTCAGGCGATCAGGCTGAGGCACCGAAGTTCCTGACCGCCGATCAGGTCAAGGAGCTGGCGACAAACCCGAATGTGATCGTGCTCGACGTGCGTTCGCCTTCGGACTACGGCGCAGGCCAGATCCCCGGTTCGGTCAACGTGTTCTGGGACACGACGCTCGACGAGCATCGCGTGCTGAAGACCCCGGAGGAGCTGAAGAAGCTCTATCAGGAAGCTGGTGTTACGCCCGACAAGCAGGTGATCCTGTTCACGCGCGGCGGCGTCCAGCTGACGCACTCCTACACCGTGCTGTCGCTGCTCGGCTTCACCAATGTCGACTTCTTCACCGGCAAGTTCGAAGGCTGGGAAAACGGCGCGATGCGCCGCAGCTGATCCAGCCCAACGCTGTGTCTTGATAGAAGGCGGGTCGCATGCGGCCCGCCTTCTCGTTTGCAGAGGTCAGCCGCGCTCAACCGTCCATGGTGCGCCATCGAGCGGAACGTGCTCGCCGCGCGCGGACGCCTGGGCGGCCATGCCCATGGCGGCTGCCTTCCAGCCATCGTCGAGGGTCACCTCCACCGCGCCCTTGCCGCGCACCACGTCGACGAAGCGGCGATGCTGGTAGAAGGTCGAGCCGTTGTGGTCGCCGGCGGCGAGCAAAGCCGGGTCGACCGGCACCTCGACCAGACGCGGACCGGGGTTGTGGCGGGGGCTGACGATCACCTGCGCGGTCGGCAGCTCGCCGAGATCGCGCGGCCAGAACCGCGCCGGACCGGGAACCAGACATTCGATCTTGCCCTGCGCCCCGACAGCGGTGATTGCCTCCTGATAGCGGCTGCCCTCGGCGAACATGCACAGTTCCAGCATCGCCTTGGCTCCGCTGGCGAAATCGACCAGCACGTAGCCGTGGTCCCAGATGTCGGGCGTATGGCCATCATAGCGCTCATCGAGATGGTTCAGCGCCTGGCCGCCCGAAGCCACGATGCGCACCGGCTCGGATTTGAGGATCAACCGCATCAGGTCGAAGAAATGACAGCATTTCTCGACGAACGTGCCGCCGGACTGGGCGTTGAAACGGTTCCAGTTGCCGACCTTCTCGAGAAACGGATAGCGGTGCTCGCGAATCGTCAGCATGCGGATGCCACCGGTCGCAGCCTCCGCCTCGGCGATGAAACGGGCAACCGGCGGCATGTAGCGATATTCCATCGCCACCCAGATCGGCGCTGGATAGGTCGCCGCCAGATCGCGCAGCCCGGCCGCGTCGGCGGGGTCGGTGAACAGCGGCTTTTCCACCAGCACCGGCAGCGGCCGCTGCGCCGCGATCTCGCGCAGTTGCGCGACGTGGAGATGGTTGGGGCTGGCGATCAGCAGGCAATCGACGCGCGGATCGGCGATGACTTCCGCAGGTGAGGCCACGATGCGCGCGCCCGGCGCGAGCTCCTGTGCCAGCGCCGCCATGGCAGGGTCCGGTTCGAAGATCGCGACCACCTGCGCATCGCCAAGCAGGGCGATGTTGCGCAGATGCTCCTGCCCCATCATGCCGCAGCCGATCACGCCATAGGAAACGGGCCTGTCCATGGAAATCTCCTAGCGTAGCCGCGCGACGTAGCGGGCGGTGGTGTGATCGAACCAGGTGCGGGAGAACTCGACGCTGGAGCCGTCGCGATCCCAGCCGATGCGTTCGATGAACCCGGCGGGCGCACCCGCGCTCAGGCCGAATTCCGCCGGGGCCCAGCCCGGCACAACATCGACGCCGACGCGATCCTCGGCCCGCGAAATCCAGATCCCTAGCGCCTGCCGGTAGTAGAGATACAGCGAATCCGCCAGATCTTCGATGCCGATGCGCTCGGCTCGGTCGCCGTCGAGCCAGATTTCCTCGACCGCCGCGATCTTGCCGCCAAGGCTGCGCAGGCGACGAATGCGATGCCCGTCAGTTGCGGTTCCGAAGGTTGGCATGTCGGCGGTCTTGGCAATGCGGTCGACCGAAAGCACCTGTGCTGTCGGCAGGCCGCCGCCTTCCAGCAGTTCGAGCCGGAACATCGCGTAGACGCTGGCGACATCTGCGCGGGCGCGGATGTAGTTGCCCGAGCCCTGGATGCGTTCCAGCAATCCCTTGCCTTCAAGGTCCGCGAGCGCCCGGCGCAAGGTGCCGACCGCAATGCCGAGCTTGGCGGCCATGTCGCGTTCGGGCGGCAGCTTTTCGCCCTCGATCAGCCGGCCGGCCGCCACTTCGCGGACCAGCATTTCGCTGATCTGCTGGTGCAACGGCAAGGCATAACGGCTCGGAGCGGGCATCGCGCAAATCCACGCAAGACAAATTGATACATCATTGATCTACATCAAAACAGGTGTTATGCAAGATGAAATTGCGGCCCGTTTCACGAGCGCCGCGACACGGGAGGAACCGCCGCGATGACCGTCGTTCCGATTACATCCGCCGACCTGGAGGCTGCTGAGGTCTCGTGGTTTTCGGCGCTGTGTTCCGACGATTTCCGCTATCTCGGCGTACCGGACGACGATCTGCGCTCAAGCTGGGAGCATTGCGCGCAAATCGTGCAGAGCGCCGAAGCCAACGGTTTCCGCAACATCCTGTGCCCGTCGTCCTATCAGGTGGGACAGGACACGCTGTCCTTCGTCGCCGCCTGTGCGCCGATCACCTCGTCGATTAACCTTTTGGCCGCCGTACGGTGCGGCGAGATGCAGCCGCTGATGCTGGCGCGTACCCTCGCCACGCTCGACCACATGCTCAAGGGCCGGCTGACGGTGAATATCATCTCGTCGGATTTTCCCGGCGAGACCGCAGACAGCGCCTTTCGCTACCGGCGCTCGCACGAAGTGGTGCAGATATTGCGGCAGGCGTGGACGCGCGACGAGATCGACCATCAGGGCGAGGTTTACCAGTTCAGCAAGGTGTCTGCCGATCCGGCGAAACCCTACCAGCAGAATGGCGGGCCGCTGCTGTATTTCGGCGGCTACTCGCCCGACGCGTTGGAGCTGTGCGGCGCGCAGTGCGACGTCTACCTGATGTGGCCGGAGACCAAAGACGAGTTGGCCGGTCGCATGAAGGCGGTTCACGAACGCGCCGCCGCCCATGGACGCACGCTCGATTATGGCTTGCGGGTGCACATGATCGTCCGCGACACCGAAGCGGAAGCGCGCGAATACGCCCGCGATCTCGTCTCCCGTCTGGACGACGAGAAGGGCAAGGAAATCCGCCAGCGCGCGCTCGACGCCACCTCGCTCGGCGTGGCGCATCAAGCGCGAAATCGCGATCTTGCCGATGACGAAGGCTATGTCGAGCCGCGTCTGTGGACCGGCATCGGACGCGCCCGCTCCGGCTGCGGCGCAGCGCTTGTCGGCTCGGCCGATCAGGTGCTCTCCGAGATCGAAGCCTACCGCAAGATGGGTATTCGCGCTTTCATCTTCTCCGGCTATCCGCACATCGACGAGTGCGAACATTTCGGCCGGCTGGTGATGCCGCATCTGAAGACTTGTTCGCTGCCGCATGAATATGGCCGGGTCCCGGCGCAGACGCCAGCAACCCCGCTGGGAACGGGAGTACGGCGATGATGGAGCGGGTTGCACTGAGCGACGGGCTGGACCTGTCGCGGCTGGCCTACGGCATGTGGCGCATCGGCGATGACGACACGTCGCCGCGCCATGTTCAGGCCAAGATCGAAGCCTGCCTGGAACAGGGCATCACCACCATCGACCAGGCGGACATCTATGGCGGCTACACCGCCGAAGCCGTGCTGGGCAATTGCCTGCGCGCCGCGCCAGACTTGCGCGACCAGATCGAGATCGTCACCAAATGCGGTATCGTCGCCCCGGCGGGCCGTTACGCCGACCGCCGCGTCAAACACTACGACACCTCTGCCGCGCATATCGCGGCATCGATCGACCATTCGCTGGCAGACATGGCGATCGAGCGCATCGACCTGCTGCTGATCCACCGGCCCGATCCGTTGATGGATCATCACGAGACGGGTGCGGCGCTCGATCAGGCAGTGCGCGCGGGCAAGGTGCGCGCTGTTGGCGTGTCGAACTTCCGCCCGTGGGATTTTTCGCTGCTGCAATCGGCGATGGAAACACCGCTGGTGGTCAACCAGATCGAGCTGTCGCTGCTGGCGCACACCGCTTTCGTCGACGGCGATCTCGCCTTCCTGCAGGAACACGGCGTCACGCCGATGGCCTGGTCGCCGCTGGCCGGCGGCCGGTTGTTGCAGGACGCACCCCTGGCACTCGGCGCGATCCTCGACAAAGTCGCCGCTGATCAGAACGTCGACCGTTCCGCCGTCGGGGTGGCGTGGCTGCTCGCCCATCCGGCGGCCATCATCCCGGTAATGGGGTCCAACGACCTGACCCGCATCACCCGCTTTTCCGATGCCTTGGGGATCGAGATGGATCGTCAGACCTGGTTCGAGATCTACACCGCCGCCCTTGGCAGGGAGGTCGCCTGATGTTCCACTTTCTCGACGCGGACGCCGCCGCGCCGTTGCGCAGCTTCGTTCCGGGACCGGAGCGAACCCGCGAGTTCCGCGACGCCCTTGGCCGCTTCGCCACCGGCGTCACGGTGGTGACAACGGCCACGCCGGATGGGCCGGTCGGCATCACCGCCAACAGCTTCGCCTCCGTGTCGCTCGACCCACCGACCGTGCTGTGGTCGGTCGCCCGCAACTCCCGGCGCTTCGCCGCGTTTTCCGCCTGCACCCATTTCGCGGTGCATGTGCTGGCCGCCGAACAGCTTGACCTCGGCAGCCGTTTCACCGGTTCCGGCAACGCTTTCGCCGGTCTCGATTATCAGGTCAACGAACAAGCCATCCCGTTGCTGGGCGGCTGCCTGTCGCGCTTCGAATGCACGCGTATCGCCGGGCACGACGGCGGCGATCATCTCATCCTCGTGGCGCGTGTGACGGCAGCGGCGATCCGCGACGGCGAACCGTTGCTGTTTTCCAGCGGCGCCTATGGCCGTTTCGACGGCTTTGCATCGGGGGCCGGCTGAACCGATGACTCGCACCGCCGCCCTCAACTTTCAGATTGCGCAACAAAAGCTCACATGTGACGCTGCGTCATCTTATGCGAGCCAGCCGGGAGGAAGCGTGGCGCCATCTGCATCGCATATTCGCTCACTGCTGCGGCAGCTGGTCCACGGCATGACCGGCCTGCGACACGACGGACGGTTCCACGAGCCCAATCTTGACGGCACGGCGGGCGACTACATCAGCTTCGACGCGTGGGAATGGCCGCAAGGCGTCGGGCTCTACGGCCTGATGCGCCTCTGGCAGCACGACCGCGACCCGGCTGTGCTGAAGACCGTCGAGGACTGGTATGCAAGCCGCATCGCCGCCGGCCTGCCGGCGCTGAACATCAACACCTGCGCACCGTTGCTGGCGCTGTCGATCCTGTGGCGCGAGACCCGCGATTCGCGCTGGGAGCCGGTGCTGGCCGACTGGGCCGAGCGCTTGATGCGCGAGATGCCGCGCACGCCTGAAGGCGGGTTCCAGCACAACGTTTCCGACAGGATCAATGACGACGAATTGTGGGACGACACGCTGTTCATGGCGGCGCTGTTTCTCGCCTCCTATGGCAATGCGGCCGGCAAGCAGGCCTGCGTCGACGAGGCGATCCGGCAATTCCTGGTTCACGCGCGGTTCCTCGCCGACCCGAAGTCGGGCCTGTGGTTCCACGGCTGGACCTTCGCCGGGCGGCACAATTTCGCCCGTGCCCTGTGGGGGCGCGGCAATGCCTGGATTACCGTCTGCATCCTCGACCTCCTCGAACTCGGCGGCGTGCCGGAGCCGGTAGCTCGCTATTTGACGGGCGTGCTCGAAGCGCAGATCGACGCGCTGCTCCGGCTGCAGGCGCCATCCGGCGCGTGGCACACGCTGCTCGACGATCCGACCTCCTACGAGGAACTGTCAGCGACAGCCGGCTTCGGCTGCGGCCTGATGAAGGCGGCGCGGCTTGGAATCGGACCCCGCGGCTGTGCGGCTGCCGGTCGCCGCGCGCTCGACGCCGTCATCGCCAACATCGATGAGGCCGGCGTCCTCGGCAATGTCTCCTACGGCACCCGCATGGGCCACGACCTGCAGTTTTACCGCGACATTCCGATCCAGCCGACCGGCTACGGCCAGGCGCTGGCGATCCTGTGCCTGACGGAAGGCATGATCCACGCCGAAACTGAGGAGAAGGCTGCATGACCATGCGGGTTATCTACGGCGCATCGCCGGGTGACATCGACGGTATGGGCACCGAACGCCTGCGCGCGGAATTCCTGATCGAGCGGCTGTTTTCGCCGGGCGTGATCGAGTTCGCCTACACCCATGTCGACCGCATGATCGTCGGCGGCGCCGTACCGACGGCGAGGCCGCTGTCGTTTGGCCCCGGCGCGGATGTCGGCACCCCTTACTTCTTCGACGCACGCGAGATGGGCATCGCCAATCTCGGCGGCGCGGGCACGGTAACGGTCGACGGCAAGCATTTCGCGCTCGCCAGCCGCGACGTGCTTTATGTCGGGCGCGGCGCAAAGAAAGTGACGCTCGAAAGCAACGACACCGCCAAACCGGCGCGCTTCTACATGAACTCGGTCCCGGCTGGCGCAGACATTCCACATCGCCTGATCACCCAGGCAGAGTCAAAGCCGCTGCATCTAGGCGAGGAACGCAGGGCCAACAAGCGGACGCTGCGGATGTACATCCATCCCGAAGTGACGCCATCCTGCCTGCTGCTGATGGGCATCACCGACCTTGCGCCGGGCAGTGTCTGGAACACCATGCCGCCGCACCTGCACGAGCGGCGCATGGAAGCCTATCTCTATTTCGACCTCGCCGACGAAGACCGCGTCATCCATCTGATGGGGCAGCCGGAGAACACCCGCCATCTGATCGTCGCCGACGGCGATTGCGTCATCTCGCCGGCCTGGTCGATCCACATGGGCTCGGCCACCGGCCCTTATGCCTTCGTCTGGGGCATGACCGGCGAG
This sequence comes from Aerobium aerolatum, assembly GCA_040391705.1. GTDB lineage: Bacteria > Pseudomonadota > Alphaproteobacteria > Rhizobiales > Rhizobiaceae > Aerobium > Aerobium aerolatum_A. The sequence goes on from JBEBXE010000046.1 coordinate 8,211, forward strand.
AACCAGGCCTATAACGACGTCTCCCCCGTGCCGGTAAAGGCGCTGCGATGAGCGCCCCTGGCCGCATCGAGGTCGACACCGCGTTGCGCAAGCCGCTTTCGGCTGGCGATCCCGTGGTCTACTGGCTGCTCGGCAAGACTGAGGAAGCGCGCTACGACGTCGCCGACCAGCCGATGCGCGGCGAGATGGATCCGTTCTTCTTTCTGACCAAGCACAAGAACTTCATTCCGCACGAATATCCCTGCCGCACCCAATTCGCCACCGAGCGGCGCGGCAAGCGTCCGCAGGTTCACGGCGGCTTCGCGCCGACACGCAGCTGGCTGCCGTTCGCCTCGCCACGGGTCGATCTGTCCGGCTTCTGGTTCCGCCCGACGGTGCTCGCCACCTGGGCGAAGACGGAAATTGCAGCGGCCAACGCCGGCACGGCAAAGCTGCGGCTGCGCACCTGCGGCGGTGCCGTTGTTTTCGTCAACGGCATCGAGGCCTTATGGATGGCGCCTTACAGCCGCAACCTCGAAGCCGCGCAGGAATTCGACGTCGCGCTGAAGGCTGGCGTTAACGAGATCACGCTGTTCTTCGATGATCTCGCCGAACGCGACGCGCGCTATTTCTTCCAGCTCGATTATCTCGCCGGACCGGCGGTCGAACACGCGCTGCCGACCGGCATTGACGGCGCAGTCGCGGCAGCGATGGAAGAGGCGCTCGAGGCGATGCGTTTCGAGCGCACTGCCTATGCCGACGGCGCGGTCGCGCTGGTGACCGACGCGCCGCTGCCGGTGGCGGTCGACGTGTCGATCGCGATCGAAGGCGACTTCATGTCGATCGAGAAGCCGACGAATTTCGCGCTGTGTCTGAACGCAGGCGAGCGGCGTATCGCGGTCGCCGACACCCAGGACTTGCCGGCCGATTTCCGCCATTTCAAGGTGTCGCTGTCGCATGGCGGCTTCACCGCCAGCCGCGTCTATGGCGTCGAAATCTGCCATGCCGAGCGACAGGGCAAGGCAGCGGCGCAGCTTGCCGACCGCATCGCCGAGGCGCTGGACGAGGTGGCGCTGCATGCCGAAAGCGACACGGTGCGCGCGCTGGCGCGGCTTGGCACCGGGCGTGGCGGCGCTGACACCGATGCGATGATCGCACGGGCGCTGCCGGCGATCGAGGATTGCCACGACTGCGCCGATTTCATTCTGGTGCCGCTGCTGTGGGCGCGACAGGCCTATGCCGACGCAATCGCACCCGACATGCGCGCGCGCATCGATGAGGCCGTGCTCGGCTACCGCTACTGGATGGATGAGCCGGGCAACGACGTGCAGTGGTATTTTTCCGAAAACCACGCGCTGCTGTTCCACACCGCCGCCTATCTTGCCGGGCATCTTCTGCCACAAGCGCGGTTCGTCCGTTCCGGCCGGACGGGGGTCGAGCAATCCGCCGTCGGGCTCGGCCGCGTGCGGGCATGGCTCGACCATTTCGAGACCTGCGAGATGGCCGAGTTCAACTCGGCACCGTATTTCCCGATCGACCTCAAGGGCCTGACCAGCCTCTATGCCCTTGCGCCCGATACCGACGTGCGCGCACGTGCCGGCAAGGCCATCGTCCGTCTGCTCGAGATCGTCGCGCGCTCGGCCCAGCACGGCACCCTCACCGGCGCGCAAGGCCGCTCCTACGAGCACACATTGCGGGCCGCCCGCTCGCTGGAACTGTCCGGCATCGCGCGCATGCTGTGGGGCCGTGGCAATTACGGCATGCGGTTCCACGCGCTACCGCAACTGGCGCTCTGCCTGCGCGATCATGGCTTGCAGGTTCCGGCTGAGCTGGAAAAAATCGCCAATTTCGTCGGCGACGACGCGCAGGAATGGGTGTTCGCGCAAGGCCAGGACCGGATCGCCAAGCTCTATCACTACAAGACCCGTGACTTCGCGCTCGGCACCGCCGCGCACTATCGCTGGAACGAGTGGGGCTATCAGGAAACGGTGCTGCATCTGCGGCTCGGCGAGAAGCCGGACGCGCAGATATGGCTCAATCATCCCGGCGAAACGATCCATTCGGGCTACGGCCGGCCGTCCTATTGGGGCGGCTCAGGCACCCTGCCGCGCGTGCACCAATATCGTGCCTTGGCGATCGCGGTGTTCGACTGTGCCGGGGAGCAGCCGGACTTCACCCATGCCTGGTTTCCGCAAGCAGCGTTCGAGCAAACGCGGATCGACGGCAACCTTGCCTTTGCCCGCTCGGGCAACGGCGTCGCCATGCTGAAGGCCGACACCAATTTCGAACCGGTCACCCGTGGCCCGACTGCCGGCACCGAACTGCGCCTGCCGGGTCGCAAAGCGGTGTGGATCGTGCGGCTCGCCGGCAGCGCGCCGGACATCGCCCCGGTGGCGCAGCGCTATTCCGGGATCGGGGCGCATTTTGAAACCGGAGGTCTCATCGTCGTCGTCGACCCCGACTACGGTGAGGTGAAGTTCCACCCGGACGGACGCGTCGAGGCGGAAGGCCGCGTCGTCGATCCGGCGGCGTGGACGGTCGCGGGAACGGCGACAATGATGAACGCCTGAACGCTCAAAAGGAGGCTCGCGCCGGCGCATGCCGGTGGCGGGTTGGGCGGAAATGATAACGCGGACTGGGGCCGCACAAACGGAGGAGCGTAACATGAAAACCAGAACTGCATTGCTGACCTTGACGGCTGCGCTGATGACATCGACGGCGGCGTTCGCCGGCGACGTGCGCGTCATGTGGTATTCCGACGGTGTCGAAGGCGAAGTCATCCAGGATTTGCTCAGCCGCTTCATGGAGCAGAACCCGGGCATCAACGTCATCCTCGACAACGTTGCCTATCAGGTGATCCAGGAGCAGCTTCCGATCGAACTCGAAGCCGGTCGGGGGCCGGACATCGCCCGCGTCACCAACATCAAGACGCTGGCCGACCATTGGCTCGACCTGACGCCTTACATCGCCGATCCCGCCTATTGGCGCACCAATCTCGGCGAGCAGTTCGACTGGATGCGGCCTGACGGCTCCGACATCATCCCCGGCTTCATGACGCAGCTGACGCTGACCGGCGGCTTCGCCAACAAGACGCTGTTCGAACAGGCCGGCGTCGCAATTCCGGGCGACGACGCGACCTGGGACGACTGGGTCGCTGCGGCGGGCAAGGTGCAGGACAGCCAGCAGCTCAACGCCGCCTTCGCCATTGACCGCACCGGTCATCGTATCTCGGCGGCCAATGTTTCCTACGGCGCGAACTATATCGGGCCGGACCGGCTGCCCGCGCCGGTGGACGAAGGCACCAAGACCTTCACCCGCAAGCTGATCGAGTGGACCGGAAACGGCCGCATGAACAAGGACGTCTGGGTGTCGGCGGCGGGAACGACCTACCGCGCCGGAGCCGAGGACTTCATCAACGCGCAGATCGCCTATTACTATTCCGGCAGCTGGCAGATCGCCAATCTGTCGACCAAGATCGGCGATACATTCGACTGGGTGGCGACCGGCTCGCCATGCGGCACCGTGGCCTGCACCGGCCTGCCGGGCGGCGCGGCGCTGGTCGGCATCAAATACACCAAGAACCCCGCCGAAGTCGGCAAGGTGATGGACTACCTCTCCAGCGAGGCTGTCGTGCGCGAGTTCACCGAACGCACGCTGTTCCTGCCGGCGCACAAGGGCGTCATCGCCGGACCAATCGACTTCAAGACCGACGATCCGAACGTCAAGGCAGCGCTCGATGCCTTCGTCAAGGCAACCAGCAAGGTCAGCGCCAGCGCCAACGCGCTGCCCGCGTGGAAGTGGGGAACGCCGGTCTATGGCGCGCTCGTGACCCGCATCAGCCAGGTGATGGCCGGCGAGCTGTCACTCGACGATGCCTTCACGCGCATTGATGAGGACATCAAGGCGCAGGTTGCGGAGGCCGCGAAATAGGAGGCGGCCGGTGACGGCGCAACCTCGCACTGTCGCCGCCAAGGCTGGCGCCATCTTGATGGCGCCGGTCGGCTTGCTGGCGCGCGCCTTCGATCCGCCATTGCGCTATCTGCAGAAGCTTGGCGGCACCAATGCGATGGCCGCCTTCTTCCTTGCCCCGAACATGCTGATCTTCGGCGTGTTCGTGCTGTTCCCGCTGGCCGTCAACATCGCCTATTCGATGACCGGCGGGAACGCGCTGTTCCTCACCAACCGCGAATTCGTCGGCATGGCGCAATATGAGCGGCTGTTCGACTGCGGCAACTATCTCGACCGGCACACCTGCCGCGAGGACCTGTTCTGGACCGCGGTCTGGAACACCCTCACATTTGTCATCGTTCAGGTCGTGCTGATGGTCGGCGTAGCGCTGATCACCGCGCTGGTTCTCAACCGCGACCTGCGGGCGCGCAGCTTCTGGCGCGCCGTATTCTTCTTTCCGGTACTGCTGTCGCCCGTCGTGGTTGGATTGATCTGGCGCTGGATCCTGCAGCGCCAGGGTCTGCTCAATTTCGGCATGCACGAGCTCGGCTTGGAGCCCGTCAACTGGCTCGTCGAGCGCAACTGGGCGTTCGCGGCTGCCGTCGGCGTCTCGGTGTGGGCCCATGTCGGCTTCTACGCGCTGATCCTGCTGGCAGGACTTCAGGCAATCCCGAAGGACCTCTACGAAGCGGCGGAAATGGACGGCACCCGGCCCGGGCGGGTGTTCTGGCGCATCACCTTGCCGCTGCTGATGCCCAACCTGCTGGTTGTGCTGGTGCTGACGCTGATCCGCGCCGTCCAGATTTTCGACGAGGTTTACGTGCTGACCGGCGGCGGGCCGGGCACCAGCACGCTGTTCCTGACCCAGTACATCTACGAGGTCGGCTTCGCCTCGTTCCTGCGCAATCCGGGGCTGGCGTCGGCCGCCTCGATCCTGATGGGGCTGCTGTTGATCGTGCTGACGCTGTTCCAGCTCGGCATCGTCCGCCGCAACGACCGCCGGAGAACCGAAACATGAGCAGGATCACCGGCTTTCTCCTGCGGCGGCGCGGCGGTGCGCGCTGGGACTGGACCGACGTCTTCACCTGGTTCTGGCTGATCGGCGGCTTGCTGCTGATGTTCGGCCCAGCGGCCTGGCTGGTAAACTCGTCGTTCAAGACACCAGCCGGGTTGGCCGAGTTCCCGCCGACGATCCTGCCCTATGTCACCGAGCTGACGACGGTGGAAGGCTACGACAAGCCCCTGCCGCTTTATGAGGTCAAGCAGGACGACGGGACGGTGCGGCTTCTGGCCGAAGTCCGCCGCATCGGCACCGTCGCGCAGATGGTCGATCCGCAGGCGCCGGGCGAGGTCGTCCGGGTCAACATCCAGAACCGGACACCCAAGCGCATCGTGTCCTTCGCCACCGAGAACTACGTCCAGCCGCTCGTGGCCAACGACTTCCTGCGCTATCTGTGGAACTCCGTCTTCGTCACGGTGATGGCGACGATCATCACGCTGCTGACCAATTCAATGGCGGCGTTCGCGCTGTCCAAATACAAGTTCCGCGGCCGCTCAACGGTGATGGTACTGGTGATCGCGACGCTGATGGTGCCGCTGTCGGTGATCATCGTGCCGCTCTATTCCGTCATCTCGGCGATGGGACTGTTCAATTCGCTGTGGGGAGTGATCCTGCCGACTGTGGCGACACCGACCGGCGTGTTCATGCTGCGTCAGTACATGCTGACCATCCCCGACGAACTGATCGACGCCGCGCGCATGGACAAGGCGTCGGAATGGCAGATCTACTGGCGCATCGTGCTGCCGCTGAGCGCGCCGGCGCTGGCAGTGCTCGCCATCTTCTCGGTGGTGTGGCGCTGGAACGACTTCCTGTGGCCGCTGATCGTGCTGTCGCGCCGCGAGCTTTACACGCTGCAGGTCGGGCTCAACACCTATGCGGGCGAACTGAACGTGCAGTGGCACTTCATCCTCGCCATGACTGTGGTGACGATGATCCCGGTCGTCCTCGTGTTCATCTTCCTGCAGCGCTTCATCACCACCGGCATCGCAGGAACGGGTATCAAGTAGGAAGAGTCATGAGTCGCATCACGCTGACCAAGGTCGCGAAATCATTCGGTGCCGTGAAGGTGCTCCACGACGTCGACCTCGAGCTCAACGACGGCGAGCTGATCGTCTTCGTCGGGCCGTCCGGCTGCGGGAAATCGACATTGCTGCGCCTGATCGCCGGGCTCGACCGCCCGACCAGCGGCGCCATCGCCATCGACGGCAAGGACGTCACCCGGGTCGCGGCCGCCGATCGCGGTCTGGCGATGGTGTTCCAGTCCTATGCGCTCTATCCGCACATGAGCGTGCGCCAGAACCTGTCCTTCGGGCTGCAGAACGCGCGCATGCCGCGCGACGAGATCGAGCGGCGGATTCAGGAAGCAGCGCGGATGCTCGAGATCGCGCCCTATCTCGACCGCCGCCCGGGGCAGCTGTCCGGCGGCCAGCGCCAGCGCGTCGCGATCGGCCGCGCCATCGTGCGCAATCCGACCGCCTTCCTGCTCGACGAGCCGCTGTCGAACCTCGACGCCGAACTGCGCATATCGATGCGCGCCGAGCTGGCAGCCCTGCACCAGCGCCTTGGCGTGACGATGATCTACGTCACCCACGACCAGACCGAAGCGATGACGCTGGCCGACCGGATCGTGGTCTTGCGGGCGGGGCGCATCGAGCAGGTCGGCGCACCGCTGGACCTCTACAACAAGCCGGCAAACCGCTTCGT
>JBEBXE010000047.1:0-14694 GCA_040391705.1 Aerobium aerolatum
TGGCGGTTGTCGAAGGCGTCGGCGACCATGGCTGTGAATACATGACCGGCGGCGTTGTCGTTGTCATCGGCCAGACCGGCCGCAACTTTGCCGCCGGCATGTCGGGCGGCGTCGCCTATGTGCTGGACGAAGCAGGCGACTTTGCCGAACGTTGCAACATGGCGATGGTCGAGCTTGAGCCGGTGCCGGAAGAAGACGACATTCTCGAAAAGCTGCATCACCACGGTGGCGACCTCGCGCATATGGGGCGCGTCGACGTCTCCGGTGACATGACGCGCCACGACGAGGAACGTCTGGCGCAGCTGATCTCCAACCACATGCACCACACCGGCTCCACCCGCGCCCGCGAAATCCTCGACAACTGGGCCACCTACCGTCCAAAGTTCCGCAAGGTGATGCCGGTCGAGTATCGCCGCGCGCTCGAAGATATGGAGCGCATGCGCATGGGGGTCGCGGCAGAATGAGGACGCGCGCGATTTTCCGCGTGGGCGTGCCCCCCTCGCTCAAACCTGGAGCGCATCTGCGCTGAACAAACGGCCGGCCGACCGGCCAGCAGTGAACATCGTAAGTCCGGGGAAGAGCCATGGGCAAGGTTACAGGATTTCTCGAGATCGACCGGCAGGTGCAGACCTACCAGCCGGCGTCCGATCGTATTCGTCACTACCGGGAGTTCACGCTCCCGATGTCGGAACAGGAGGTGCAGAAGCAGGCGGCGCGCTGCATGGATTGCGGCATTCCGTATTGCCACGGGCCGACAGGCTGTCCGGTCCACAACGAGATCCCCGACTGGAACGACCTCGTCTACAATGGCGACTGGGAGTCGGCGATCCGCAACCTCCATTCGACCAACAATTTCCCCGAATGGACTGGCCGCATCTGTCCCGCGCCGTGCGAGGAAGCGTGCACGCTGAACCTCGAGGACATCCCGGTCGCGATCAAGACGGTCGAGCAGGCGATTGCCGACAAGGCTTATGAGATGGGCTTCATCCGCCCGCAGCCGGCGGAAGTCACCACCGGCAAGACGGTCGCCATCATCGGTTCCGGCCCGTCCGGGCTGGCGGCGGCGCAACAGCTTGGCCGCGCCGGGCACGAGGTCCATGTTTATGAGCGCGAGTCCAAGCCCGGCGGCCTGCTGCGCTATGGCATTCCCGACTTCAAGATGGAGAAGGGTACCATCGACGCGCGCGTTAAGCAGATGGAGGGCGAGGGCGTCACGTTCCATTGCGGCGTCAATGTCGGGGTCGACACGAAGGTGGCCGAACTTCTGGCCACCTATGACGCGGTGCTCTATTGCGGCGGCTCGGAAACCCCGCGCCCGGCCGGTATCCCCGGCGTTGAGCTTTCAGGCGTACACGATGCCATGCCCTATCTCGTCCAGCAGAACCGGCGCGTCGGCAGGGAAGACATCCAGTCCGTTGCCTGGGCCGGCGAACCGATTGTCGCTGGCGGCAAGCATGTCGTGGTGGTCGGCGGTGGCGACACCGCGTCAGATTGTGTCGGCACCGCCTTCCGGCAGGGCGCGGTGCGCGTCACCCAGCTCGACATCCGTCCGCGCCCGCCCGAGCGGGAAGACAAGCTCACCGTCTGGCCGTACTGGGCTACCAAGATGCGCACTTCGTCTTCGCAGGCAGAAGGCGCGGAGCGCGAGTTCCAGGTCGCCACGCTGGCATTCGTCGGCGAAGACGGCGTGCTTACCGGGGTCAAGTGCTGCGAAGTCGATGAACGCCGCAAGCCGATTGCCGGCACCGAGTTCGTCATCCGCGCCGACCTCGCCTTCATCGCCATCGGTTTTTCCGGACCGATCGAGGGAGGCGTGACGGCCGAACTCGACGGCCAGCTGGGGCTGAATGTCGATGCGCGGCGCTCGACCAACGTGGTGGCCAACGACAGCGACTACCAGACCAGCATCGCCAAGCTGTTTGCCGCCGGTGACGTGCGCCGCGGGCAATCGCTGGTGGTCTGGGCCATCCGCGAAGGCCGCCAGGCCGCGCATGCCATCGACCTGTTTTTGATGGGCTCAACCCTGCTGCCACGGTGATGGACGTGCGATTACGGCGTCGTTGAGGTCGTTGTTTCCGGACTGGGCGTTGCCGGGCGGCGCATCGAGAAATCGTCGGCGCGGCCGGGGGTGGGGGCAGGGGCGATGCCGTCGCGGATGAGGCGCTCGGCTGGCGTGCGCGGCTCTCTTGCCGCCGGGTGCGCAAACGATGCGCCGAGAAGGCCGCTACCGTCGCCGCCGAGGTCGTCGATGGCGATCGGCACGGTGCGGACGATTTCGGCCGGGCGGGCGTCGCCGGGCTGGTCAGCGTGCGGGCCGATCATTTCTTCCGGGTCGATCCGGGCAAGGCCGGGGGCGTCCTGCGTCAGGTCGAGCAGACGGTTCAGCGGCTTTTCGATATAGAAGGCGAGCTTGCGGCGGCCCTGGCGGGTGACGTTGATGCCGTCGCTGGCGCGCAGTTGGGCCGGCTGTCCGTTCATGTCGGGACCATCGGCTGCAAATGCGCCGGTTTCATCGACGAACCCGTCCCAGACGTCGACGAATTCGCCGCCGGCATCGGTGACGATGCGGCGGAACATGTCGTTGAAGGCGATCATGTCCGACGACATGCCGCCGGGCCGGAACGGCAGATTGCCGACCCAGACCAGCGGAAGCGACTTGTCGCGAACCGCCTTGGCCAACGCCGTGGCGCGGCGTTCATATTCGGCGGTCCAGGCCTCCGAACGCGGCGTTTCGCGGGTTCCGGCGACTAGCATCTGCTGGCGATCGTTGGAGCCGATCATCACCACCACGACCGACGGTTTTTCAGCCTCGATGACGCTGGCGATGTTTTGCGGCCAGTTATAGTAGTCGTCGCGCACCAGTCCGGAAGAGCCGTTGGCGCGGTCGAGGATCACGACTTTGGTTTCCGCCGCAAAGGCTGTCGTCAGCCCTTCGGCCAGGCCGCTGGCCAGAAAGTCGCCGACGACCAGCACGCGCTGGGCATTCTCGGCTTTCTCGACGGTTGGCGCCACCGGCACTGCCGGTGGGCGCGGGGTCCGGCGTGCCGGTGCTGCCTGACGCGGGGCGGGCGGCGTGATCCGCTCCTGCTTCTGCGGTTCGCTGCGCGGGAACAGGAAGCGCAGCAGCCCACCGCCGGAAGACCGTTCCTGTGCCTGCGCGGTGGTGGCGACGACAGCCGGGATGGCAGGCAGCGCCAGAGACAGCACAAGCAGGCAGCACCACACGCGCCAGAGGCCGGAAAATGGTGCTTTGCGTGCGCGCATGCCTGCTCCACTACGTTGCGACTAAGGGCCTGTTATTGTTTGCGAAGGCGAGACAGCAATTCCATGCTTGGATGCCCGTCCGGCGCCATTCCCATGCGTCCTTGTAGCGTCTTGATGGCGTCGCGGGAAGCGCCGCCGATGCGACCGTCGATCTCGCCGCTGTAATAGCCATGGGCGCTGAGGCGCTTTTGCAACTCCTGCGTTTCGGTGAAGGAAAGCCGGGTGAACGGCCGGTTCCAGTCGCGACGCGGCGGTGCCTGGCCAGCGATCTGGTTGGCGAGCAGCCCGACGGCGAGCGCATAACGGTCGGAGCTGTTGTAGCGCTTGAGCACGCTGAAGTTCTGCAACACCAGGAAAGCCGGGCCTTCACGACCGTCCAGAACTTTCAGCTCCGCCTGGTCGTTGGGGCGCGGATAGGCTTGTCCGTCGGCGCGAACCACGCCGATCGCCTGCCACTGCGCCAGCGTCTTCTTGCCGGCCGGGAACTTGCGGCCCTTCGGCAGCATCACTTCGTAGCCCCAGGCGTGGCCGTTGCGCCAGCCATTGTCGCGCAGCAGGTTGGCAGCCGAGCCCAGCGCATCGGGCACCGAGGTCCAGATGTCGCGCTTGCCGTTGCCGTCCAGATCGACCGCCCAGGCCTGGTAGCTGGTAGGGATGAACTGGGTGTGCCCCATCGCGCCGGCCCACGAGCCGGTGAGCTGGCTTGCCTGTACGTCGCCGTTCTGGAGGATTTTCAGGGCCGCGATCAGCTGCTGGTTGGCAAAGCGCTGCCGCTTCTTGTCGGCATAGGCCAGCGTCGACAGCGAGCGGATGACGTTGCGCATGATGCGCTCATTGGTGAGTGCCTGACCATAGCGCGACTCGACCGACCAGATGGCGAGCACGATGTTGCGGTCGACACCGAAACGCTGCTCGACCGCATCGAGGGTGCGGCGGTGCTGCTGGGCCATGCGACGGCCGTTGTTGATCGACTCGTCGGTGATCTGATTGTCAAAATATTGCCAGACTGGCGCGTTGAATTCCGGCTGGTTCTGGGCGAGGTCGAGAACTTCGCGGTCTGGCGCGGTGACGTTGGCGAAGGCGCGGTCGAACGTCGTGCGGGTGATCCCGCTCTGGCTCGCGACGGCGCGGAAATCGTTCACCCAGCGCTGGAATTTTGCGTCAGCGAAAGCCGTTGTCGTGCAGGATGCGAGCACAGCAGCCACCGCTGCGGCTTTCAGGGACGTGGTGACGTGTTTCGCCAATGCCCGAACGGTCATGGAAGCCTCCTTTGGTTATGGCTTGAAGGAACCAATCATCGACCATGGAAGTTAGTGAAACGTTTACCATGCCTCTTGCCATCGGTCATTATTTCACCGGTGGAAACCCGACCGTAACAGAATGGCTAGAATGAGAACTGATAAAGACATGAAAATGTCGCGCTCCGCCTTGGGCGGCTTGTAGTAACGGGATTGTGATCGACCATGAGAAAAGTGAGAAAAGCTGTATTCCCGGTCGCAGGGCTTGGAACGCGCTTCCTGCCAGCCACCAAGGCAGTGCCGAAGGAAATGCTGACCGTCGTTGACCGTCCCGTCATCCAGTATGTCGTCGACGAAGCGCGCGAAGCCGGAATCGAGCACTTCATCTTCGTCACCGGCCGTAACAAGGCGGTGATCGAAGATCATTTCGATATTCAGTTCGAGCTTTACGACACGCTCGAGCAGCGCGGCAAAACCAGCCAGCTCGAGATGCTGCGGGCGATGCAGCCGCTGCCGGGGCAAACCAGCTTCACCCGCCAGCAGGAACCGCTGGGCCTCGGCCATGCCGTCTGGTGTGCGCGCGATCTGGTGGGCAACGAACCGTTCGCCCTGCTGTTGCCGGACATGATCATGCAGTCGGAGGAAAGCTGCCTCAAAGGCATGGTCGACCTCTACCGCCGCACCGGCAACAACGTCATCGGCGTGCAGGAATGCGATCCGGAGGACGCCCACAAATATGGCATCGTCGCCAAGGGTGGGGAATTGCACACCGGGTTCCAGATCACCGGAATGGTCGAGAAGCCGGCCAAGGGAACCGCGCCGTCCAATCTCTACATCAACGGACGCTACATCCTGCAGCCGGAGGTGTTCGATCTCCTGGCAAATCAGGAGCGTGGTGCGGGTGGCGAGATCCAGCTGACCGACGCGATGCAGCGTCTCGGCAAGGAGCAGACCCTGTTCGGCTACCACTATCGCGGCGACACGTTCGACTGCGGCTCGCCGGAAGGCTTTGTCGAAGCGAACATCGCCATTGCGCTGCAGAAGCCCGAGCTACGTGCCGTGGTCGAAAGCGTTATTGCGCGGCATCTGGGCAAAAACGCCGACGCATAACGGGTTAGCGCTGGAGCGTCATGCCGAGAAACACACTGGTCGCGTCGTAGTCGCGGCCAGCCAGCGTGCTGCGTTGCAGTTCGTGGCGCGCCCGTCCGGTGATGCCGGTATAGCGGTTCATCCACCAGGTCAGGCTTGCTTCGCCGCGCATCACCAGATCGCGGCCGCCGCCGCTGTAGTTACGCAGGTCGAGACCGACCAGCGCGTTGCCGGTGAGATTGGCGCGGATCTCGCGGGTGACGCCGACGCTGCCCGAATAGAGCAGCGACCCGGTCTGGCCGCTGGTCGTGGTGCTTTCGACTGAGGTCGAGCCGTTGAGGTCAACCGTCGTGCCGCGCATCGGCGACCAACTCAGCCGGGCATTGATGGACGGGCCGGAGATCGCCGCCAGACGCTGGTCGTCGGGACGTTCCGTCAGCCAGCCGGCGGCAAATTCGCCGCGCAGCTTTTCGCCGAGGTCGAGCGCAATGCCGCCGCGCAGGCCATAGCGGTTGGCCGAGCGCTCATAGCCGTTGGCGTCGATCTTCTGGTCGTAGAAACGGCGGCCGATTTCGCCTTCGACGAAGGGGGTCAGCGCCGGCGAGATTTCGTAACTGGTGCGCAGCGTTGCGCTGGCCAGCGTGGCGTTGCGGTCGCGCTGTGACAGCCTGCCGCCGCCGGCAAGGTCGGCGTCGCCGAACAGGTCACGCGTGACCTCGCCGCTCAGGCCCAGTCCAAGTTTTCCAACATCGCGCGACAGGCCGGCGCTGCCGGTGAAACTCTGGCGCAACGGCCGCGAGGTGACGTTGCCGAGGTCGACCGGCGAGGAAGCGGATTCCGGGCGGGCGCGATAGCCGGCGCCGACACGCGCGGTGTAGCCATTGGCCAGGTCGAAGCGCAGGTCGCCGCTGATGCCGCCATTGATTTCGGAAATCGATTCGCCTGACAGCGATTTGCGATAGTTGCCGTCGGCCTGCACCGACGCGCCGTGGCGCGACCAGTCCGACGCTGCATTGAGCCGCAAGGTGGTTTCCGACAGCAGCGCAGCGCTGCCACCAGCACTGCCGGACGCGTTGGATGTCCAGGTCAGCCCCTGTTCAAGCGTCGGGGTGAGCAGGAAGCTGCCGAGCCGAAGACCGAGCGGCGCGTAGGGATTGTCGTCATTGCGGCGGTTCTGCGCTTCAATCGCGCCGGTCCTGACATTGTCACGCGGTGCGCGGGCGTTGCTGTCGTCATCGAGCTGGTCCAGCCCCTGGATGCGGGTGTTGGCGCTGCTCTGGTCGTCGGTGCTGGCGGGCGCGGCGCGTTGCCGGGCCGGTGCGGTACCGGCCGACACGTCGCTGTCGAGGGTCAGCGGATCCAGCCCAAGCGACATGCCGGTTTCGCCGGGGGAGGTGCGCAGACCCTGCACCTGCTGCGCCATGGCGACCGTGTGTGCGGCCACAAGCCATGCGGTCGCGCAAGCCAGAATGCTTGCGCTGCGAGACAGCTTTCTCACACGGGACCTCAGTGATGACATGGTCGCTCGATGCTAGGGCGCACGCAGCGCCGGAATGTTTACCGAACCGTAAAGCCCGATGGTTAATGCTTGGTTGATGACGACGGCCGGCCGGGTGCGGCGATTCCGTGTTGGACACGCACGACGGGAACCGCTAATCCGCTGCGATGCAGAGAAAAAACCTTACCGATGCCGTAGACAGGTCTGCCACCATCGCTTCCGCGTTGCGGACGGTGTCGACCGAGATGACGGGTCTGGCCGCGCTCGAAACCGCGTTGCAGAACGGGCTCGGCGAGCCGTTCGCCCAGGCAGTCGAACGTGTCGGCGCCATCACCGGCCGCGTCATCGTCACCGGCGTTGGCAAGAGCGGCCATATCGGCTCGAAGATTGCCGCGACGCTGGCGTCGACCGGTACGCCGGCGTTCTTCGTCCATCCGGCAGAAGCCAATCATGGCGATCTCGGCATGATCGCTGCCGATGACGCCATCATCGCGCTGTCGTGGTCGGGCGAGACCGCCGAACTGAAGGGCATCGTCGCCTATGCGCGGCGCTTCGCCATTCCGCTGATCGCGATCACGTCAGGGCTTGAGTCGGCCTTAGCGCTGGCCGCCGACGTGGTGATTGCCTTGCCGAAGGCGGCCGAAGCCTGTCCGCACGGCCTTGCCCCGACGACGTCGACGCTGATGCAGCTGGTGGTCGGCGATGCACTCGCCATCGCGCTGCTGGAAGCGCGCGGCTTTACGCCGGATCATTTCCGCACCTTCCATCCCGGCGGCAAGCTCGGTGCCAGCCTGATCAAGGTCAGCGAGATCATGCACAGCGGGGCGAAGATGCCGCTGGTGGCATCCGGCACCGGCATGCGCGACGCCATCCTCGAAATCTCGCGCAAAGGTTTTGGCTGCGTTGCGGTGGTTTCGGCCGATGGTCTGCTCGACGGCATCATTACCGATGGCGACCTGCGTCGCCACATCGACGGCGACCTGCTGTCGCAAACCGTCGATCAGGTGATGACCCGCAACCCCAAATGCGCCCATCCGGACGAATTGGCGGGCTCGGTGCTGCAGGTGATCAATGCGTCATCGATCACCACCATCATGGTGGTGGCCGAGGGTCGTCCGGTCGGGATCGTCCATCTCCACGACCTGCTGCGCATCGGCGCGGCGTGAAGCTGGTTTAATCGGCGTCCACGATCAGTTGGTTGCCGTCAGCGCCGGTGACGCGGACACGCGCGCCGGCGGGCAGGTCGGGGCCGGACACGCGCCACAGCGTGTCGCCAAGCCGGATGCGGCCGCGGCCTTCGCTGATTGGTTCTTCCAGAATTGCAGTCCTGCCGATGAGCTGCTGGCTGCGCTGGTTGAGCAGCGGTTCATCGGTGTCGTCGGTGCCGTTCGCCGGAAAGAACCGTCGCCCGACCAGCACTGAAGCAATCGACAGCACCAGAAACACCACGATCTGCGTCTGCCAGAGCCAGAAGGCGGTGCCCGAAAGTGCGAGCGACAGCGTGCCGGTGAGGATGGCGGCGATGCCGAGCCACAGCAGGTAAACGCCGGGCACCAGCACCTCTACCGCCAGCAGCACCGCGCCGAATACCATCCAGCTCCACGGGCCGAGGGTAGCGAGCCAGTCAACGATCATCGCGAACCTCCGGGGTTGCCCAAATCAGCTTCAGGACTGGCCGGGGGTAGCGACGGGCGGGCGCGTCGGCGCGCGCTGGGGGCGTGCGGGCGCTTGCGTGTCCGCGGTGCCGAACACTTCCTTGGCAATCGCACCGATGCCGCTCAGCGAGCCGATCAGCGCCGACGCTTCCATCGGCATCAACACGATCTTGCTGTTGGGGGCCGCGCCGATCTGCGCCAGCGCCTCGGTGTATTTCTGGGCGACGAAGTAGTTGATCGCCTGCACGCTTCCGTTGGCGATCGCTTCCGACACCATCTGGGTGGCGCGGGCTTCGGCTTCCGCCGCACGCTCGCGCGCTTCCGCGTCGCGGAACGCGGCTTCCTTGCGGCCTTCCGCTTCGAGGATCTGCGCCTGCTTGCGGCCTTCGGCTTCGAGGATTTCCGCGCGCCGGTTGCGCTCGGCCATCATCTGCCGCGCCATCGAGTCGACCAGATTGGTCGGCGGGTTGATGTCCTTGATCTCGACGCGGGTCATCTTGATGCCCCAGGGCTGGGCTGCTTCGTCGACGATGTGCATCAACCGATCGTTGATCGCGTCGCGGTTGGAGAGCAGTTCGTCCAGATCCATCGAGCCCATCACCGAACGGATGTTGGTCATGGTCAGGTTGAGGATGGCATTTTCCAGCCCCAGCACCTGATAGGCGGCCTGCGGCGCGTTCAGCACCTGATAGAAGGCGACGCCGTCGACCGAGACGATGGCGTTGTCCTTGGTGATGACCTCCTGCGTCGGAACGTCGAGCACCTGCTCCATCATGTTCATCTTCGCGCCGAGGCGGTCGATGAAGGGGATGATGATGTTGAGGCCGGGTGACAGGGTGCGCGTATAGCGCCCGAAACGTTCGACCGTGTAGTTGAAGCCCTGCGGCACCGTCTTGATGCCTGCAAACAGCACCAGCAGTACGAGGATGACGAGAACGGGGATGAACATGTCGAAACCGGTGAACGGCATCAAGCCCTCCTGATTGTTTCATTATCCCGGCGCCAGCGGGCCAAGGTCGAGATTTAGGCGTGTTCGCCCACGGATACAATCGCGCGGCGGAATTTGCCTGTGTCTTGCCATGATCGTCTGCAAAGACCGCCCGAACGATTTGACGAGGGATTTATGTCGCAAATTCGCAGGACGTGGTCGATGGCAGCTGTGCTTGCCGGGGCCCTGATGCTCGCTGCTTGCCAGACCGGCGGCGGCGGGTTCGCCAGCCAGGGCGTGTCGGGTTCAGGCTTCGCCTACCTCACCGATATCCGCTCCTCCGCCTCGCTGGCGAAGCTGAAGCCGGATTCGAAGCTTGAGACGGCGGCGCGCCGTCAGGCCGAATATATGGCGGCCGCCGACAAGATGAGCCACGACACCGGCAGGCGGCGCGACTTCGCCACGCGGATGAAGGACGGCGGGGTGTCGGCGCCCGCCGCCGAAAATCTCGCCCATGGCCGCATGGACACCGGCAAGGTGTTCCAGATGTGGATGGACTCGACCGGCCACCGCACCAACATGCTCGATGCCCGCTTCACCCGTTATGGACTGGCGCATGCAACGGCCGCCGACGGCCGGCGCTACTGGGCGCTGGTGCTGGGCAAGTAGCGAAACCTGCCTTGGCACAAGCCTGAAGTCCTTGGTGGTCGGAAATTGCCGTCCTATATGGGCGCCATGACATTGCTTTCCGTACTCGACCTTTCCCCCGTTCCCGAAGGCAGCGACGTGTCGCAGTCCTTGGCCAACACCCTGGATCTCGCACGCAAGGCCGAGAGGCTTGGCTACAGGCGCTATTGGCTGGCCGAGCATCACAACATGCCCGGCATCGCCAGCGCCGCCACGGCGGTCGTCATCGGCCATGTCGCGGCCGGCACGTCGACCATCCGGGTCGGCGCGGGCGGCATCATGTTGCCCAATCATGCGCCGCTGATGGTTGCCGAGGCGTTTGGCACGCTCGAAGCGTTGCATCCGGGGCGCATCGATCTCGGGCTGGGCCGCGCGCCGGGCACCGACCAGGTCACCGCGCACGCATTGCGGCGCAACATGACCAGCGGTGCCGACAGCTTTCCCAACGACGTCGTCGAACTGCTGCACTATTTCAAGCCGGAGGAGCCGGGGCAGCGCGTGCGCGCCGTGCCGGGCCAGGGTCTGAACGTGCCGGTATGGATTTTGGGGTCAAGCCTGTATGGCGCGCAACTGGCCGCCATGCTGGGGCTGCCTTACGCTTTTGCGTCGCATTTTGCGCCGGCTCAGCTGGACGAGGCGCTTGAGGTCTATCGTGCCCGCTTCGAGCCGTCGGACTATCTCGACAAGCCGCATGTGATGCTGGGGCTGAACATTTCCGCTGCCGAGACCGACGTCGAAGCGCGGTTCAATTTCTCATCGCAGCAGCAGGCATTCGTCAATCTGAGGACGGGAAGGGCGGGCAAGCTGCCGGCGCCACGGGAGGGCTTTTACGAGCAACTCGATCCGGCGGCGCAGATGATGCTCGACCATTCGCTGTCCTGTGCCATCGTCGGCGGACGCGACACCGTGCGCGACGGGCTGAAAGCCTTCATCGCGCGCACCGGCGCGGACGAACTTATGGTCACGGCACAGATCTACGATCACGCCGCGCGCGTCCGTTCGTATGAAATCCTGGCGGAGGTTGCGCAGGAGCCGGCGTGAGCCGGTTCCTCTGCTTGCACGCATATGGCACGTGAACGTTGAGAGCATCGGAACGTCCGATGCTCTGTTCGTTCAGCGCTTGCCCAGGCGTGCCTTGCGGGCGGCGTAACGCGCGTCGCGTCTTGCCTTGCGATCGACTTCGTCGGCAAGCAGGCGCGAAACCATGTCCTGCTCGGCGTTTGCCTTCGCTTCCGCTTCAGCCTTGGCCGCGATCTCAGCGGCGGCTTCGCGTTCGGCGCGGTCGCGCGCGTCCTGTTCTGCCTTCTCGCGCTTCAGACGTTCGCGTTCGGCCTGCTTCAAGGCTTTCGCCTCAGCTGCAGCCTTGCGTTCAGCCTGCCGTGCCAGAAATTCAGGGTCGTCCAGTTTCGGCAGGTTTGCCTTGGCCCGCTCCAGAAGCGCCTTCCTCGCATCCACTGCAGACTGCCGACGCTCGGCGAAACCCTTTTCTTTGTAAATTGCCAATGTAAACCTTCTTGATCGGTCGTTCTTACTGTGCCGTCTTAATGATGAGTCGGAGCCCGCAATTCAAGACAAAAAAGGGCTGGTCCAGCACTTAAACAACCATAAACGGCGGTAAAGCGGGGAAGGCGTCTCGCCAACCCCGTTTTGTCACCTCTTATACGACGTTTTATCGCCAGCCGCCACCACCACGGCATTCGCCGGGCCGCACGACGCGGTAGCCTTGAGCGTCCGCTTCGCAGGCGTTGCCGAAGGTGCGGCGGTCGCCACGGCGTTCCCCGCAGACCGGACGATATTCCATCGTGCAGGCCCTTTCCGGTGGTCGGGCGTCAGACCGGCATTCGCCGGGATGAACGACCCGGAACCCTTCAGAGCGGGCAACGCACGCATTGCCGAACGTCTGGCGGTCGCCCCGGCTCTGGCCGCAAACCGGCGCGTATTCGCGGGTGCACATGCTGCTCTGGCTTGGCGGCGGACCTGGCGGTGGCCGCATTCCCGGCCTGCCTGGTCCCTCATCGACAACCACGCAGGCGGCCAGCACTGTGCCGGCCACGGTCAGGCTGGCTGCGATCTTGGCGATCGAGAATAAGTTCATGGGCCTCCTCCTTGAAAGTTTTCGTCTGCGCACAATGCGCAACCCGCCAAAACGATCCCGAGAAATGCCTGAAATGCAAATGCTTTTCTCGTCGCATGTGGAACCGGCGGTGATGTCGCGCATTCTCGTGGACCGATTGATCGTTCTTCTGTGGGGGACAATATGAGCAAAAACGTGATGGAGACGGCCGCGCCGGACACATCGGCTGACGACGAACCCCAGCGCGTTCACGTGGCGCGCAGTGGTTTTGCCATGACAGGCATCTTCATTATTCTGGCAATCTACGCCCTGTTCTTCGGGCGCGACTTCTTCATGCCGGTTGTGCTGGCGTTTTTGTTTGCCCTGACGCTCACGCCCGTGGTGCGATTTGCGCGCAAGCGCGGCATACCCGCGCCGCTTTCGGCGACGGCGCTGGTGCTCGGGTCGGCGGCAGTGATCGGCCTCGGCGGCTATCTTCTCAGCGGTCCGATCACCAACCTGATCAGCGAAGCCCCGCAGATCGGCTACACGCTGACCGAGCGTATCCAGCGCCTCCGTGGGCCATTTGACGTTCTGATGGAGCTGTCCGGGCAGATCGACAACGTCACCGAGCGGGTCAACGACCCCGGCGTTATGCGAGTTGCTGTCCAGCAGCCGGGGATCTTGTCGCAGGCGGCCGGAAACATGCTCAGCGCAGGAACCAACATCGCCATCGTCTTCGTGCTGTCGCTGTTTCTTCTGGCTTCGGGCACGTTGTTTTACGAGAAGATCGTCCAGTCATTCTCTTCGCTCAGCGACAAGAAGCGCGCGCTGCGCATCGTCTACGACGTCGAGCGCGAGGTGTCGCGCTATCTGCTGACCGTGGCGCTGATCAATGGCGCGCTGGGCCTGGTCATCGGACTTGGGCTGTGGGTGCTCGGCATGCCGACGCCGCTGCTGTGGGGCGTGATGGCGGCGATGCTCAACTTCCTGCCCTATATCGGTGCGCTGGCGACGATCATCATCGTTGCGGTCATCTCCATCATCAGCTTCGACAGCCTCAGCTATGCCATGCTGGCCCCGGCATTCGTGATCTTTTGCAACATCATGGAAGGCCAGATCGTCACGCCGTTGATCGTCGGACGGCGGCTGGAGCTGAACGCGGTGGCGATCTTCATCGCGGTGGCGTTCTGGTCATGGCTGTGGGGCTTCATCGGCGCGCTGATCGCGGTGCCGCTGCTGGTGATCGTCAAGGTCTTCTGTGACCATTTCGACGGCTGGCAGTCGTTCGGCAACTTCCTCTCCGCCCAGCAGACCATCGAAACCCATGAAGACTGACTTTGTTTCACGCATGTCTTGATCCCGAAACCGGCTCCCACTTTCGGGAGACATGCTTTACTTCAACGCCTTGATGATCCGGGCGTCGGGGAAGCAGGTGGGCTGCTGCCCGGTTTTGGTCTGCCAGTCGCCGATTGAGCGGCGGGTACGGAAGCCGGGCAGCCCGTCTGCACCGCCAACATCGTAGCCTTGCCGTTCCAGCCCGCGTTGCATGGCGGCAATGTCGGAGCGCAGCATCTTGGCCATGGGTGCCCATGCGCCGGCAAAGGTCCGGTCGCCGTGGGTGATCCGGTCGGCGGCGTGGCCGACGAACAGCGCGTAGAGGTCGCTCTCGTTATAGGCCTTCAGCACGTAGAAGTTTGGCGTGACGATGAACGCCGGGCCCGATCGCCCCGCCGGCATCAGCAAAAACCCCTCCTGGCGCGTTTCCTGCTGCGGGAAGGGGCGGCCGCTGACGCGCTGCACCCCCAGCGCTGCCCAGTCGGAAATCCGTTTGCCGCGATCCGGCCCTTCCAGCGCGCACGACACGGCGTTCGGCACGGTGACCTCGAAGCCCCAGTCGCGGCCCTTCACCCAGCCATGATTGGCGAGATAGTTGGCAATCGAGGCCAGCGTATCGACCTGCGAGGTCCAGATGTCGGCACGGCCGTCGCCATCGGCGTCGTAGGCGTGCTTGAGATAGGACGTCGGCAGGAACTGCGGCTGACCGAGCGCGCCGGCCCAGGACGACTTCATCGCCGCCACCGAGACATGCCCGCGCTGCACCATCTCGAGCGCGGCCAGCACTTCCTCGCGGAACATCTCCTTGCGCCGCGCCATGAACGCCTTGGTGCCGAGCACCGCAAACGCGTTGTGCGGGATGTTTGCGCGGCCGAAACCGGATTCGCGTCCCCAGATGCCAAGCAGGATGCCGCCCGGCACGCCGAAGCGCTGCTCGATCGACC
>JBEBXE010000048.1:0-14660 GCA_040391705.1 Aerobium aerolatum
CGACCGAGCCGGCGCGGCGCGCGTCGAACATCAGGAAGCCGATGCCGCTGGTGCCAACGATGATCTCGGCGGCGATCAAGGCGCGCCAGCCATATCCGAGCCCGTTGCGCAGGCCGGTAATGATGTTCGGCAGCGCGCCCGGCAGGGTCACCTCGAACAGGATGCGGGTGCGCGAAGCGCCCAGACTTTGGGCTGCGCGGCGCAGTTCCGGCTTGACCGAACGGATGCCGAGCACGGTGTTCAGAACCACCGGAAACAGCACCGTATAGACAATGACAAAGGTCATCGTCGTCAGGCCGAAGCCGAACCAGACCAGCAGGATCGGCAGCCAGGCGATGTCGCCGATTGCCTGGAAGAACAGCAGCACCGGCCAGCTGATTTCGTGCGCCCGTCGATTGAGGCCGATGAAGACGCCGAGCGGGATGGCGATGGCCATGCCGGCTGCCGCCCCCACCGCGAGACGCGCCAGACTGTCGGCGAGGTATTCGGTGAGAATGCCCTTGTAGAGCAGGTCGCCCGCCTTCTTCAGCACATCGACCGGCCCCGGCAGAAACACCTGCGGAAACACCTCCAGCCAGACGATGAAGGCCCACAGGGCGATCAACGGAATGAAAGGAACGAATGCGGCAAGCGCAGGCCAGCGGGCCGTCCACCGCGCATAGTAGCCCCACAGCGTATAGACAGGCGCCATCATCGCTGCACGAGCCCCCAACGTTCGATCGTCGCGCGCTCAAGCGGTGCCAGCAGTAGACGATCGAGGACAAGCCAGATCACGCCGATCACGATCATCGCGAACACGATCACCTCGGTGCGATAGAAATCGCGCGCCAGAAACAGCATGTAACCCAGCCCGACATTGGTCGCGATCATCTCGGCAGCGATCAGCCCGCGCCAGGCAAAGCCCATCCCGGTACGGATGCCTGTGACGATGTTGGGCAATGCGCCGGGCAGCAGCACCTGGGTCAGCATCTGCATGCGACCGGCCCCCAGCGACGCCGCCGCGTGGCGCAGCGGCATCGGAATGGTCGAGACGCCCAGCAGCGTGTTGTAGGCGACGACAAAGAACACAGCGTTGAAGATGACGAAGGTGATGGCGCCGAAGCCGTAGCCGAACCACAGCGTCGCAATCGGGATCCAGGCGATGCCGGCAAGCACCGAGAAGAAGCGGAACAGCGGCGTCAGGAAATCCGACACGCCCTTGCTGACCCCCATGGCGATGCCGAGCGGCACCGCCGTGACGATGGCAATGATGGTGCCGACCGATACCCGCCACATGCTGGCGGCGACATGCGCAAACAGCGTCCCGTCGGCAATCGTCCCCCAGCCAGCGCGCATCACCGTCGGCACGTCGGGAAACACCCGCGGGTTGACGTTGAAGACCGTGACGATGACTTGCCACAGCACGACAAGGAACAGGAGCGGCGCGACAAATTTGGCGGCCTCCCACGTGCGCCTGTACGGCATGGGCGTGAAGCGGACAGCTTCCTCAGCCATGGGCGCGCGCGCCCTTTTCCGCTGGACGCAGATTAAGTTCGATACCGGACATCTCTCTCCCACTCACCGGGTTGGTCCCGGTCATTTCCTTTCACGCGCCACGTCAGCGGCGCGCGAAAAGCCTCCCAAAAGATTAGCGAATGAACTGGTCGATATAGTCGGTTCCCAGACCATTCTTGCTGTAGTGCGCCCGGCACTTGTCGATGCGGGTGAAAACGTCGTCATAACCGACGGTGGCGCCATCCGGATCGACGTAGATCATCGCGCCATTCACCTGAAACATCGTGATCATTTCTTCGACGTGCTCGTCGACCACCAGCGTGTGGGTTTCGCCCGGCGCCTCGTAGACATAGCCACCCTCGCGGGCGACCCAGTCGTGCTCGAGGTAGCGCCACTCGCCCTTGATGACGTAGCCATGAACCGGCAGCGGATGGCGATGGCGCGACAGCACACCGGCTCTGCGCACCTTCAGCAGGTTCATCCAGTAGCCGCTCGACGCACACATCAGCAGCGGCCGGAACCAGACATTGTCGTCGATCGGAACCCAGACGCGATCATCGAGTGGGATCGCATCGGGAATGACGAGCTCTGGCGCGGATTCGCGCGGCTGCGCCTTTCGGTAGGGCACCCACTTCTCATTGATGGCCGTGGTGCCTGGCTGATCGTCTGCCATATCTTTTTCTCCTCCTCCCGGTATCATCAAGTCCGGCGCTCCGTTTCCTCCGACACGATAAGGCGTCACATACGGGACGCTTTTCTCGCAAAACAGACTTCGCTTGACCTCATTGCCCACAATATGGATAATGTGCCCACATTATCGACAGAGCGAAGTTTGCTTGTCAAGCGCCGTCGGGAAGGACGTGAAGAATGACTGCCGAAAGCGCACCCCCCAGTGCCAGAGCGCCGGTGCAAGGCGCCGCCTCGTTTTCCAAATTCATGGTTGTACTTCAGGCAATCGCCGACAATCCCGGAAAACTCGACATCGCGCGGCTGACGCGCCAGCTGCCTTTTCCGCGCGCCACGCTCTATCGCATGGTCACCGGTCTCGTCGCCGAAGGGCTGGTATCTGAAAACACCGAAACCGGCACCTACCATCTCGGCCATCGCCTGATCCAGCTGGCCTCTGAAAGCTGGGAAACGTCGGACCTGCGCACCGTCGCGCGCGACCACATCGAAGCGCTGCGCGATGCCACCGGCGAAACCGTGCATCTTGCCGTTCCGAGCGGGCATGGCATGGTTTACATCGATAAACTCGAAAGCCCGCGCGCAGTGCGGATGACATCGCGCATCGGTACGCGCGTCGAAATGCACAGCACCTCGGTCGGAAAAGCCTATCTCGCCGGGCTGCCGGAAGAAGACAGCCGCCGCATCGTCGACGAACTCGATCTGAAGCCCCGAACCCGTCATACGATCACCGATGCCAGCACGCTTTGCGCTGAGATCGCCAAGACGCGCCAGCGCGGCTATTCCTATGACAACGAGGAAAACGAACCGGATATTCGCTGCTTCGGCGGCGCGATATTCGACCGGTCCGGCAAACCGGTCGGTGGCGTCAGCCTCAGCATTCCGATCTACCGTTACGACGAAGAACGCGCCCGCGCCTACGTGCAGAAAGTCCAGGAAACGGTCCAGGCAATCTCGGCGGAACTTGCCACAGTGGTCTGACGTCGAAGCGCATTCGGTCGAATTCAATCGCGTTGACGCTCGCCAGAACAGCTGATATCCATTTAATGGTCACATTGCCCATATAGTGGGCGCGGCAGCAAGATGGGGGGAGCGCGCATGGCGGCACACAATGCCAGCTACAGATTTGATGGCTGCGTCGCGGTCGTCACCGGCGGGTTGCTGGGCATTGGCGCGGCAATTGCCGACGCCTACCGGCGCGCCGGCGCAACGGTTGTCGTCTGGGATCTGGCGGCGCAGGATGACGTCGCCGCCGGCACCCTCGCCGTCGATGTCTCGGACCCCGCTTCCGTCGACCGCGCCGCAGATGCGACGCTGGAAGCCCACGGCAAAGTCGACATTCTGGTCAACAATGCCGGTCTGGCCGGCGCGACCTTGCCGGTCGAAGACTATGACCCGGCGATGTGGCGGCGCATTGTCGACGTCAATCTCACCGGTACTTTCACCGTGAGCCGCAGATTGATCCCGGCACTGAAAGCCAATGGCTGGGGCCGGATCGTCAACATCGCCTCGCTGGCCGGCAAGGAAGGCACACCGAACGCCGCCGCCTATAGCGCCTCGAAAGCCGGCGTCATCGCGCTGACAAAATCGTTGGGGAAAGAACTGGCCGGTACCGGCGTCCTCGTCAACGCCATCGCGCCGGCGGCGATTCACACCACCTTGCTCGACCAGATGAGCCCCGAGCACGTCGCGACGATGCTGGCAAAAAGCCCGATGCGCCGCGCAGGCGAGCCGGAAGAGGTCGCCGAAATGGCGCTCTGGCTCAGCTCGAATTCGTGCTCGTTCAACACCGGCGCGGTGTTCGACCTGTCGGGCGGCCGCGCCACCTATTAGAGCGCCGCGCGTCGTTTCGGACGCACGGCGATCTGTAGGGGTTAAGCAATAACCGCTTCGATCAAGAACGGACCACGGCGCGACAGCGCGGCGTCGTAGAGCTTCTGGAACTCTTCGATCGTCGTTGCGCGCCCGGCCTCCACGCCCATACCCTTGGCAAGTGCGCACCAGTCGAGCGCCGGCTGGTCGAGGTCGAGCATCCGGCGCGCGTTGACGCCGAACTGATTGACGCCCACCGCACGCATTTCGCCCTGCAGAATCGCGTAAGCGCGGTTGGCATAGATCACCGTCACCACGTCGAGGTTTTCACGTGCCTGCGTCCACAGGCCCTGCAACGTGTACATGCCGCTGCCATCAGCCTGCAGCGAAATCACCTTGCGATCCGGGCAGGCAAGTGCGGCACCCGCGGCAAGTGGAATGCCGATGCCGATCGCGCCACCGGTCAGGGTGATGTAGTCGTGCGGATGCAAGCCCGGCGCCAACGCGGCCAGTCGACCGGCAGACGTCAGCGACTCTTCGCAGACGATGGCGTTTTCCGGCATCGACCGCGCCACCATGATAGAGATGGTGTCGCCGCTCAGCGCGCCAGTCGGCGCGGCAATCTCGGACTGGGTGAATTTCGCCGGCACGAACGGCGAACCGCGGCCAGCGCCGACCTCGTCGGCCAGTGCATCAAGCGTGCCGGCGAGATCGTGCTCGTGGTCTGCAAGCTCGATGACTTCGCAATCCGGCGACAGCATCAGACCCGGCTTGCCGGGATAGGCGAAGAAGCCAACCGGCGGCTTGCCGCCGATGCAGATCGCGACGTCGAAATCCTTCAGCGCTTCGACGGCGAGTTCGATCTTGTAAGGGATGCGCGGGGCGTTGACGCGTCCGGCTCCACGTGCCGAGCGGTCCGGCGTTTGCGAATAAAGCGCAGTTCCGGTTGCAGCGGTGATGCGGCCCGCGCTCTCCAACGCGCCTTCACGCAAGGCCCGGCCGGCGAGAATAAGTACGCCCTTGCGCGCCTTGCGCAGCGCGCCGGCTGCAGCAGCAATTGCGCTGGGGGCCGGGATCGGCGCAGCAGCCATCGCAACAGCGGTCGGCGCAGCCGCCTCAAGCTCGGTCCAGGCCGCGTCGGCAGGCAGGATCAACGTCGATACGCCACGACGCGACAACGCTGCCGTATAGGCCTCTTCCGTCTTGGCGCGTACATTCGCTGCATCCGCAACGCGGCCCACCCACTGCGACATCGGACGCGCGAGGCTTTCGATGTCGCTGGTCAGCGGTGCATCGTACTGCAAATGATAGGTGGCATGATCGCCGACAATGTTGAGCATCGGCGTGCGTGCGCGACGTGCATTGTGGAGGTTAGCCAGGCCATTGGCGAGGCCCGGCCCCAGATGCAGCAACGTCGCGGCAGGCTTGTCGGCCATGCGCGCGTAACCATCAGCAGCAGCCGTGACGACGCCTTCCGAAAGACCAAGCACGCAGCGCATTTCGGGCTTGCGATCGAGCGCCGCGACGAAATGCATCTCGGACGTGCCGGGGTTTGCAAAACAGACATCGACCCCATTCACGAGCAACGTGTCACAGAGCATATCGGCGCCGTTCATGGCTTTTTCCTTCTCTTGATCGGCTGGGGCATGTCTACCCTGCGACCCGCCTTACCAATGATGCGATTGCAGTATGCGGTGTTTGCGTCGGTTCCAAGCCCGGAACTGACAAGACTGAAGCGTGCCGCGCTGTTTCGCACGACACGCTTCAGGTTAGTAAAAGCTCTTAGAGCTTGTCCGAACCGGAAAAGGCAGCCTCGATAGACGCTTCGAGCATGTCGAGCCCCTCTTCGAGGATCGTCTCTTCGATCGTCAGCGGCGTCAGGATGCGAATCACGTTGGCGCGTGTGCCGCACGACAACAGGATCAGGCCGCGCTTTTCAGCTTCCGCGACGATCTTGTTGGTCAGATCGGGAGCCGCTGCGCGGGTGGCGCGATCGGTCACGAGTTCGAACGCAACCATTGCGCCCAGACCGCGCACGTCGCCGATACGCTCCATGCCCTGACGCTCCGACAGCGTCTGCAGGCGCGCCTTGATGCGATCGCCAACCATCGTGGCGCGAGCGCACAGGCCCTCTTCCTCAAGGACGTCGAGAACGGCGTTGGCTGCTGCCACCGCGAGAGGGTTGCCGGCATAGGTGCCGCCAAGACCGCCCGGATGCGCCGCATCCATGATGTCGGCACGGCCGGTGACAGCCGAAAGCGGGAAACCGCCGGCAAGACCCTTGGCCATCGTGATCAGGTCGGGACGCACGCCGGAATGCTCGAAGCCGAACATCTTGCCGGTGCGGCCCATGCCGGCCTGAATTTCGTCGGCGATCAGCAGAATGCCGTGACGGTCGGCGATCTCGCGCAGCCGCGCCAGGAAGCCGAAGGGCGCGATGTTGAAACCGCCCTCGCCCTGAACCGGCTCGATGATGAAGGCTGCAATGCGCTCGGGATCGACATCAGACGCAAACAGGTGCTCAAGGCCGGCAATCGCGTCGTCCTCGGACGGTCCAGTAAAAGCGTTCGGAAACGGCGCATGATAGATTTCAGCCGGGAACGGGCCGAAATTCTTCTTGTAGGGCACGACCTTGCCGGTCAGCGCCATGCCCAGCATGGTGCGGCCATGGAACGCGCCGGAAAATGCGATGATCCCGGCACGCTTGGTATAAGCGCGCGCCAGCTTCACGGCGTTTTCAACCGCTTCCGCACCGGTGGTGACCAGCATGGTGCGGTTCTCCGCCCCTGTCGGCGCAATCGCGTTCAGCCGCTCGGACAGGCGGATGTAGCCTTCGTACGGCGCGACGTGGAAACAGGTGTGGGTGAAGCGATCGACCTGCGCCTGCACCGCGCTGATCACCTTCGGGTGACGGTGGCCAGTGTTGTTGACAGCGATGCCGGCGGCGAAATCGATGTAGCGCTTGCCGTCCACATCCCACAGCTCGGCGTTGAGGGCGCGATCTGCATAAATGGCGCGGGTGCCGACACCGGCAGCAACCGCGGCCTTCTGGCGGTTCTGAAGCTGTGCTGAAACGGACATGAAAGGGTCTCCTGATCTGATGTGGAAACGATTAGCACTGCTCAAAATAATGAGCAAGAACCGTTCAGCATTCTATCCACCACAGGTGGGTGGCCATCACAGGTAGGGCGGAGTGCAGGCCGAGATGACCACAGTGCGGGCATCGGAGAGGTTACGGAAACGGTGCGGCTCGCGGCTGTCGAACAGATAGGCCTCGCCCGCTTTCAGCACCCGAATGTCGTTGCCAACAGTGATCTCCAGCTCGCCCTCCACCACATAGCCACCTTCGGACGACGCATGCTGGAGCAGCGTTTCGCCGGTGTCGGCGCCGGGGTCGTACACCTCGTGCAGGATCTGGAGGTTGTGGCCGCGCGCATCGCCGATCTGCCGGAAGACCATGCGGGCGCTGCCTTCGCCAATCGAGTTTACCGCGACTTTCGACGTTAAATCAATCAGTTGGTCAGCATCGAAAAACGGTCCCGGCGCTGGACTGCGCTCGGGCTCGAAAAAGTCCGCCATGCTGACGCCGAGGCCGCTGAGAATCCGACGCAGTGTCGAAACCGACGGACTGACCTTGTTCTTCTCCACATTCGAAATCTGTGCATGCGGGACGTTGGCGCGTTCGGCCAGCTGGCGCTGGGACAGCTCGGCCGCCGTTCGCATCGTCTTCAGACGTGCTCCGATGTCGAACAGAGTATCCATGGTCCAGTCGCTCCTTGTTGCCCGCGCATTCACTCGTCATCAGTCGGAACAGGCCAGACCCAATCCAAGCAGCGGCTGATTCAGCATAAGATATTGTCCGCCCCGACGCAAAAGCGGACTTTTCCAGTTTCATAACAAAAAAAATATCACGTGTGTTTCCAAATGGATGCGGGGACGCAACCACCATGCGCCGGCTTTGCCCGA
The DNA here is from genome assembly GCA_040391705.1 of Aerobium aerolatum. Taxonomy (GTDB): domain Bacteria; phylum Pseudomonadota; class Alphaproteobacteria; order Rhizobiales; family Rhizobiaceae; genus Aerobium; species Aerobium aerolatum_A. Next base: position 7,957 of record JBEBXE010000048.1, read on the forward strand.
ATGCGGCGGGTTGACTCAGACGGGGTTCGAAAGGAACATATTTGTAATGGATACGTCATATTCAAATAGAATACAGCCACAAAGCGGCGTTCGCGCACTCAGCACCGTCCTGAAGACGATGGCCGTGCTGGATGTGCTCGGGCAGAGCTCGCGCGGCATGAAGCTGCCGGAGGTGGCCGAAGCCATGGCGCTATCGCGCCCGACCGCCTATCAGCGGCTGCTGACACTGATCGAGGCCGGCTGGGTCGAGCAGGACGAAGACATGCGCTATCGCCTGTCCATGCATGCGTGCCGGCTGGCCGCTGCAGCGCTCGAACACGCCGATCTCGGCTCACGCGCCACCGTGATTCTCGAGAAGCTGGTCCAGCAGGTTCAGGAAACCGCATCGTTGGCCGTGATCGACCGTGGCATGCCCTGCATCGTCGCCCGCGTCGATTCGGAAAGCCTGCTGCGCGCCGAGCAGAAGATCGGCACCACGCTGTCGCTGGAAGGCTCCGCGTCGGGGCGCGTGCTCACCGCCTTTGCCGACGAGATGACGCTGGCGCGACTGCGCACAAGCGGCGAACCCTTTGCCACCGAAGAACTCCTCGCCGCAACGCGCCGCGACGGCTACGCGATCTCCAGCGGCTACACCCATAGCGGCGTCGTCGCCATTGCCGCGCCGATCTTCGACCTGCGCGACCGCTGCATGGCGACGCTGTCGCTCGTCATGCCTGAAACCCGCTTCGAGATTGATCGCGTCAAGCAGCAGCTGCTGGACGCCGCCGAAGCGATCACCCGTATCCAACAGGGAAAACAATCGCCCAAATGATAGAAACGATTCAGCCGGCAGCACACGATGAGACGTCGGTGGCACCGCGCCCCAGTTCGCTTGTCATGTCGTCCTCGCGCCTTGCGGCCATCCAGCCCAGCCGCGTCAGCGGCGCCCGCGCGTTCATGAACAAGATGGTGCGTGAGCGTTGGGACGTTTCGATCCAGCGCTTCGATATCGACGAGAATGCTGCGGGAAGTTTCGTCTATTCGATCAAGACGCCCGATCGCGAGTTCTCGTTTATCGGCTTTTCGTTCCCGCCGACCAAAACCGCGCGCACCGGCCGCATCATCGGTCGTGCGTGGGACATGATGGGTACGCTGAACGAAGGTCCGGCCACCGAGGCCGACATCGAATCCGCCCGCGTCGAATTGCCGAAACTCTACACCGGCCGCGCCACGCCCAACGCGTTGATCTGGTGCAGGTCGAACCGTTCGATGCGCATTTTCGACCAGACGCTGGCCGCTTTGGCAGATGGAAACCAGCCAGAGATTTCGACGCTGTCGGAAGTCTGCTACCTGATGCGCAACACCGGCCTGGACGGCAACGGCACGTTCGGAACGCGCTCGTTCCCCTCCCTCGGCAGCGACCACCCGCTCGGCGGCGTACTGCAAGCGCAGTTGTTGACCGCCTATCTGATGCGCGAATATTCGTGCGATCTGGTTGAGCATCTGGCGCAGCTGAAATCGGAAAAGGCCGTCAAGCTCGATCCGGCGATCCGTCGTTTTCTCGGCGTCGGCAACGGGTCGGCGCTGGGCCTGATCTTCTTCGTCCACAAGCACCCGCGCCTCATCGACGCCCTGCTCGGCGCGCGCGAAACCGCGATTGCACAGGCACGCAGCCTCGTGCTGGAAAAGGACGATGCCCGCATCGAGCAATTGCTGGAGCTGTTGCGTCGCGCCATCGTCTTCCGCAATCAGGACCGGATGGTCTACGAGGCATTCACCTCGAGCAAGACGGTCGCCACCGACCTCGCGCGCCTCGTCACGGAACTCGAAGCGTTTCAGCAGACCGGCAGCATCGCCGGCGGCGAAACACGCTATCCCCTCGACACGCTTGCCCAGCAGATCGAAGCGGCGATCAGCCCGGAAGCCTACGAAACCTATCTGTCGCTGCTGCTGGAACTCGTGCCGGAGACCGTCGACGCCGCAATCCCGGCAATCAACGCGCCGGACGAATTCACCGTCGATGGCGCGGAAACCGCGCAGGACCTGCTCGCCCTGGTGCGCCGGGATTACGACTGGGCGCTGGAAGCCGACATGTCCGGCCCGGATTCGACGCACTATGTCTGGTACAAGTCGGAAGCGGCGGAAGAGCCACGGCGTGGCGCGCGGGCTGAAGTTCCCGACGCGCTCGACCTCGGCCTCGACACCTGCGGTGGCGTTCAGGCGCTCGCTGGAGATCTGGAAGCCGCACAGCCCGGCCTGAGCGTCGCGCGTTTCCTGATGGCGCACCCGCAGCACCGCTATCTGGTGTCGCGGATCCAGAGCCTGCGCGATCTGCGCTATCACACGCCGCGCGCCAACATCAACGCCGAGACCTTCATCCCCATCGATCTGGTGCGGCTGATGAATGTCGGCATCCACGGCATCGACAAGACCCGGGATTTCCTCAACCGCAACCTGCGCGGCATGCTCTATCACGGTGCGCCGACGCCGCAGGACATCCGCTCCGGCTACACCGGAACCTGGTTCTACCCGGAAGAGCCCATCCTCCCATGACCGATACAATGACCATGACCACCTTGAGAATCATGCCGCGCGAAATGCGCATGATGTCCGAACGCATCCTGTCGCTGACGAGCCTGCCCAAAGGCTTCTTCCTCGCGGTGCAGGATTACGTGATGTATTCGCAGAAGCTGTCGCTCGGCGGCTTTGCCATGCTCGAAGACAGCTCCGAGATGCTCGGCACCGCCGATCCCTCGAAGCTGGCGATCACTGCGGAAGACGGCAGCGCGCTGGAACTCGACGCCGGCCACCAGCACGGCTGGGTCGTGGTGCCGACAGTGCTTGACCTGCTGGGCGAACTCGTCGCCCGCTTCGGCAAGGCGCAGGTGTCGGTGCGCAATGTCATCGACCCCACCGAACTGCAGCTGGCGCAGGCACTGGGTGGACGCACTGGCCTGCAAGTTGCCGTGACCGCCGGCGAAATCGTCACGCTCACTGCGACCGCCCGCCCCCTCACAGGTGTCGTGGCGCAGGACGACCCGGTGCTGTGGGACTTGCTTTGCAACGGCGTGCAGATCGAGTCGACGCTGTGGTGGCAGGTCTATGCGCACGCCAAGAAGGCGCTTGCAGCCGACACCATCGTCTCGCGCCGTCATGCCGGCCCGATCATCATCACCGACGACGGCACGATTATCGGCCGCAAGGACAACGACGACGAGACGGACGTCTCGTTCCTCGCGTCGCCTGGCACCAAGACCACTCAAGCAGAGAGCACAAAACCATGATCATCGACGGTTTGCAGTGCGGCCACTTCGACCGGGCCGCCTTTGAATCGCTGCAGAAGGCGGGCGTCGGCGGCGTTGTCGTGACCTGCGGCTTCTGGGAAGGCACTGTGGAGTCGCTCGACTCGCTCGGCAAGTGGCGCGACCTCGTTCGCGACAATGCCGACGTGGCCGAGATCGGCACCACCGCACACGACATCGCCCGCATCGGCGCTGAGGGCAAGGTCGCCGTCATTCTCGGCTTCCAGAACGCCAATCTGTTCGAGGGGCGGATTCGCCTCGTTGAGATGTTTGCCGAACTCGGCGTTCGCGTCGTCCAGCTGACCTACAACAACCAGAACGAACTCGGCGGCAGCTGCTACGAAGAGCACGATTCCGGGCTCGCCCGCTTCGGCAAGGAAGTGGTTCTGGAGATGAACCGCGCCGGCATCCTGGTCGATTGCAGCCATGTCGGCGACCGCACCACCCTCGACGCCATCGAAGTGTCGGAAAAGCCGATTGCCGTCACCCACGCCAATGCCCGCTCGCTGTTCGACCACAAGCGCAACAAGTCGGATGACGTGCTGAAGGCACTGAGCCAGACCGGCGGCGTGATCGGCTGCGCTGCCTACCGCAACATCACCGGCGACGACTACTGCAAGTCGATCGAAGCCTGGTGCACCATGGTGGCGCGCACCGTCGAGATCGCCGGCATCGACACCGTCGCGATCGGCACCGACCGCAGCCACAACTTCACCGCGCCGGACTATGCCTGGATGCGCCAGGGTCGCTGGACCCGTGGCGCCGACTATGGCGCGAGCGCCGCCGGCAAGCCGCTGAAGGCCCCGCCACCGGATTGGTTCCAGACTGTCGAGGACATCAACGTGATCCCGGGCGGCCTGCGAGCTGTCGGCTTCACCACCGAAGAAATCGACAAGATCACTCACAAAAACTGGCTCCGTCTCTACGAAGCCACTTTCGCAAAACCATAAGAGGAGAAATGGGAATGACGAAGTTTATGACCAACATGCCGTCGCTGCTGGCCCCGAGCCGGCGCACGTTCCTGAAGGGCACCGGTCTGGCGATGGCCTCCACGCTGGCGATGCCTTACGTGGCGCGCGCCCAGGCCAACGAACTCTACATCAACACCTGGGGCGGACCCTGGGAAGAAGCTGCGCGCGCGCATCTGTTCGACCCGTTCACCGCCGCAACCGGCATTGAGATCAAGACCGTGTCGCCGGTGTCGTTCGCCAAGCTGGCCCAGCAGGTCCAGACCGGCGTCTACGAATTCGACATCACCACGCTGGGCGGTGCCGAACTGGTGCGCGCCAACACGGCTGGCATCATCGAAGACCTGCAGGCTCCTTACGAGGGCGGTCTCTACGAGAACGGCGTCGGCTCGCATGCTTTCGCCACCGTCATGGCATGGCGCACCGACAAGTTCCCAGAGGGTCCGAAGACTTGGGCCGACTTCTGGGACGTCGAACGCTTCCCCGGCTCGCGCTCGCTGCAGCGTTACCCGGCGCGCGTCCTGCCGCTGGCTCTGCTTGCCGACGGCGTTGCGGTGGAAGACCTCTACCCGCTCGACCTCGACCGCGCTTTTGCCAAGCTCGACCAGATCAAGGAACACGTCCGCGTCTGGTGGACGGCTGGCGCGCAGTCGACGCAGATCCTGCGCGACGGCGAAGTCGACATGATCGGCATCTGGCACGGCCGCTACTTCGAGGCTGAAGACGCTGGCGCACCTGTCGCCATGACCTGGAACCAGGGCGAACTCGACAGCGCCTACTGGGTTGTCGCCAAGAAGTCGCCAAACCTCGAGCGCGCGCAGGAATTCATTGCCTTCGCAACCAGCGCCGAGCCGCTCGCAGGTTTCGTCAAGCAGGCCGACTACGGCCCGATGAACCCGGCAGCCAACGCCTTCATTTCGGCCGAGGAAGCCGTCCGCATGCCGACTTCGGAAGCGAACCGTTCGATGGTGTTCGAACAGGACATCGCCAATCTCGGCGCTGACCCCGAGGAAATCTCGCAGCGCTTCGAGGAATGGATCGTCAGCTAATCGCTGGCGATCAACCATACCGAAAGCCCTGCCGTCGCGCTTCAGCGCGACGGCAGTCATGCCTGTGTGAAACCGGGATACTGTTATGACGACCGGCCTCTCCATCTCCAATCTGACGCAAAAGACCAATTTGTGGCCGTGGCTTCTGCTGACGCCGCTGGCGGTGTTCATCACGGTTTTCTTCGTGGTGCCGCTCGCCGATGTCGCGATCATGAGCTTTACCGAGCCCCGCCTCACGTTGGCCAATTATGAGCGCGCACTGACCGGCGCGCTGTATCAGCGGGTCTTCATCAACACGTTCCTCACCGCAGGCTTCGTCACCGTCTGCTGTCTGCTGGTCGGCTATCCGCTGGCCTATCTGATGTCAGTCAGCAGCCAGCGCACCGCGATGCTGATCCTGCTGCTGGTGACGATGAGTTTCTGGACCAGCTTCCTGGTGCGCACCTATGCGTGGATGGTGCTGCTCGGAAACAACGGACCAATCCTGTGGCTGATCAATGCTTTGGGCGTCGAGCAATCGCCGCAATTGCTGTTCACCCGCTTCTCGTCGACGCTGGCGATGGTGCACATCCTGGCACCCTACATGATCATGAACATCTATTCGGTGATGCGGAAGATCGATCCGGCACTGATCCGTTCGGCCGAAAGCCTCGGCGCACGCGGCGGCTCGCTTCTCCGCCACGTCTACCTGCCGCTGACCGCGCCCGGCATTGCCAATGGTTGCGTGCTGGTGTTCGTCATCTGCCTTGGTTTCTACGTCACGCCAGTTCTGCTCGGCAGTCCGCGCGAACAGATGATCGCGGGCCTGATCGGGATTCAGATCGACGAATTCCTGGCCTTCGGCATGGGCTCCGCACTGGCCATGATCCTGCTCTTCATCACTCTCGTGATCCTCACGATCTATCACCGCCGCTTCGGCCTCGACAAACTCTGGGGTTAAGCCATGAACCGATTTATCCGATGGTTCGGCGTCCTGATCGTCATCTTCATTGCCGCGCCGCTTGTCGTGGTTGTGCCGATGTCGTTCTCCACGTCCAGCTCGCTACAGTTCCCGCCGCCCGGCTATTGGTTCGGCTACTACGAAGCCTATTTCTCCGACCCGCGCTGGTTGCGCCCGACGTGGAACAGTATCCTGATCGCCAGCGCCACGACCGTGCTGACGATGCTGCTCGTGGTGCCGGCAACGTTCGCGCTCGTGCGTCACCGGTTCCGTGGCCGCGCGATTGCTGACATCATGATGCTGATGCCGCTGGCTGTGCCATCGATCGTCATGGCGGTCGGCTACTATTCCTACTTCGGCCAGCTTGGCATCGTGCACACGCATCTTGGCGTCATCATCGCCCACACCGCGCTTGCGGTGCCGATCGCCTTCCTCGTCCTGTCAGCCAACCTGAAAGGGTTTGACC
>JBEBXE010000049.1:0-14561 GCA_040391705.1 Aerobium aerolatum
TCGCGGCAAAATTCAAGCGCGAGAACAATCTCGACTACACCCCGGAGCAGACCATTGTCGGCACCGGTGGCAAGCAGATCCTGTTCAACGCCTTCATGGCGACGCTGAACCCCGGTGACGAAGTCATCATCCCGCGCCCCTACTGGGTCAGCTACCCGGAAATGGTCGCGCTGTGCGGCGGCACGCCGGTGTTTGCCGAAACCTCGATCGACCAGGGTTTCAAGCTGACCGGTGCGGCGCTGGAAAAGGTGATCACGCCGAAGACCAAGTGGCTGGTGATGAACTCGCCGTCGAACCCGTCGGGTGCTGCCTACACACAAGCCGAACTGCGTGAGATTGCCGACGTGCTGCTCAAGCACCCGCATGTCTGGGTGCTGACCGACGACATGTACGAGCACCTCACCTATGGCGACTTCAAGTTCTACACCATCGCCGAGGTCGAGCCGAAGCTGTACGACCGCACGCTGACGATGAACGGCGTCTCGAAAGCCTACGCCATGACCGGCTGGCGCATCGGCTACGCAGCCGGCCCGCTGCAGCTGATCAAGGCGATGGACATGATCCAGGGCCAGCAGACGTCGGGCGCGTGCTCGATCGCCCAGTGGGCTTCGGTCGAGGCGCTGAACGGTCCGCAGGACTTCATCCAGAAGAACAAGGCGATCTTCCAGAGCCGCCGCGATCTGGTGGTGTCGATGCTGAACCAGGCACGTGGCATCAACTGCCCGACGCCGGAAGGTGCATTCTACGTCTACCCGTCCTGCGCCGGCCTGATCGGCAAGAAGACGCCGGGCGGCAAGGTCATCGAAACCGACGAGGATTTCGTCTCCGAACTGCTGGAAGCAGAAGGCGTCGCCGTGGTCCACGGTTCCGCCTTCGGTCTCGGGCCGAACTTCCGCATCTCTTACGCCGCGTCGGAAGAGATGCTCGAAGAAGCCTGCACCCGCATCCAGCGTTTCACCGCATCGCTCGTCTGACACCCAGGCCAGTACGATATCAAGAAGTCGGGGCGCACGTCGCCCCGGCTTCTTTTTTGGCCCGGCACCTGATCGCCCCGGGCTCCATGCTTTCTACTTGCTCCAATTGCCAAGCCATGTGACCATACGTCATGGCCCCTTGACGGTCGCAGCACCGTCGTGGCCACGCGACGGCTGCGGGCCGGCCGCCGCTCATGAGCAAACGCGTGAGATGGAGGTCAGGTCATCATGGGCAAACGAGCCGGAGAACGACGCAAGGGACCGAAATGCATTGCCATCGTCGGTCCCTTTTCGAGCGGAAAAACCACCCTTCTTGAAGCCTTGCTGGCGAGAACCGGCGCAATTGCGCGCCAGAACTCGATCGCGGCGGGCAATACGGTCGGCGATCAATCGCCGGAGGCGCGCGCACATCTGATGAGCGTCGAGGCGACCGTCGCCACGACCGAGTTCATGGGTGAAAGCATCACCTTCATCGACTGCCCCGGCTCGATCGAATTCGCCTATGAAGCGCAGCCGATCCTCGCCGCATGCGACCTCGCCATCGTCGTCGCCGAAGCGGATCCAAAGAAGTTTCCTGCCCTGCAACTGATCATGCGCCAGCTCGACGAGATGGGCGTGCCGCGCATGCTGTTCCTCAACAAGATCGACAAGACCACCGCCGGCGTCCGCGAGACGTTGAAGCTGTTGCAGCCGGCCAGTTCCACGCCACTGTTGCTGCGCCAGATTCCGCTGCGCAAGGACGGCATCGTCATCGGCTCGATCGACCTGGCGCTGGAGCGCGCCTACATCTATCGCGAGCACACGGAAAGTTCGGTCGCCGACATTCCCGACGACGATAAGGCACGCGAACTCGAAGCGCGGTTCTCGATGCTGGAAACGCTCGCCGACCACGATGACGGCCTGATGGAACAGTTGCTCGAGGAGATCGAGCCACCGCGCGATGCCGTGTTCGACGATCTGGCTGCCGACGTGCAGACCGGCGCCGTCACGCCGGTGCTGATCGGCTGTGCCGAAAACGGCAACGGCGTGCTGCGGCTGCTGAAAGCCATTCGCCACGACGCCTCGGACGTCGCCAGCACCCGCCAACGGCTGGGTGCACCCGGCGGCCAGACGCTGGTTCAGGTGATGAAGACCATCTACACCCCGCATGGCGGCAAGCTGTCGATCGCGCGTGTGCTTGGCGGACGGGTCACGGACGGAACCGAACTGTTTTCGTCGGCAGGCGGCAGTGGCAAGGTGTCGGGCATCTACCGCCTGTTCGGCAAGGACCAGAGCAAGCTGACAGCGGCAGAGGAAGGCGAGACCGTCGCCTTCGGCAAGCTCGACGCCATCGCCACAGGCGAGACGCTGAGCACGACCAAGGGCGTTGCGGCACTGATCACCCTCACCCCACCGCCGCCGGTGTTCGTCACCGCCCTGCGGCCGAAGGAACGCAAGGACGACGTCAAGCTCTCTGCGGGCCTGCAAAAGCTGGCGCAGGAGGACCAGTCCCTCACCCTGGAGCAAAACCAGGACACCGGCGAAACCATCGTCTCCGGCCATGGAGAGATGCATCTGCGCGTCACCGTCGAACGGCTTGAAGGCAAGTACCAGATCGCCACCCATGCGGCGCAGCCGCAAATCCCGTACCGCGAGACGATCCGTGGCGGTGCCACCCAACGCGGCCGACACCGCAAGCAATCCGGCGGGCATGGGCAGTTTGGCGATGTCGTGCTCGACATCAAGCCGCTGCCGAGAGGCTCAGGGTTCGTTTTCACCGACACGATCACCGGCGGCGTGGTGCCGAAACAATACATCCCCTCGGTCGAGGCCGGGATTCGCGACTACCTGAAAGCCGGCCCGCTCGGCTTTCCAGTGGTCGACGTCGCGGTCAACCTTGCCGACGGCTCCTACCATACGGTGGATTCGTCCGACATGGCGTTTCAGCAGGCGGCCCGCCTTGGCATGAAGGAAGGCATGGCGTCGTGTTCGCCGGTGCTGCTCGAGCCGGTGCTCAAGGTCGAGATCTATACGCCGTCGGACGCCACCGCCAAGGTCACGGCGATCGTGCCGCAACGGCGCGGTCAGATTCTCGGCTATGACGCCCGCGACGGATGGACCGGCTGGGATGTCGTTGAAGCGCTGATGCCGCAAGCCGAGATCGACAATCTCATCATCGACCTGCGCTCGGCTACCGCAGGCGTCGCCACCTATGTCGCGCGATTCGACCACATGGCGGAGCTTACCGGCCGTCTTGCCGACGAAGTGATGAGCGCACAGGGGAAAGCGGCGGCCTGACGCTCTACTGCTTTGATTGAGCATCGGTCCGAAAACCGATACACTTAAAAGGAAACGGCGCCAGGTCTTGGGACCGGCGCCGTTTTCTTGCAGACCGCTGTCGATTGCTCGATGGTGGCAGGTCCGCCGCACGCGACCCCGTGGAGGTGCCGGGGGAATAGGGAAGGACGCGGTGTTGCCTGAGAATGTTAACCGCCGCCGGAGATGCCCCACCCCCGTCGACAATCGACACGTTCAACCGCGTCCTTGACTGATGAATAGGCGTTTCGGCGCGCGCAGGCACGTTACGCGGGCGGGAAGTCACCGTTACATGAGATCGCGCAAGGTCAGATGGCGGTAGTCCGCAGCACGAATTCAGGCCCAAAAACGAAAAAAGCCGGATCTAGGAAGATCCGGCTGAGTCGTTGGAGTGCCTAAAAGGCAACCTCCAGAGGGGAACACTCTCAGGCGCTAATGGGAGGAGGAACGCGCCCGGGAGATGATTAGGATATGGGCTCTTGGTGCCCAAAATGCAAGCAGGGTATTTGCATTGCACCTATGCGGGGTGCGCATGGCTTACTAAGTGCGCACAGTTTGCAGGCAAAACACGCTCCTGCACAAGTATTGCGCACACCCGCGAAATCGTCAGTAGGCCCAGCTTCTGGCCTTGGCGATCAGGAAGTCACGGAATACGTGCAGCTTCACCTGGTTCTTCATCGCGTCCGGATAGCAGAAATAGGTATCGAAGGACGGCACCTCGGTTTCCGGCAGCAACGGAACCAGATCTGAATCCTTGTCGATCATGTAGTCCGGCAGCATGGCGACACCCGCCCCGCGCTGCACCGCCGACTTGATCGACATGATGTTGTTGATCTGCAGCGAGGCAACGCGCTTCGAGCCCTCCGGCCGTCCCGCCGTCTCCAGCCAGTTCATGTCGGCGAGATGAAACGGCACCGGTTCGCCGAACGTCACGATACGGTGCTGATCGAGCTCGGCAATCGAGCGCGGCTTGCCGTGCTTGGCGACGTAGGCCGGCGACGCGTAGAGGTGGAAGTGCACCGTGAACAGCTTGCGCTGGATCAGGTCCGGCTGCTGCGGTTGGCGCAGACGGATGGCGCAGTCGGCCTGGCGCATCGTCAGATCCAGCTCCTCGTTGGCGAGGAGCAGTTGCAGCTGGATTTCCGGATAGAGGTCGAGAAACTCCTGCACCCGTTCGGTCAGCCAGCCGGAGCCGAGACCAACAGTGGTGGTGACGCGCAGCGGTCCCGACGGCCGGTCCTTGGCCTCGCTCAACCGCTCCCTGACGCTTTCGAGCTTCATCAGCACTTCATGTGCCGTCTGATACAGCATCTCGCCCTGCTCGGTGAGCACGAGACCGCGCGCATGACGGTGGAACAGCGGCACGCCAACGTCCTGCTCCAGCGCGCTCACCTGCCGCGAAATCGCCGACTGCGACAGGCGCAGCGCCTCTGCTGCATGTGTAAACGATCCAGCCTCGGCAGCCGCATGAAATACGCGCAGCTTGTCCCAATCGAGCGCCATCGGCTTTATTTCCCCGCTTGGAGTATCCGGCCGATCTGCGGTCCCGATACCCCATCAAATGTTAAGTCAGACTGCTCGTTATTCGGCGGCGGCGCGATGGAGCGCCATTTCCGAGATGTACTTTTCGGCTTCCAGCGCCGCCATGCACCCCATGCCGGCCGCCGTCACCGCCTGGCGGTAGATATCGTCGGTCACGTCGCCCGCTGCAAAGACGCCGGGAATGCTGGTCGCGGTCGAGTCGGGCGCAGTCCACAGATAGCCGTTCGACTTCTGCTTCAGCGTGCCGGCAAACAACTCGACGGCTGGTGCGTGGCCGATGGCGACGAACAATCCGTGGGTCGACAATTCAGTGATTTCGTCGGTGCGCACATTGCGCAGCTTGAGCCCGGTCACCGATGGCGGCATCGGCGCCTTGGCCGCCTCGCCGACGATCTCCTCGACGGCATGGTCCCACAGGACCTTGACGTTGTCCTTCTTGAACAGGCGCTCCTGCAGGATCCGCTCGGCGCGGAACTCGTCGCGGCGGTGCACCACAGTCACCGACTTGGCCAGATTGGCGAGATAGAGCGCTTCCTCGACGGCAGTGTTGCCGCCGCCGACAACCACGACATCCTTGCCGCGATAGAAGAAACCGTCACAGGTGGCGCACGCCGACACGCCGAAGCCCATGAAGGTCTGCTCGGTCGGAATGCCGAGCCATTTCGCCTGCGCGCCGGTGGCGATGATCACGGCGTCTGCGGTGTAGTCGGTGCCGGAATCGGTCGAAACCCGGAACGGCCGCGACGCGAGTTCGACATTGGTGACGAGGTCGGTGACGATGCGTGCGCCGACATGCTCTGCCTGCAGGCGCATCTGCTCCATCAGCCATGGCCCCTGGATGGGGTCGGCAAAGCCCGGATAGTTCTCGACATCCGTCGTGATCGTCAGCTGACCACCCTGCTGCATGCCTGAAATCAGCACCGGCTCGAGCATCGCGCGTGCGGCGTAGATCGCAGCCGTATAGCCGGCAGGACCCGATCCGATGATGAGAACGGGCACGTGTGTAGCGTTGGTCATGTCTAGGCCTTCTCGCGGTCACCGCGCTCTGGGCGCGCATGACGGGAACTGTCAGTTTCCCCAATCTAGGTGTTGGTGTATGGCAGTTGCAAGGCGACGCATGGTCATGATGTGCAAAGGCTGGGGATAGCTCTGCCGGTTTCGCATCATCCGGGGCTACAGCACTGCAAATTCAGTCAAAAGCTTTGGCGCGGCGGTGAATATCCGGTAGCGTCGCCACAATCACCATGACAGATTCTCCCACCCGATCCCTCGGACAGGCTACACGACATTGAAGGCTGACCTCGACGCCATAGACTGGAAAATCCTGAAAGAACTTCAGGGCGACGGCCGGATGACCAATGTCGAATTGTCGCGTCGTGTGGGAATTTCCGCACCACCGTGCCTGCGCCGGGTCAAGCGGCTTGAAGACGCCGGCATCATTCGCGGCTATCGCGCGCTGCTCAACACCAGCGAGCTTGGCCTCGGCGTCGTCGCATTCTGCCTCGTCGGTCTTCACCACCAGTCCGATGCCGAACTCAAGGCGTTTGCCGACCGCACCCGGAAATGGCCGATCGTGCGCCGTTCATGGATGGTATCCGGCGAGTCGGACTTCATCCTGCACTGCGTCGCCAGCGATTTGTCGGCGTTCCAGACCTTCGTCATCGAAGACCTGACCTCCTCGCCCAATGTCGATACCGTTCGCACCGCTCTGACGATCCGTCAGGTGAAGAACGAAGGTCTTGTCGCCTTCGACGAATAGCGGACCTACTGCGCGCGCGCCCAGGCCCAGAAACTGCCCGGCACTGGCGGCTGCAGGGCCAGATGCTTGCGGTGAATGTGGATGCCGAGATACTCGGGATCATCGAGAAAGAACTGAAAGTCGCAAGCGGTGAACAGCTTCTCGTTCTCGCGGGCGCCCCAGTGATAAAACGCCTTCTTCGACCCCGCGTCGCCATAGCAGCCATGCCGCCGCGCCAGCCGCGTGAACGCGTCGTTGCCGTAAATGGTAATGCCGAGATCAGGCGGCGAGAACGCCTGGCCGGTCAGCCGCCACCATGTCGGGCGCACAATGCCGCGCCATGGCCCGAGCCAGTTCGGCATCAGCTCGTCCTGCGCCATCAGCTGCTCATATTCACCGATGATCGGACTGTCCGGCGGAAGATAGAACACCGGCGACCCGATGCGCGTGCCGTCTTCCTTGAAAAAGAACGGCTTGTCGGTGGCATAGTCGAAATGCCGGAAGACGTAGACGTCGGAATCGAGCCACAGACCGAGCTCGTATTTCTGCAGGAAAATTCGGAAGAAATCGCTGAAATTGGCCGGGATCTGCCACAGCCTGTCCTGACGTTTCACCAGCTTCAGGCGGTCCATCAGCGAGAGGTCGAGGACCTCGCGGCCATCGGCAATCCTGACCCCGTCGGGGATGTTGTCGACCTCGCCATAGCGATACACCGTCACATCAAGCCCGGCGCGCACCATCGAACGGATGCAAACCTGATCGACCTCGCGCATCGCGCCTTCGATCCATAGCGTCGCGATCTTGTCGGATCGCCGAGCCGTCTGTGTCATCTGCCAGTCCTTCAAGCCTTGGCTGTGCCGCCGTCAGTGACCCCAAACCTCGCGTAGATCTCTGCCAGCTGCCGCGCTTCCCGTTGCAACGGGAAATGGCAGGCGACGTGATCGACTGACGCTGCAGCCTGTACGCGCACCAGGGCTGCGTCCGCAAGATAGGGTTCGACCCGATCGGTCAGCGCAGCAAGATCGCCGGCCGGTACGATTTCGCCAGTGACGCCCGGAACCACCAGTTCCGAAAACGCCCCGACATCGGCGGCAACCACCGGCGCGCCGCTGGCCATCGCCTCGAGCGGTGTCAGACCAAAGCCTTCCCAGCGTTGCGGCGCGACATAAAGCGACAGGGCGCGATACCAGCGTTCGATATCGCGATGCTCGCCGACAAAGCGGATACGCTCGGTCAGACCCGCCTGGGCGATGCGCGCGCGCAAATCCTTTTCGAATCCGGTGTGCTCGGCGGTCGTGCGCCCGGCAACCAGCGCCGTCCATTCGGGATGCTGCGGCAGCAGCGCAATCATCGCATCAACGAAAAGATCAGTGCCCTTCTGGTGCCGGATACGGCCAAAGCAGCCGACATAATTCTGTGCCGGATCAAGCCCGACAGCGCTAGCGGCAGCCGCCTTGTCGTCGGCCGGCGTGAAGCGCGCGGTGTCGATGCCATGCATCACCACGGTGTTGGCGACCTGCAGATAGGCGGAGGTCTTCCTGCTGGTGGCGATCACCGCGTCCATGCGCCGGATCAGGAACTGCGTCCAGCCGGTGTGCTTGCGCTGCGAGGCGGAGGTGAACACCAGCGCCATCGGCGCGCGCAGGATATAGCGCAGCACGACGCCACCGAGCATCTCGGTGTTGCGGCGGGCGTGCCAGACACGCCGGCCGCCGCCCTGCGGTCGCCGCAACAGCGCCGGAACCTGCCACCAGCGGATTTTCGGCAATGTGTCGGGCAGACCCGGCCCCAACGTCGCAACGTCGAGACCGGCCTGAAACGGCACAAGCTGAATGATAGTGCTGGTGACGCCGGAAAGACGGCGCTTGAAGTTGGGAACGACCAGCCGCACCCGCGTCATGTCGACGCCATTTGGCATAGGGTCGCGCCCCGGCTCAAACCCAACGCAGTTCGACGATCTCGTAACCGCGAGCGCCGCCGGGTGCGTTGACTTCAATCTCGTCGCCGACTTCCTTGCCGATCAGCGCACGCGCGATCGGAGACGAAATCGAGATCCGTCCCGACTTCACATCGGCTTCCTGATCGCCGACGATCTGGTAGATCTTCTTTTCGTCGGTCTGGTCGTCGATGATGACGACCGTCGCGCCGAACTTGATCTTCTCGCCGGAAAGCTTGGCAACGTCGATCACCTCGGCGCGGGCGATAAAATCTTCCAGCTCGTTGACGCGCCCTTCGTTGAGGCTCTGGGATTCTTTCGCGGCATGATATTCCGCGTTCTCCGACAGATCCCCGTGTGCGCGCGCTTCCGAAATAGCTTCGATAATGCGGTGGCGCTCTTCCTGCTGACGCCAGCGCAGCTCTTCCTTGAGAGCCTCATACCCACCGACCGTCATCGGGACCTTATTCATGTCAGTCGACCTTTCCGTCCTTTCGATGCTCCCGCGTATGACGCGAAAGACAAAAAGAAAACGGTCCGACAGCCTCGGCCAGCGAACCGTTCATTGCTTCTCGGCTGAATATAGCAATTCCGGATTAGTTTTCACGAACTATCTTGCCGGGAAAGCCTGAATTCAGCCCCTATTTCCGGGGATTTTCGGCTTTAGGCGCGAAAAATCAGCGCTGCGCCGCCGGCGATCAGGACAAAACCTGCCACATGATTCCATGTGATCCCCTCTTTCAGGTAGAACACCGAAAACACCACGAACACGCAAAGCGTGATGACCTCCTGCATCGTCTTCAGCTCAGCAGCGGAATAGACGGCATGGCCGATGCGATTAGCCGGCACGGCAAGCCAGTACTCCGCAAACGCAATCATCCAGCTAAACAGGACCGCCGCGTAAAGCGGCGCGCCCTTGTACTTGAGATGCCCGTACCAGGCGAAGGTCATGAACACGTTGGATCCGACCAGCAGCAGGATCGGCAGAACTTTTGGGGACAGCAGCCACATCGGACTCACTCCTGGAACAGGCGGTTGTTCCAATCGCACAACTCAACCTCGAAAATCACCAGAATTCGGCTATGATGCCCACGATCTTGACAGGAGTTGCCGATGCGCAAGGCCGTGGAAAAAGAGTGGGATCTCACCATCGATCCTGAAACTGTCCGCCTTTTCATCCTCAAGGCGAAGGCGCTCAGCGCGGCGCTGAGCCACGATTACGACGCCGGCAGCGAACACGAAGTCGAACTGGATGACCAGTCGCGCGATTCCCACCACCATGACGGTCTGGCCGAAGAAGAATCGGAAGACCTGACCGAGCGCGAATTTCGCGCCCTCATCAACGATCTCAACGTCGACGAAGCCGCCGAACTGATCGCGCTGGCCTGGATTGGCCGCGGCGACTTCGAAGCCTCCGACTGGGTCAATGTCGTGGCAGAAGCCCGCGACCGTGGCGCCGGCCGCCGCGCCTCGCGCTATCTGCTGGGCATGCCGATGCTCGGCGGATGGCTCGAAGACGGGCTGGATGCCATCGGGGCCTGACAGCTCTCCCTCTTGTCGCCGGGTTCAACTGCTCCATCTAACCACGGGTGAAAAAGACGACCTTTGCCTTTGTAATCCTGCTCCTGGCCTCGTCCGCATCAGCAGAATCCGCCAACTTTGGCACGCTGCCGGAGACGATGACGGCACCCGCGTTGAGACCGGAAATCGGCCTGACGCAGGACACCGCGCCTGCTCCGGACGCCACCATGCCGGCGGAAGAACTGGCGTGCCGGAAACGACTGGAGGCGGCAGGCGTCGGCTTTCGCGATCAGGCTCCGCTTGGCGATCCGCTCGGATGCGCCGCGCCCTGGCCGCTAACGGTGACGCACCTGCCCGGCAACGTCGCGCTGCGGCCGGAGGCGACGCTGACATGCGCGATGGCCGAAGCAACCGCGAGCTTCGTCGAGAAGCAGGCTCAAGGCATTGCCAGGCAAAGCTTCGGATCGCCGATCGTCGCGCTGGATCAGGTGTCGGCCTATGTGTGCAGGCCACGCACCAGCGACAGTGCCAAGCTGTCCGAGCACGCCTTTGCCAATGCGCTCGACTGGGGAACGATCGAGCTTGAGGATGGCAGCAGGATCGACATCCGCCATTATGGCGAGCCCGACTCCCGCGATGCGCTGTTGATGGCTCGCTTACGCAAAGCTGCTTGCGGCCCTTTCAAGACTGTACTGGGCCCCGGCAGCGATGCCGACCACAGCAACCACTTCCATTTCGACCTGGCCCAGCGACGCAACGGCGGCACATGGTGCCGTTGACGGCCCTGCCCCATTGTCGTCACAGGTCTGAACGCCCCGACTGAGGTTTTCTTTACCCTTGTTGCTTAAAATTTGAACCGTCTCGGACAAGGGCGACGGTATGTCGGGTGTAATGCGTAAAATGGCCATCGAACTGCGCGAGCAGTACATGCGCTCTCGACGGCTTGTGCTTGGCGCGGCAGTTGCGGCTGCGGGGACGCTGGCGTTTGCGTCGTGCAGTGTTTCCGATGTGCTGGTGCCCAGCGTCGATGTCGGCATGCAGACCGCCTCCGTGTCCCAAACGCGCGGACTGGCGCGCCTTGCCCCACCCCCCGCCTCGCCCGTCGCAATGACAGCGGCGTATCCACGGTTCTCGCCGCCGGTCCTCGAACCCGGCCCAGCCCTGCCCGCCAGCGAAGTGCAGTGCCGACAGCAATTGCGCCGCCTTGGCGTGACGTTCCGCGATCTCACCCCGATAGACCAGGGCGGCGCCTGCCGGATCGACCATCCGGTTCAGGTGTCCGGCCTCGCCGGCAGCATCGAGATGAAGCCGGCCGCGACGCTCACCTGCGACATGGCGCTGGCGTTTGCCAGCTGGGCCAAAAGTGAGCTGAACCCGTCGGCGCGCTGGCGCTATCTGTCCGGGGTCAAGACAATCCATCAGGGATCGAGCTATTCGTGCCGCCGCATTGCCGGCACGTCGGTGGCGTCCGAACACTCCAAGGGCAATGCCCTCGACGTCATGCGCATCGAATTGCGCAACGGCAAGGACATCGACGTGCGCAAGCCGGGCTGGTTCAGTTTCCGCGAAAAGGGCCTGCTCAACAATGTTCGCGCCGGCGGCTGCGAGTATTTCACGACCGTCCTCGGGCCGGGCTATGACGCCGCCCACGCCGATCATTTTCATTTCGACATCAAGAACCGCAGGAATGGCCGCGTCGCCTGCCGGTAACAAGATAAGCACTGAACGCGAATTATCCGTCGCAAGACGGCATCGGCAATGTTATTGCAGATAGTATGCTTACAATCGAAATCGCTGTCGTCGTCGTCCTCATCTGCGTGAACGGCCTGTTGGCAATGTCCGAGCTCGCAGTGGTCTCCTCCCGCCCGTCGCGGCTCAAGGCCATGGCCGACAAAGGCAGCACCGGTGCTGCAACCGCCATGAAGCTGGCCGAAAACCCCGGACGGTTCCTGTCCACGGTGCAGATCGGCATCACGCTGGTGGGCGTTCTTTCAGGCGCTTTTTCCGGCGCAACGCTTGGCCTGCGGCTGACGCAATGGCTGGCCGCCTCCGGCGTTCCGGAATCGATGGCCAGCACGCTCGGGGTCGGTTCCGTCGTTGCCGCGATCACCTATGGCTCGCTGATCGTCGGCGAACTGGTGCCCAAGCAGATTGCGCTGCGCAATCCCGAGGGGGTTGCCGCGCGGATGGCGCCGTTGATGCGCGGCCTGTCGATCATCTCCGCGCCGGTGGTGTGGCTGCTGGATTTTTCGGGCCGCGCGGTGTTGCGCCTGCTGGGGCAAACCGGCGAAAGCGGCACCAAAGTCACCGATGAAGAAATCGCCAGCCTGATTGCCGAGGCCGAAAGCCACGGCGTCGTCGAAAGCGACGAACGCAAGATGATTGCCGGCGTGATGCGATTGGCCGACCGCAGCGTCCGCGCCATCATGTCGCCGCGCACCGAAATCGACTGGCTCGACGTCACCGACACCAAGACCAATATCCGCAAGCACCTGATGGAAACGGCGCATGCGCTGTTGCCTGCCGCCAATGGCAGCGTCGATCAGGTCGTCGGCGTGGTACGCACCCGCGAGGTTCTGGCAGCGTTATTGAGCCGTCAGCCGTTCGTCATCGAAGACCATATCCACCTTGCCCCGATCGTGCACGACAACGCCGACGCGCTGGATGTTCTGGCGACGTTGAAGGAAGCCGACATGCCGATGGCGCTGGTCCATGACGAGTATGGCGATTTCGAAGGTGTGGTGACGCCGGCCGACATTCTTGAAACCATCGTCGGCGTATTCAAATCCGACGAAGACGACGACGAGCCGGCAGCGGTGCAGCGCGAAGACGGGTCGTGGCTGCTGGCCGGCTACTTCCCGATCGACGAGATGTCGGATCTTCTCGGCATCGCGCTGCCGGATGACCGGGACTACGAAACCCTCGCCGGCTTCGTCCTGTCGCATATGCACCACCTCCCCGATGTCGGTGAATACATCGATATCAAAGGCTGGCGTCTGGAGGTTGTCGACCTCGACGGCCGTCGCATCGACAAAATCCTTGCGGCACGCCACGCGTCCACCCACCGCCTCGCCTGATAAAAAACGCCCCGCACCCAGGGAGGGTACGAGGCGTCTTGGAGGTCAGATCAGTTTGTCGTCTTACGCGGCAAGCGCGGTCGTCTTGGCACGCGCAGCGGTCAAGGCCTTCACCCACCAGGTGAACTGCGTCAGCAGGTCGTCGGCAGCCTGGTTCAAATGGGCGAAATCGCCGATCTGCTTGTCGCCGGACGCGATCTGCGCGTAGTCGGCCCACACGATGTGAACAGCGTTGCGCACGGGAGCCATCTGGAGCTCGACCGCAATCAGGCGCAGCTGTTCGACCGCACGCGCACCGCCAACGCCGCCGTAGCCAACAAAGCCAACCGGCTTGTTGTTCCACTCGTTGTAGGCGTAATCGAGAGCGTTCTTGAGCACGCCGGTCGGGCTGCGGTTGTATTCGGCAGCCGTGATGATGAAGCCATCGAGGCTGTCAATCTTGTCCTGCCAGGCCTTGGCACCGGCAGCCTGCGACGGCGCCCAAGCCGGCGAAGCGTGCTCGTCGAAGAACGGCAGCGGGAAATCACGAAGGTCGACGATCTCGACGTCGAACTCGCCGGTTGCCTTGGCGCGCTCGGCGATCCATTCAGCAGGCTTGTCTGCGAAACGGCCTGGACGCGTGGAACCGACGATGATTCCGATTTTTGGCTTTGTCATGGGGTGAATCCTCTTTCTGCAATCTGGGTATCCGATAGAGACCACAACGGTATCTTTTCGATACTAGGCGCATATAAGAGACCAGTGCTGCAGTGCACAAGCAGGCACTTTGTTGACACTGAGTCACCCCTGAGAAACCGGCCAGAGAAGCCGGGCCTGCGAAACGCTCAACGGCAAGCGTCAGGCTTCGACAGGAACCCGTGTCGGCTTGCCCTCGCCATCGAGCGCGACCATGACGAAATCGGCGTGGGTAACGCGTTCCATCAGATCCGACAGATAGCGCTGTGCCCAGGCCTCGACCCGCAACGTCATCGACGAACGGCCGACCTTGGTGATGTCGATATAGATGCACAGCGTGTCGCCGATCTTCATCGGCTTGGCGAAAGACATCTCCTTGACCGCAGCCGTGACCACCCGGCCCTTGGCCCGCTCGGCGGCACGAATGCCGCAGGCAAGATCCATCTGCGCCATCACCCAGCCGCCGAAAATGTCGCCGGCAGCGTTGGCATCGGCCGGCATCGCCAAGGTTCTCAGCGTCAGTTCGCCGACCGGCCTCACGTCGTTCCTGTTGGTCATCTTCCCCTCGTCACTGTGATTCTTCCAGACCTACCTGCCGCGCCGAGCGTGCACAAGTGGGCATGGCGACGCCGCGTCAGCCTGCCTTCGCTCGGCAGAAGACGAAGGCTTTTCAAGATATTGGGAAGCGGAGCGGATTCAAAGTCCCAGACAGTTGAATCAAGTTCTCAACGTGGAAGCCACTACCTAAGCCAGTCGCAGCGCGACAACGCCGAAGACGATGAGCAGCGCCGCCAGCAAGCGCC
>JBEBXE010000050.1:0-14488 GCA_040391705.1 Aerobium aerolatum
AGGCGTTCGAGGAGGCGATCCACACGCACACGTTCCAGTACATCGTTGAAAGCCTCGCGCTCGACGAGGGCGAACTGTTCAACATGTATCGCGAAGTGCCGTCGATCACCGACAAGGCGGCCTGGGCGCTGAAGCACACGCAGAACCTCGACAATCCCGACTTCCAGACCGGCACGCCGGAATCCGATCAGCAGTTCCTGCGCGATCTGGTGGCGTTCTACGTGATTTTCGAGGGCATGTGGTTCTACACCGGCTTTGCGCAGATCCTGTCGCTGGGCCGGCGCAACAAGATGGTCGGCATTGCCGAGCAGTATCAGTACATTCTGCGCGACGAGTCGATCCATCTCAACTTCGGCATCGACGTGATCAACCAGATCAAGATCGAGAACCCGCATCTGTGGACACCTGAGTTTCAGGACGAGATTCGCGGCATGATCTCCGATGCTGCCGAGCTGGAAGCTGCCTATGGCCGCGATACGATGCCGCGCGGTTTCCTCGGGCTGAATGCGGCGCTGTGCGAGCAGTACATGCACTTCATCGCCAACCGCCGCTGCGCCCAGATCGGGCTGGTGCCGGTGTTTGCGGAAACGGAAAATCCGTTCCCGTGGATGTCGGAAGCGATGGACCTGAAGAAGGAAAAGAACTTCTTCGAGACGCGCGTGATCGAATACCAGAATGGCGGCGCGCTGAACTGGGAATAAACCAGACAAAAAGGGAGCCAAATGGCTCCCTTTTTTGTTTCGGTCAGGCGGCTTTCGGCATGGCGCGGTCGATGATGGCGCGGGTGTCGATGCTGGCGTCGTAGGCGCCGTAGGCCATGCCGCGCGGCTGCAGGCGCAGGGCGCAGAACGCGTCGGCCACCGGGCTTTCCCACTCCAGAAGGATGGCCGCCTGGGCGGCGAGTGCGAGTTTTTCAACCAGATAGCGCGCGGTGGTTTCGGTGACGCCGCGCAGGTCGAGACCGTCGAGCCAGGCATCATAGGCGCTGTTGAGGCCGCGCCGGGCGGCGAGGAAGCCTTGCAGCGCTTCGACGCCTTCCGGCTCGCGCGCCAAAGCGCGCAACACGTCGAGCGCGATGACGTTGCCCGAGCCCTCCCAGATCGCGTTGAGCGGCGATTGGCGGAACAGCCGCGCCATCGGGCCGCTTTCGATGAAGCCCGCGCCGCCATGGCTTTCCATCGCCTCGTAGATCAGGCCGGGCGCGCGCTTGCAGACCCAGTATTTGGCAATCGGCGTCAGCAGGCGGGTGAGCGGGTCGTTGGCGTCGAAGGCCTGCGCGAGCCGCAACCCCATGCTGGTTGCCGCCTCGCTTTCGACCGCGAGGTCGGCAAGCAGCGCCGACATCGCCGGCTGGTCGATCAGCCGTTTCTGGAAGGCGGAGCGGTGCGCGGTGTGCCACAGCGCGTGGGCGAGGCCGCTGCGCATCTGCTGCGCCGAGCCGACGACGCAGTCGAGCCGGGTGTGCTGGACCATCTGGATGATGGTGGCGACGCCGCGCCCTTCCGGCCCGAGACGCTGGGCCAGCGCGCCGTGATACTCGACCTCCGAGGAGGCGTTGGAGCGGTCGCCCATCTTGTCCTTGAGCTGCATCACCTTGAAGCCGGCGTTGCGTTCGCCATCGGGCAGCCAACGCGGCAGCAGGAAGCAGGTGAGCCCGCCTTCGGCATAGGCCAGCGTCAGGAACGCGTCGCACATCGGCGCGGAGCAGAACCATTTGTGGCCGGTGAGGCTGTACCAGCCGTCGTCGCCGGTGGGGACGGCGCTTGTGGTGTTGGCGCGCACGTCGGAGCCGCCCTGCTTTTCCGTCATCGCCATGCCGATGGTGACGCCGGCCTTTTCCGATGCAGGGCGCACGGCGGGATCGTAGCGGCCGGCCTGAATGCGCGGGACCCATTCGGCGGCGACGGATGGCTCGGCCCGCAGCGCCGGCACGGCGGCATAGGTCATGGTCATCGGGCAGACGCTGCCGCAATCGGTCTGGCCGACGAGGAACTGGATTGCCGAATGGGCGACGTGGCCAGCCTCGGCTCCGGTCCAGGCAGTTGCTGCAAAGCCGTTGTCGAGGCCCTGGCGCATCAGCGCGTGATAGGCGGGGTGGAAGCGCACTTCGTCGATGCGGCGTCCGAAGCGGTCGAAATTTTCCAGAACCGGGGTGACGCGGTTGGCTTCCATGCCCCATTCGAGCGATTCTGCTGAGCCGACCTTGGTGCCGAGCGCCGACAGATGCGAATGATGCGCGGACCCGCCGGCCTTCGTCACAGCATCGACCAAAGCTGCGTCGGATGAAAACAGATCGATGTTTTCAAACGGCGGTGGCTGGTTGAAAACTTCGTGGGTTTCGAGCTGTGTCAGCGGCCGGATACTGGTCATGTCTGCGTGCCTCCCGTGATCGTCTTTGTACGACCTTCACAGGCTTTGTCGCATATGTTTCAGGTAAGGGAAATCTTGTCGGCGACCAGCCGCAGTTCCTGCAAGGTTGTTTCGCCGTCCATGGTCTCGGCGTCGACGCGCTGCAGATAGGGGCAGGTGAGCACGCCAAGCGCATCGCCGGTCGGCCCCAGCACCGGGACGGACATGTCGCGCACCCCGATCAGCTGCAAGCTGTCGCCGACGCGATAGCCGGTGCTGCGGATGGCTTCCAGCCGGGGCTCGATCTCCTCAAGATGTTTCGCCTTGCCGTTGCCGCCCCAGATGGCCAGCGTTTCCTCGCGCCGCTCGGGGCTCTGGAACGCAAGCAAGGTCTGGCCCGAACTCGTCGTCATCAAGTCGAGATGCGCGCCGATGCGCAGACGGAACTCCCAGTTGGCCGGGCCGGAAGCCTGCGCGACGACGACGGCTTCGCCGCGATCCGGCATCGCCAGATGCACCGACTGCCGCGTGCGCTCGGTGAATTCATCCATCAGCGGCTGGGCGCGCGCCACGAGGCGGCGCACCGGCGGGTGCTGGCTGCCGAGCACGAACAGCTTCATGGTGATGGCGTAGCGGTCGCCCTCGATGGAGCGGCTGACATAGTCGCGCGCCACCAGCCGTTCGAGCATGCGGTAAATCTCGCTCGGGCTGCGGCCGATCGCCTTGACGATTTCGGTGCGGGTCAGGCCGTTGGGCTGGCTGGAGAGGAATTCCAGAATGTCCAACCCCTTGTCGAGCGCCGGTGCGCGATAGCGGTCGTCGGTTTTCTTGGCAGCGTTCACGCTGGTTTCCTCGCTCGTGGGCTCTGCTGGGCGACGCAGTGCGTCAAGATTTTCTGTTGCGCACTGCGTTTATATATGAATACACTGTTCGTATGTAAATGATGCGAACGGATTTCGGTCCGTGCCTGGGAGGAGCAATCGCATGCGTTTGGACGGAAAACGGATTCTTGTTTCCGCTGCGGCCAACGGCATCGGGCGCGCCAGTGCGCTGGCCTGTGCGGCGGAGGGCGCAGAGGTGATCGCCATCGATGTCAGCGGCGAGGGGCTGGCAACGCTGGCAGCGCAGAACCCGTCGATCCAGACCAAAATCGTCAATGTGCGCGAACGCGACGAAATCAATGCGCTGGCCGCCGAGATCGGACCGCTGGACGGTCTCTTCAACTGCGTCGGCTTCGTCCATCACGGCACAGTGCTGCAGACCACCGAGCAGGACTGGGCGTTCTCGTTCGATCTCAACGTCACGTCGATGTTCCGGATGATCCAGGCGTTTTTGCCGGGCATGCTGGAGCGTGCGAAGGACGGCGGTGGCGCGGCCATCCTCAACATGGCGTCGATGGCGTCGTCGATCAAAGGATTTCCCAACCGCACCGTGTACGGCGCCAGCAAGGCGGCGGTGATCGGCCTGACCAAGGGCGTTGCCGCCGACTATGTCAGCAACGGCATCCGCTGCAATGCGCTGTGTCCCGGCACCGTCGACACGCCGTCGCTGCGTGGCCGGATCGCGGCGTCGCCCGATCCGGTGCAGGCGGAAAAGGATTTTGTCGCCCGCCAGCCGATGGGGCGTCTGGCGACCGTCGATGACATCACGCCTTACGTCATCTTCCTGCTCAGCGACGAGTCGCGCTTCGTCAGCGGGCAGGCGGTGCTGGCCGATGGGGGAGTGACCATCTGATGGCCGCGCCCGCGCCTCAGCCACTGGTGGCGATGGCGGGGATCGACA
Source organism: Aerobium aerolatum (assembly GCA_040391705.1). Lineage (GTDB taxonomy): Bacteria > Pseudomonadota > Alphaproteobacteria > Rhizobiales > Rhizobiaceae > Aerobium > Aerobium aerolatum_A. The sequence continues at coordinate 4,132 of JBEBXE010000050.1, forward strand.
AGTCGTTTCCCGGCGTGCTCGCGCTCAAGGGGGCGCGCTTCGAGTTGCTGGCAGGCGAGGTTCACGCCCTGATGGGCGAAAACGGCGCGGGCAAGTCGACGCTGATGAAAATCCTCGCCGGGATCTATCCGCGCGACCGTGGCGCGATCCTGATCGACGGCAATCCGGCGGAAGTGTCCTCGCCGCGCGCGGCGCAGGAACTGGGGATCGGCATCATCCATCAGGAACTGTCGCTGATGCCGGACCTGACGGCGGCGCAGAACATCCTGATCGGGCGCGAGCCGCGCAAGGCGGGCGGGCTGCTGCTCGACGAAGCGGCGCTGAACGCGGAGGCCGCGCGGCTGTTCAAGACCATGAACCTTGCGCTCGACCCGCGCACGCAGGTCAGCGACCTGACGATCGCGCGCCAGCAGATGGTCGAGATCGCCAAGGCGCTGTCCTATCGCTCGCGGGTGCTGATCATGGACGAGCCGACGGCGGCGCTGAACGACGTCGAGATCAACGAGCTTTTCACCATCATTCGCCAGCTGAAGGCCGAGGGCGTCGGCATCGTCTACATCTCGCACAAGATGGACGAGCTGAAGCGCATCGCCGACCGGGTGACGGTGATGCGCGACGGTGAGACAGTCGGCACGGTGCCCGCCGCAGAGACGCCGGTCTCCGACATCATCGCGATGATGGTCGGCCGCAAACTGACCGACGAGACGGTGCGTGTGCCGGATTTGTCGGCGGCTCCGATTGCGCTCGAGGTCAAAGGCTTGCGGCGCGGGCGGGAAATCCGCGACGTTTCGTTCGACCTGCGCCAGGGTGAAATCCTTGGTTTTGCCGGGTTGATGGGGGCCGGGCGCACGGAAGTGGCGCGCGCGATCTTCGGCGCCGACCCGCTGGAGGCGGGCGAGATTTTCGTGCAGGGCCAGAAGGTGTCGATCCGGCAGCCGCAGGACGCGGTGCGCGCCGGCATCGGCTATCTGTCGGAAGACCGCAAGAATTTCGGCCTCGCCACCGGCATGGACGTGCGCAACAACATCGCGCTGCCGAGTCTGGCGCGTTTTACCGGTTTTGGTGGCGTGCTGCGCGAAGGCGCAATGCGCGATGCGGCGGTGCGGCTGATCAAGCAGCTCGGCATCAAGACCCCGTCCGACCGGCAGGAAGCGCGGCTGTTGTCCGGCGGCAACCAGCAGAAGGTCGTCATCGCCAAATGGCTGCTGCGCGACTGTGACGTCCTGATCTTCGACGAACCGACGCGCGGCATCGATGTCGGCGCCAAGAGTGAAATCTACAAGCTGCTGACCGCACTGGCCGCAGAGGGCAAGGCGATCATCGTCATCTCGTCGGAACTGCCGGAGGTGCTGCGGCTGTCGCACCGCATCGCGGTGATGTGCGAGGGGCGGCTGACCGGCTTCCTGCCGGCCGGCGCGACGCAGGAGGAGATCATGCGGCTTGCAACCCAGCGTGACGCGGCGGGGACGGAGCAGGGGACAGCGATGAGGAGAGCAAGTTGACCGACGCCACCGTGCAGCCGGCAGAACAGGCCGGCCCGAGAATCTCCGGCGCGCACCACCGGCTGCTGGCCTTCGCCAGCCTGATCGTGCTGGTGCTGGTGTTCAGCTTCGCCTCGCCGAATTTCATGCAGACCAGCAACATCATTTCCATCCTGCAGGCAACGTCGGTGAACGGCGTACTCGCCGTGGCGGCGACGCTGGTGATCATCACCGGCGGCATCGACCTGTCGGTCGGCACGATGATGACGTTCTGCGCCGTCATCGCCGGCGTGGTGCTGACCTATTGGGGGCTGCCGCTGCCGCTCGGCATTGTCGGCGCGATCCTTGCTGGCGCGGTATGCGGCTGCGCGTCGGGCACCTTCGTCGCCAAGTTCAAGATTCCGCCGTTCATCGCGACGCTGGGCATGATGCTGATCCTGAAGGGCCTGTCGCTCGTCATCTCGGGAACGCGGCCGATCTATTTCAACGACACGCCCGGCTTTACCGACATCTCGCAGGGCTCGCTGGTCGGGCTGCTGGTTCCGTCGGTGCCGCTTCCCAACGGGGTGCTGATCCTGTTTCTGGTCGCCATCGTCACATCGTTCATCCTGTCGAAGACGGCGCTCGGGCGCTACACGTTCGCGCTCGGCTCGAACGAGGAAGCGGTGCGGCTGTCAGGCGTCAACACCGACCGCTGGAAGATCGCCGTCTACACGCTGGCAGGCTCGATCTGCGGCATCGCCGGGCTGCTGATCGCCTCGCGCCTCAACTCGGCACAGCCGGCGCTGGGGCAGGGCTACGAGCTCGACGCGATTGCGGCGGTGGTGATCGGCGGCACCTCGCTGTCGGGCGGCCGTGGCACCATCCTCGGCACGCTGATCGGGGCGCTGATCATGAGCGTGCTGCTCAACGGTTTGCGCATCCTGTCGGTGGCGCAGGAGTGGCAGACCGTCGTCACCGGGTCGATCATCATTCTGGCCGTCTACATCGACATGCTCAGACGGCGGCGGCTCTGACCGCACGACAACATGCGCGACGCCAGCGCGTCGCGCCAAGCAGGCAGAGAGGGCGGACAGCGCCCCGGAACCGGGAAAGAAACAGAACACGCATCAAGGAGGTAAAGTGATGTTTACGAGACGGACCGTTATCGGCGCACTGGGTGCGCTGGCCATGCTGGGCACAGCAATTCCGGCGATGGCGCAGGATAAGATGTACATCCCGCTGATTTCCAAGGGCTTCCAGCATCAGTTCTGGCAGGCCGTGAAGGCTGGCGCCGACAAGGCGGCAGCGGAGTTCAATGTCGATGTGACGTTCGAGGGGCCGGATACCGAAGCCCAGGTGGATCGCCAGATCGACATGCTGGCGGCAGCTTTGGCCAAGAACCCGGCGGCAATCGGCTTTGCGGCGCTCGACAGCCAGGCGGCGATCCCGCTGCTGAAGCAGGCGCAGGAACGCAAGATCCCGGTCATCGCCTTCGACTCCGGCGTCGATTCCGACATCCCGGTGGCCACCGCGTCGACCGACAACATTGCCGCCGCCGCGCTGGCTGCCGACAAGATGGCCGAACTGATCGGCGGCGAAGGCAAGGTTGCGCTCGTGGTGCACGACCAGACCAGCCGCACCGGCATCGACCGCCGCGACGGCTTCGTCAACCGGATCAAGGAAGCCCATCCGAAGATCGAGATCGTGACGATCCAGTATGGTGGCGGCGACCATCTGCAGTCGACCGAAATCACCAAGACGATCCTGCAGGGCAACCCAGACCTGAAGGGCATTTTCGGGGCCAATGAGGGCTCGGCCATCGGCGTTGTCAACGGCGCGCGCGAGCTCGGCAAGACCGATCTCGTCATCGTCGGCTACGATTCCGGCGCGCAGCAGAAGCAGGCCATCCGCGACGGGCTGATGGCAGGCGCGATCACCCAGAACCCGGTCGGCATCGGCTACGAAACCGTCAAGGCCGCCGTCGCTGCCGCCAAGGGCGAGAGCGTCGAGGCCAAGATCGACACCGGTTTCTACTGGTACGACAAGACCAATATCGACGCGCCGGAGATCGCCGCGGTTCTCTACGACTGACGCTGAATGCGGCCGGCGCGGTTTTGCTCGCGCCGGTCGCAGCCTCTACAGCTGCCCGAAGCAAGAAACACTGGACCATTCATGACCCGGATCGTTGACATGCAGGTGCTTGACCTGCGTTTCCCCACCTCGCTGCATCTTGACGGTTCCGACGCGATGAACCCGGACCCGGACTATTCGGCGGCTTATGTGATCCTGAAGACCGACGGGCCGCATGAAGGCCACGGCCTGACTTTCACCATCGGGCGCGGCAACGAAGTGTGCTGCGCCGCCATCGAAGCGATGCGCCATCTCATCGTCGGCACCGACATGGATAAAGTCGCGCAGAACATGGGCGCGTTCTGGCGTCACATCACCTCCGACAGCCAGTTGCGCTGGATCGGTCCCGACAAGGGCGCGATCCATCTGGCGACCGGTGCGGTGGTCAACGCGGTGTGGGATTTGTGGGCCAAGCTCGAAGGCAAGCCGGTGTGGCGGCTGGTGGCCGAGATGAGCCCGGAAGAACTCGTGCGCTGCATCGACTTTCGCTACATCACCGATTGCATCACCCCGGACGAGGCACTGGCGCTGTTGCGGTCGCGCGAAGCTGGCAAGGCGGAGCGCATCGCCACCCTCGAGCGCGAGGGCTACCAGTGCTACACCACGTCGGCGGGTTGGCTTGGCTATGACGACGACAAGCTGCGTCGACTCTGCCGCGAGGCGGTCGATGCCGGGTTCAACTACATCAAGATGAAGGTCGGCCGCGACAAGCAGGACGACATCCGCCGCCTGACCATTGCGCGCGAGGCCGTCGGGCCTGACGTCAATCTGATGATCGACGCCAATCAGGTGTGGGAGGTTTCGGAGGCGATTTCCTGGGTGAAGGACCTCGCTTTCGCCAAGCCATGGTTCATCGAGGAGCCGACCAGTCCGGACGACATTGAGGGGCACCGCGCCATCCGCAAGGGCGTCGCCCCGGTTCAGGTCGCCACCGGCGAGATGTGCCAGAACCGCGTCATCTTCAAGCAGCTGATCATGCGCGACGCCATCGACGTGGTGCAGATCGACGCCTGCCGGCTGGGCGGCGTCAACGAGGTGCTGGCGGTGCTGCTGATGGCGGCGAAATACGATCTGCTGGTCTGCCCGCATGCCGGTGGCGTCGGCCTGTGCGAATATGTCCAGCATCTGGCGATGATCGATTATGTGGCGATTGCCGGCACCAAAAAGGGCAGGGTGGTCGAATATGTCGATCATCTGCATGAGCATTTCCTCGACCCGTGCGTCATCAAAAATGCCGCCTATATGCCGCCGACGCTGCCGGGCTATTCGATCCAGATGAAACCGGAGACGCTGCGCGACTACGTTTTCCACCCGGTCGCTTCATGAAAGCGTCGGACCGCGTGCTTTTGCGCAATGCCTGCCCGGTGCCGCTGACCCGGATGGGGTTCGGCGGTGCGCCGCTGGGCAATCTCTATCGCAGGGTCAGTGAGGGCGACGCACAGGGCGCGTTGCAGGCGGCGTGGGATGCGGGCATCCGCTACTTCGACACCGCGCCGCAATACGGCCTTGGCCGGTCCGAACAACGGGTCGGCGTCGCCGTGCAGCGCTTCGGCCGCAACGGGGTGACGCTGTCGACCAAGGTCGGCCGGCTGCTGTTCGACGCCGCGCCCGATGAGGTGACGCCGGAAGCCTTTGTCGACGTGCCGCAAAAGCGCATCGTCTTCGACTATTCCTATGACGGCGTCATGCGCAGCCACGAGGCGAGCCTGCAGCGGTTGGGCGTCGATGCCGTCGATATCCTGCTGGTGCATGACGTCGACGCCTTCAGCCATGGCAGCCGCGCTGCCAGCGACGCGCGTATTCGCGAGTTGTTCGACCTTGGCGGTTATCGCGCGCTGACCGAGTTGCGCGCGGCAGGCACGGTCAAGGCGATCGGTGCCGGCGTCAATGAGTGGGAAGTGTGCCAGACGCTGCTCGGCCTTGGCGATTTCGACTGTTTCCTGCTCGCCGGACGCTACACGCTGCTGGAACAGGAGGCGCTCGAAACCTTCCTGCCGCTGTGCGTGGACCGCGATGTCGGCATCATCCTCGGCGGTCCCTACAATTCCGGCATTCTTGCCACCGGCGCGGTCGACGGCGCGCGCTACAACTACGCTCCGGCGTCAGCGGACATTCTTGAGCGGGTGCGCCGTATCGAAGCCGTCTGCGCCGACCATGGCGTGCGGCTGATCGAGGCGGCGTTGCAATTCGTCATGGGGCACCCCGCCGTGCGCACCGTGATTCCCGGCGCGGTGAGCGCGGCGGAAGTCGAGGCCAATGTTGCGCTGTTCGCACGGCCGATCCCGGCCATGCTCTGGTCCGATCTGAAAAGCGCGGGGCTGGTGCGCCGCGACGCGCCGACACCGGGAGGAAACGATGCTGAGGGGACTTGATCCGATCCTGTCGCCGGACCTGCTGCACATTCTGCGCGCGATGGGCCATGGCGATGACATTGTCATCGCAGATGCCAATTTTCCCGCCGAATCCAGCGCGCAGCGGCTGGTGCGGCTCGATGGCATCGACGCAGTGCGGGTGCTGCGCGCCGTGCTCAGCCTGATGCCGCTCGACACATTCGTGACCGATCCCGCCCGCAGCATGCAAGTGGTCGGCGAGCCGGAGACGGTGCCGCCGGTCGTCGGCCTGTTCCAGAGCGCTATCGACGAGGTGGCCGACAATCCGGCGCGCATTGTGCCTGTCGAGCGCTTTGCGTTCTACGAGCAGGCCCGTGCCGCTTTCGCCGTCGTCCAGACCGGCGAGACGCGGTTTTATGGCAACATCATCCTCAAGAAGGGTGTGATCCCGCCAGCGTAGGCGCGAGTGGGCCAGAGGGTGTGCCGGACAATTTCCGTTCGCGGGACAAATGTCTTAAGAGGAAGCCGCGCGGCCGACCGCCGCAGCTTTTTGGCGAAGGCAGAGTTTTGTGAACCCACGCTGGACGAGACCGTTCTGGATTGTTGCCGGCTGTGCGTCGCTTGCGCTCGGGATCATCGGGATCGCGCTGCCGATTCTACCGACAACGCCGTTTATCATTCTGGCAGCGTTTTGCTTTGCACGTGGGTCGCAGCGCTTGAACGCTTGGCTGGTCAATCATCCACGGTTTGGCCCGAGCCTTGTGGCCTGGCAGCAGCACGGCGCGATTCCGCGCAAGGCGAAACGCGCCGCGGTGATCGGGATGGCGGTGGCGCTGCTGCTTTCCATCGCCGTCGGCGTGTCGGGAACAGTGCTGGCCATCCAGATCGTCGCCATGGCGGGCGCCGCGACCTTCGTGCTGACGAGGCCCGCGCCACCCGCTTGAAATGTGGTCTGTTTTAGCTGGCCGGCATTGCGTCGAAGATCGACTGGAATACGGTCTTGGCCTTGCCCGGATGCTTCACGGCCTTGGCTTCTTCCAGATTGACCGGTTCGCCGACGGAAATCAGCATCACCATGCCCATACCGTAATGCGGGGTGCATTTCACGCCGTAGACGCCATCTTCCGGCACGGTGAAGACGACTTCCTCGTTGACCTTGCTTTTGAAGCCTTCGATGCCCGCTGGCAGCATGCCCTTGATGCTTTCGGCGTTATGAGACTTGTCGGTGGGAACGAAACGGACCGTGTCGCCGGGCTGGGCCTGGACGAAATCCGGCTGGAACACCATGGCGCCCTTGTCGCCCTTGTTGAGCATCAGCACTTCATGCTCGGCGGCATGCGCCATGCCAGCCAGAGCCGTCGTTACCGCAAGAATTGCCACCGTGAGAAACCGTTTCATAGCCGAGGTCCTTTCTTCGAGGATTTGTAGGGTTCGGGCGCTTGATAGCATCGGATCGGCGCCGCCACATTGCGTTAGCGCAAATTGCAGCAGGCCTTTCCCCATGACTTTTCCCACAACATTGCCGACGCGGTGAAAATTGGCGGCAACACGCTTGACAGGTCGGCCAACGCTCCCCTATATCCGCGCCACCTCACGACGACGTGCCGGACGGTGTTTCCCAACATTGTTCGCAGTCAGTCACCGGGGCGGAGTAGCTCAGTTGGTTAGAGCAGAGGAATCATAATCCTTGTGTCGGCGGTTCAAATCCGTCCTCCGCTACCACTTACAAATCATCTCATATCTCTCGAATTGCATGTTGCATCGTGTTGCACGCCTGTTTCCCTTGATTCCCAAGGGTAAACTGATGCGTGGCAAATCCATGCGACATGGATGCTACATGAGACGTCGACTCACCTGATGCAGTTTGGGAACGCCACCCTACATCGACTGGGGAATGGACCGGATGCGGGCAGGTGGCGGAGTTAAGGGCGACGCTTGATCTTCTCCAGGTAGGTCTCACCGTGAAACTTACGGTGCAGTGAGAAAATTTTCATGAATAGCAGTGTATCTAGACTGTGTACGCTTGCTCTTTTATGGGCGCTCCAGGTTGGGTCGTGGCAAACGAGCGATTTCGTACGCATCGAAATGCTGACCTGCTCCCGGGGGAAATTATGTCATCTTCGAACGACATCAAGCAGTCACTGGACGATCTCTTCAATTCCGCTCGCTCCCTTGAAAGGCGTCACTTCCTGACCGCCGGAGCCGCGCTTCTAACGGGCGCTGTTGCCGGAGTGGCCCCAGCACGCGCTCAAGGCGCCTCACAGGCCCAGGACGTCACCGCAAAAGACCGGGAGTTCATGACGCAGGCAATTCAGCTCATGCGTCAGGCCGGTGTCGTGGACAAAACAGGTGGGCCGTTCGGCGCCGCTGTGGTCCGGGACGGTGAGTTGCTTGCCGCTTCGGGCAACAGTGTCTTGCGCGACAACGACCCTTCCGCCCATGCTGAAGTGAATGCAATTCGCATGGCCTGCAAGAAAATAGGTGCGCCCAACCTGAAGGGGGCGACGTTGTTCACGAGCTGCGAGCCGTGTCCCATGTGCTATTCGACAGCATATTGGGCGCGAGTCGACCGTATTTTCTACGCCGCCGCCTGGACGGACTACGCTGACCTTTTCGACGATTCCAATATCAGCATGGACATGAAGAAGCCCTATGCTGAGCGGGCGGTAAAGGTTGAGCAAATGATGCAAGCCGAGGCCCAGAAGGTCTGGCTCGAATATCGCGCGCTTCCCGAAAAGACTCGTTACTAACGACCCGCCGTCATGGCCCTGCAGCCACTTGGTGCGCGCACCAGGTGGCTGCAGCTGTATTATTTTAGTTCGAGCGGCAGCGGCCGGTCTTGGTGGTCTCTTTGTCGCCGTCGTTATACTTGATGCCGATGGTCTCGCCGGCCAGCGAGGCGATGGTGCCGGGATACCATTCGCCCTGGCCCTTGAAATTGCACTCGACCTTGGTGCCGATCGACCAGTTGTAAGGTTTTACATTGCCGATATTCACGGTTTCCCGATCGCCATCATCGTAACGGACCGTGATTTTCCCGCCTTTGACAGTTTCAACAATCCCTGGAAACCAGTAACCTGACCCCTTGTAGTTGCCCAAAACCCAATCACCTTTGGTCTGGGCAGTCGCCGTTATGCCACTCGCGAAAACTAGAGCTATTGCAATCATTGGCATCGTATACTTCGGCACGGTTTTACCTTTCAGGATTTTCGTTCATCTTGCCGATGAAAAAAGCCGCTGATCCTTACCCTCGGTCAGCGTGCTGAAAAGCAACCAAATTTCGATTTTGTCCAGCGGCACAGCACGAGGCGGCCAACTTTATTTCGTGGCTGTTCTGGGGGCGCGTGTTCACGCCGGATTTCAGGGATGTCGTTGCAATTTCAGCACGACGCGCGCGTGGCGAGGCGGTCGCGCGCGGCCGACGGCTGGATCGTCAAAACCCTGCGGACAGGGTTTCGCGCGCGTCTGGAATTAACCGTTGAGCGCGCTGGCCTCGGCCTGATGCGCACGGTGCTGGATTTCGTACTGGACGGCGTCCTGCAGGCTCAGGATCTGGCCCCGGATCGTCTCGTCCGACAGCCGGTCCGCCCGCAGGCCCGCAACGATGGCGGCGATGCGCCGGCGCCAATAGGCGTTGGCGTCCGGGCCGTGAACCTGCTCGAGTTCATCGGCGATTGATCGGATCAGTGAAATGCGCCGCGCAAGCGGGAATGGAATCGAATTGCTCATGTGTCACATGTTCGTCTGATTGTGGTTTATCAATTGTAAACGCGCGGCGTTTGAGCAGGCCGATAATGCAGATCGTTGGTGGGAGGGCGCTGAGATCTCGATAAACGATCAGAAGCGATAGTTGAGGTGAGCGGAAAAGCGGCTGTCTGAAATTTCCGACCGCTCGACGATTGCCTCGTACGACACGGTCGCCGAGAGCGATGTGTCGGTCTTCAGGGTGAGCGAGCCGCCGAACGCAGCATAGGTTGGCGACTGGGCCGGGTGAGGGGCGTCGACCGAGATACCCGGCACTTGCGTGAACCACGCCGCGACGGGATCGGCCGTGCCGCCGAAGCGCTGGGTGACGCTGGCCTTGAGCCGGGGCGTCAACACGGCGTGTGCGAGGGCGACGTCCCATTTCACCTCGACGCCAGCGCTGCCGCGCGTGTCGGTGAAGCCATAGCCGGAGATATCGCGTCCGAACGGGCCAGCGCCTTGCTCGCGGGCGCTGCCGACGCCGCCGTGGACGATATCGAGCCCGAGGAAGGGCGTGATCGTCAGGGTGGCCGGGAGTGCCCCGGCTTTGTCGAACAAGCCTGCGTCCAGACGGGTGCCGATTCGCCCGCCCGCCGTCGCCTGCCAGGTGCTGGATGTCGCGGTGGCGACCAGCATGCGGTTGCCGTAGGGGATAGCGCGGCTGATCTGGCTGTCGCCAAAGGCAGCGCC
>JBEBXE010000051.1:0-14306 GCA_040391705.1 Aerobium aerolatum
GCATGCACGCGCTGGAGCAGCGGGCAAAGCTGCAACCGGGCGAGACCCTGCTCGTGCTTGGTGCCAGTGGCGGCGTCGGGTTGGCAGCCGTCGAACTTGGCAAGGCCATGGGCGCAACCGTTATTGCTGCAGCCAGCAGCGACGAAAAGCTTGCCGTCGCCAAGCAGGCCGGGGCTGACCATCTCATCAACTATTCGGCCGCGTCGCTGAAGGACAGCGTCAAGGAACTGACCGGCGGCAAGGGTGTCGACGTGGTCTACGATCCGGTCGGCGGCGATCTGCTCGAGGAAGCCGTACGCGCAACCGCATGGGAAGGCCGTATCCTCGTGGTCGGCTTTGCCTCGGGCACCATTCCGCGCATTCCGGCCAATCTGATGCTGTTGAAGGGCTCGTCGCTCGTCGGCGTCTTCTACGGCACGTTCCGTGACCGCGACCCCGAAGCCAACCGCGCCAATTTCGCGCGCATGTTCGACTGGTTCGAACAGGGCAAATTGAAGCCGCTGGTCAGCCAGACGATGCCGCTGGAGAAGGTCGTCGACGCCTTCAACATCCTGACCGGCCGTGGCGCAATCGGAAAGATCGTCCTTACCACATGAGCAGCGATACCCCTTCAAGCTACCAGGGCGTCGGGGTGTTCCAGCACCTCGGTCTGGCGATGACCCACTCCGAGGAAGGACGGGTCATCGGCCAGCTGACCGTGGGCCCGCAGCACGTCAACCGTGCCGGCTATGTCCATGGCGGCGTGCTGTGCACGATGATCGACTTTGCCGCCTGCGCCGCCGGACTGCACGCCATCCCCGGCGCGCCGCAGCGCTTTGGCGTCACCCTCGCCCTCACCACCAACTTCACCAAGGCGGTGAACAAGGGTGTTCTGACGGTCGAGGGCAACGTCATCACCGCCGGGCGCAAGACCTATACCGCCGAAGCCCGGGTTCACGACGCTGGGGGCGACCTCGTCGCCCACGGCATCGGCACGTTTCAATGGCGGCGCGACAGCGCCCCCGCAGCCCATTCGCCCCAGACACAGCAGATTTTGCAGGACGGATAGTTTTCATGTTTGAACTGAACGAGAATTTGCAGCCGCTGTTCCAGGAGATGAAGGCTTTCATCGCTGAGGAAATCACCCCCAACGAAGCGCTTTACGAACAGCAGCTGCGCAGCCAGAGCGAGCTCTGGTCCGAGCCGCAGATCATGACCGAGCTGAAGGCCAAGGCCAAGGCGCGCGGGCTGTGGAACCTGTTCCTGCCCCAACATGGCGGCGAAGGCCGTCTTACCAATCTCGACTATGCGCATTTCTGCGAAGAGATGGGACGTTCGCCGATCGCGTCGGAAGCTTTCAACTGCTCGGCGCCCGACACCGGCAACATGGAAACGCTGATCCTCTACGGCAGTGAGGAACAGAAGAAGCAATGGCTCGAGCCGCTGCTCGACGGCAAGATTCGCTCGTGCTTCTCGATGACGGAACCGGCAGTCGCCTCGTCGGACGCCACCAATATCCAGACCGACATCCGCCGCGACGGCGATCACTACGTCATCAATGGTCGCAAATGGTGGAGCTCGGGCGGCAACGACACACGCTGCAAGATCGCCATCGTCATGGGCCGCACCGACCCGACCGCGCCCAAGCACCAGCAGCAGTCGATGGTTCTCGTGCCGCTCGACACGCCAGGTGTGACGGTGATGCGGCCGCTGACGGTGTTCGGCTATGATGATGCCCCGCACGGCCACGCCGAGATCGATTTCGACAATGTCCGCGTGCCGGTGTCGAACATTCTTCTGGGTGAAGGTCGCGGTTTCGAGATCGCCCAGGGTCGTCTCGGGCCTGGCCGCATCCACCACTGCATGCGCGCCATCGGCATGGCCGAGCGCGCGCTGGACATGATGTGCCGCCGCGCCAGCGAGCGTGTCGCCTTCGGCAAGCCGCTGTCCGACCAGGGCCATCTGCGTCAGCTCATCGCCCGCTCGCGCTGCGAGATCGAGACCACGCGCCTGCTGACGCTGAAGGCAGCGCACATGATGGACACTGTCGGTAACAAGGCAGCGCGCCGCGAGATCGCGATGATCAAGGCCGTGGCGCCCGAAATGGTCTGCACCGTCGTCGACCGCGCCATCCAGGTGCACGGCGCAGCCGGCGTCTGCCAGGACACGTTCCTTGCCTACGCCTATGCACGCTCGCGTATCCTGCGCATCGTCGACGGGCCGGATGAGGTCCACCGCGAGGCAATCGCCAAGATGGAGCTGAGATCCTATGTCGCCAAAACCTGATACGATGTTCGACGTTCGCGGCAAGGTCGCGCTCATCACCGGTGCCTCGCGCGGCATCGGCCGCGCCACGGCGCTACAGTTGGCGGCGCACGGCGCGAAGGTCGTCGTCAGCAGCCGCAAGCAGGCGGCCTGTGAAGAGGTCGTCAGGGAGATTGAGGCGGCCGGCGGCGAAGCCGTTGCGCTGGCCTGCCATGTCGGCGACCGCGACGGTCTTGAAAAACTGGTCGCGACCGTCGACCAGATGTGGGGCGGGGTGGACATTCTGGTCTGCAACGCCGCCACCAACCCGGTCTACGGCTCGATCACGAAGCTTACCGACGACGCCTTCACCAAGATCATGACCGTCAACGTGCAAAGCACGATCTGGCTGTGCAATCTTGTGCTGCCGGGGATGGCGGAACGCGGCGGCGGCTCGGTCGTCATGATGTCGTCGATCGCCGGGTTGCGCGGCACCGCAACCATCGGCACCTACGGCATGTCCAAGGCCGCCGAAGCCGCCCTGGCACGCAATCTCGCGGTCGAATGGGGTCCGCACAAGATCCGCGTCAATGCGATTGCCCCCGGTGTCGTCAACACCGACTTCGCGCGCGAACTGGTCAACGACCCGGTCCGGCGGGCGCAGATGGAAGGCCGCACGCCGCTGCGCCGCTTCGGCGAACCCGAAGACATCGCCGGCATCGTGCATTTCCTCGCCAGCCGCGCGTCCGCCTATGTCACGGGCCAGGTTATCGTTGCCGATGGCGGCGAGACGATCGGATAGACCATGCCTGTCACCGCACCAACGCTTGTGCCGATTATTGCCGCGCATCGTTTTGACGAGGCGGCGCTGCACGCGTGGCTCGCCGAAGCCATCCCGGACTTCGGCGGGCCGGTTGCGATCCGGCAGTTTCAGGGTGGCCAGTCGAACCCGACCTTCCTGATGGAGGCGGGCGATCGCCGCCTCGTGCTGCGCAAGAAGCCGCCCGGAAAACTGCTGCCGAAGGCGCACAACGTCGAGCGCGAATATCAGGTGCTTGCCGCACTCGGCCGCACCGACGTTCCCGTTCCGCAGATGATCGCACTGTGCGAGGACGCCGCCATCATCGGCACGGCATTTTACGTGATGGAGTTTGTGCAGGGACGGTTCTTCGACCATCCGTTGATGGAAGAAGTTGCGCTTGCCGACCGTTCCCGCCTGCATTTTGGCGCGGTCGACGCGCTGGCGCGGCTGCACCGCGTCGATATCGATGCGGCAGGGTTGGCGGATTTCGGACCGCGCTCCGGCTATGTCGCGCGTCAGGTCGAACGCTGGAGCAAGCAATACCGCTCTTCGCTGGCCGCCGGCGAACTGCCAGCGCTGACATGGCTGGCGGACTGGCTGCGTGAACATCAAGACGTCGCCGACGAGACGACCATCGTGCATGGCGATTTCCGCCCCGGCAATCTGTGTTTCCATCCCACCCGCGACGAGGTTTCGGCGATTCTCGACTGGGAGCTGTCGACGCTCGGCCACCCGTTGAGCGACCTCGCCTATCTGTGCATGCCTTATCACATCGACGCTGGCGTGCCGAAAAGCCGTGGTGTCGCCGGGCTTGACCTTGCACAAGTGGGCATCCCGACCGAACAGGCCATCATCGCACATTATTGCGCCGCAACCGGGCGCGACGACCTGTCGGAATGGCGTGTCTTCCTGGCGCTGTCGTTCTTCCGCCTGTCGGCGATCCTTCACGGCGTCATGGCGCGCGCCCTGCAGGGAAATGCCAGCAATAGCGACGCCATCCAGGTCGCTCAACGCGCGGGAATCCTCGCCGACATCGGTCAAAGGATCGCCAAAGGCGAATAGGCGCGGACATCAGTCCTTGAATTTGGTCACCATGCCGTTGGTGAGCTGATTGACACCCCGCTCGCCGACACCGGCGCAGATGTTGAGGATTTGTGCGTCGGTTTCGCTGACCGAAACATAAGCGTGGCCCATGCGGCCGTCGAAATAGACGCTGTCACCGGCTTCCAGCCGGATCGGCGCATAAAACTCCAGATGCATCTCCACCGCGCCGGAAATGACGTAGACGCATTCCTCGCCCGGGTGACGGACCAGATCCGGGAACTCGTCGAGGGACCGCGCAGTCACGTGCACGAATGTCGGATCCATCAGCCGGTTGGTCAGGCGCATCGCAAACGGCTCGTAGATATAGGTGCCGGTTGGATAGGCCCGCCGCTCGGCTGCCCGCGTCACGTCGAGGCGACCCGCCGGCGCCTCCACCGGCGCACGTTCCGCGCCGACCATCAGCGTTACAAGATCGACAGCCAGTCCCTTCGACAGCTTCAACAGCACGTCATAGGTTGGGGACATGCGGTCGTTTTCAATCTTGGAAATGGTGGAGACCGCCAGGCCCGCACGCTCGGCGACCGCCTTCAGCGTCAGCGATGCGTTGCGTCGCAGGGAACGCAGATGTGGTCCGAAAGCAAATGAGTCGCCGCCGCCATCACGCATCACCGCTTTACTCCTCTTCCCTTGTGGAGAAAGACTACCATCAGAAAATCTCATTGACAAAGTTTTCTAATAGGAAAACTCTGGTCTGCAATAGGGGGAACTGAATGGCCTGGCTTGCAGTCATTGTTTTCGCGGTCCTGACGCTGTCCGGGGGCGCCGCAATCGCTTATGTGACTGGCGCGGCGGCTGTGCTGAGTTTCCTGGCGGCCGACCAGGCCCGCCATCTGGCGATCCTGCCGCAGCGGGTCCTGAGCCAGCTGGACGTGTTTACGTTCCTGGCGATGCCGCTGTTCATTCTGGCCGGCGAATTGATGAGCCGTGGTGGCATCACCCGCGCCTTGATCGACCTTGCGATGCTGATCGTCGGACGGTTTCGCGGCGGGCTCGGCCATGTCAACGTCGCCACCAGCATCTTCATGTCGTCGATGTCCGGCTCAGCAGTCGCCGACGCCGCCGCAACCACCAGCGCGCTGGTGCCGGAAATGACCAAGCGCGGCTATCCGTTGGAATACGCCACTGCCCTCACCGCCGCCTCCTCGGTTCTCGGACCGCTGATCCCGCCCAGCGTGGTGATGATCTTCTACGGCGCGCTGATGAACGTCTCGGTGGCCGCGTTGTTTGCGGGTGGCATTCTGCCGGGCCTGTTCGTGGCGGCGGGTCTGTTTGCCTACAACGCCTATGCTGCCGTGCGCTTTGATCTGCCGGGCGGCCGCGACACGCCGATGCCACCCGTCCTGCCGACGCTGGCCAAGGCCGTGCCGGCTCTGGCCGTCCCTGCGGTGATGCTCGGCGGCATCGTGTTCGGCATCGTCACCCCGACGGAGGCTGCAGCCCTTGCTGTCGTCATCGCCACGATAACCGGCCTCGTCTATGCCTTCATGCAGCCTGGTGTCAGCAACCGCGAGGCGATGCGTGAATTCGTCGGCCATCTCAACGCGGCGCTGGAGCGGGCAGCCCTGCTGACGGGCGCGATCTTCGTCATCCTGTTTGCGGCAGCGATCTTCGGCTACCTTGTCGCCATCCAGAACCTGCCGCAGCAGATTGCGGCGGTGATCGATGGGCTCGGCATCAGCGGTATCGGCTACCTGCTTCTGATCACTGTCCTGTTCCTGATCGTCGGCACGTTCATGGACAATATGATGGCCATGGTTCTGCTGGTGCCGTTGCTGATCCCGGCTGCCATCGCCGGTGGAGCCGATCCGGTCCATGTCGGCGTGGTGGTCTGCCTCAATCTGACGATCGGCCTCGTCTCTCCGCCTGTCGGCGGCGTGCTGATGGTCGTCTCGGCGATGAGCGGGGTCAGCTATCTCAAGCTCGCCTGGGCGATCCTGCCGCTGTTCTTCGTCCTCGTGATCATGCTGTTCGTGCTCGTGCTGGTGCCCGAGATCACGCTCTACATCCCGAGACAGGCAGGATTTATCCAATGACAACCACAACAAGGGGAAAGAAAATGAAGACGTCTTCAAGACTGATGATTGGCGCGGCGTTCCTTGCCTCGTCTGTGATGGGCGCTGCTGCCGTGCAGGCCGAAGAAATCCGCATCGGCGTCGGCTGCCCCGCAGTCCCGGCCTGCGGCGACTGGGTCTGGGCGGAAGACCTTGCCGCCAAGCTCAAGGAAGATGGCTTCGAGGCGACCGTCTACACCAGCGGGTCGCTCGGCAAGGACCCGGAACTGGTTGACCAGCTGTCACAGGGCCTGCTGCAGTTTGGCGTGACCAATTTCGTGATGATCAACGAAATCGACCCGCGCGTGCAGGGGTTCATTGCCCCCTACATGTTCGACAACATGGACCACATGTTCCGGGCGCTGGACGAAACCGACATTCTGCACTCCATCGACGCCTCGATGCAGAAACATGGCATTCGCATCGCAGCCTTGACCGGGCTGGGCGGCACCGTCGGCATCTTCAATTCCAAGAAGCCGGTCGAGAAGCTGGCCGATCTCGAAGGCATGCGCATTCGTTCCATCGACGCGACGCAGACCAAGCTGATCGAAGAATGGGGTGCGTCATCAGTGGTAATCGACATGCCCGAATTCATGACCGGCCTGCAGCAGGGCATGGTCGATGGCTACGTCAACCCGCCGGTCGTCGCGCTGATCTTCCAGCATACCGATTACCTGAAATTCTACACCGATTCCGGCTCCGGCACGCCGTTCCGCTCGGCGCTGATGTCGAACGACTGGTACGAGGGCTTGTCCGACGAAGACCGCACCAAGGTCGACGCTGCCGTCAAGGTCGCCAACGACAAGAACCGCGTGTGGACGGACGCGGCATCCGCCAAGGAACTCGATCAGTTGCGCGAAAAAGGCGTTCAGGTCACCACCCTGTCACCGGAAGCCCGCGCTGAATTCGTCGCGCGCTCCAAGGCAGCCTGGCCGCACCTGATGCCTGCCGATGCCATCGAGGCCTTCGTGGCAGCTGCGGAAAAGACCCGCAAATGACAAAGGCCGGCGAAGCCGCAATCGCGCTGAGCGCCTGGGTCGACCGCATCTGCCTCTTCCTTGCGAAGACGGCACTGGTCGGCATGGTCTGCGTCGTCATGGTGCAGGTCATATCGCGCTATGGCTTGCGGCAACCGCCGGTCTGGACCGAGGAACTTGCCCGATACCTGATGGTATGGGGCGGGCTCCTCGGCACTACGGCGGCATTTCGCCGGGCAACCGATCCCGCCGTTGTGCGGGCTGACGAAACCGCGCGCGACCGTCGCGCGTATTTCGCCAAGCTCGCCATCTGCCTGACAGCGGTCATCTTCGTCGGGCCGATCCTTTACTACTCGCTGTTCGGTGCCGGGCTGGACCCGACACGCAGCTTCATGGTGCGGATGTCGGCACGCAGTTCGCCGGGACTTGGCATCAACCTCGCCTTTATCGCCGCCGCCATCCCGACGGTCTGTATCGTCATTCTGATTCATCTGGCTGCCCGGATTGCCGCAGGACCGCTGCAGCCGAAATCTGCGGGTCAGTCGTAAATGACGCCTCAGACCAGCCAGGCCGATATCATCGTCATCGGCGCGGGGATCGCAGGCGCGTCGGCAGCCGCAGAGCTTGCCGCCACCGCCAGCGTCATCCTGCTGGAGCGCGAGAGCCAGCCCGGCTACCACACCACCGGCCGCTCCGCCGCGATCTTCTCGCAAGTCTACGGCCCGGCGCAGATTCGCGCCCTCACGCGCGCGTCCGCTACGTTCTATGCCGCCCCACCAACCAACTTTGCCGCCAACCCGTTGCTGCGGCGCCGGCCCGTCGCGCTGGTCGGACGCAGCGATCAGGCGGCAACCGTCGCAGCTGAATTCGAACAGGTCCGAGGCCGGGGCGATGTCGCGGTGATTTCCGGGGCGCAACTGCGTGAGATGATCCCGCTGATCCGCGATGGCTATGCCGCCTGTGCGCTGATGGAGTATGACGCCGCCGACATCGACGTGCATGCGCTTCACCATGGCTATCTACGTCAGTTCAAGGACCGTGGTGGCCGCTTGCAGACGTCCAGCGACGTGCGCGGCATCGCACATACCGGTCAAACCTGGCAGGTCGAAACCACGACGGGAACTTTTTGCGCCCCGATCATCGTCAATGCTGCCGGTGCATGGGCCGACGAGATCGCCCGCCTCGCCGGCACTGCGACCGTTGGCCTGATCCCCAAGCGCCGCACCGCGCTGATCGTCGATGCACCCGGCGGCCATGCTGACGACAGTTGGCCGATGGTCGTCGACATCGACGAGAAATTCTATCTCAAGCCCGACGCAGGCAGGCTGCTTTTGTCTCCCGCCGACGAGACGCCGAGCCCGGCCTGCGATGCCCAGCCCGAAGAGCTCGACATCGCTATCTGCATCGACCGGATCGAGCAGGCATTCGACATCCAGGTTCGCCACGTCGTCAATCGCTGGGCCGGGTTGCGCAGTTTTGTCGCCGATGGGGTACCTGTCGTCGGTTACGCCGCAGACGCCCCCGGCTTCTTCTGGCTTGCCGGTCAGGGCGGCTATGGCATCCAGTCTGCACCCGCGATGGCACGTGTGGCAGCAGCACTGGTCAACGGCAAGGCGATCCCTGCCGACATTGCCCAACAAGGCGTGGAGGCGGCTGCCCTTGCCCCGCACCGCGCCGGACTTATCAGAGAGGTGATTTCATGAAGCTGTTCATGGCTGGTCTTGTTACGGAGACGAATTCGTTTTCGCCGCTGCCCACAGGCATGCTCAGTTTCGAGGAAGGCGGCATCACCCGTGGCGACGCCACCACGCAGCCGCTGCAATACTGGACCGCGCCGCTGCATATCTGGAAACAGGCGGCGACCGAACGTGGCTGGGAGATCCGTGAAGGGTTGATGGCGATTGCTCAACCGGCAGGCCCGACGGTCCGTTCGACCTACGAGACTTTCCGCGATCAAATCCTCAACGACCTCCGCGCCGCGATGCCAGTCGACATCGTCCTGTTGTCGCTGCATGGCGCGATGATCGCCGATGGCTATGACGATTGCGAAGGCGATCTCATCACGCGCTGCCGCGAGATCGTCGGCGACAAGGCGGTTATCGGCGGACTCCTCGACCCGCACTCGCACCTCACCGCTGCGATGATGGAGACCGCGACGCTGCTGGTGCCCTACAAGGAATATCCCCATGTCGATGTCGCCGAGCGGGCGCGCGATCTGTTCGCGCTGGCCGCCGACGCCGCGCAGGGACACACCCGGCCGGTGATGCGCGAGCATGATTGCCGCATCATCTGCGCCATGCACACGCCCTACGAACCGATGCGCGGCTTCGTCGATGCGATGACAGCGCGCGAAGGCAAGGACGGCGTCCTTCACGTCGGGTTGATCCATGGCTTTCCGTGGGGCGACCATCCGCGCACCGGCGCGCGCAGCCTGGTCA
This sequence comes from Aerobium aerolatum, assembly GCA_040391705.1. Lineage (GTDB taxonomy): Bacteria > Pseudomonadota > Alphaproteobacteria > Rhizobiales > Rhizobiaceae > Aerobium > Aerobium aerolatum_A. The sequence continues at coordinate 9,596 of JBEBXE010000051.1, forward strand.
TCACCGACGGTGATGCCACCCAGGCGGCAACACTGGCCGCGGAACTGGCAACCGAGTTGCAGTCGATCCGCAGCGGTCTCAACCGCCTGCATCCCGACATCGACACCGCGCTCGACCAGGCGCTGGCGCACGCTTCCGGCCCGGTCGTTCTCGCCGATGTCGCCGACAATGCCGGCGGCGGTGCGCCGGGCGATGCGACCTTCCTGCTCAAGGCGATCCTCGATCGCGGCATCGACAACGCCGTGGTCGGCATCTTCTGGGACCCGATGGCGCTGCGCATCTGCCGCGAGGCCGGCGAAGGCGCAACGCTCAACCTGCGGCTTGGCGGCAAGAACGGCCCGATGTCGGGCGATCCGCTCGACCTCAAGGTGACAGTGAAGAGACTGGCGTCCGACCTGTCGCAACGTTTTGGCGACCTGCCGCTAACGCTGGGCAACATGGCGTGGCTGCAGTGCAACGGCGTTGATATCGTCATCAACGACCTGCGCACCCAGACCTTCCATCCCGAAGCCTATACCGGACTCGGCATCGATCTCGGCTCCAAGAAGCTGGTCTGCGTGAAATCCTCCCAGCATTTCCACGCCGGGTTCGCGCCAATCGCGGCCGAAATCATCCACGTAGCGACGCCGGGCTCCATCACGCCGGATTACGCCAACATCCCCTACACCAAACGCGCGCCGAACTACTGGCCGAAAATGGAAGACCCGTTCGCATGACAAACGCACTGATCGACTCCAGAAACCTGTTCGCCGCCGCGCATCCGGAACAACGCGTCCTGCTGAACAGACGCGAATGGGGTGTTGTCGAAATCGAAGGAAACGGCCCCGTTCTGCTGCTCATCCCCGGCACGCTTGGCCGCGCTGACGTGTTCTGGCAACAGATGGTTGCCCTGAAGGGCCGCGCGCGCATCCTGTCGGTGTCCTATCCGCAAAGCGGCTGCGTCGCCGAATGGAGCGACGACCTTATCGCCCTGCTCGATACCCTTGGGATCGACAAGGCAACTGTGCTCGGCTCGTCGCTCGGCGGCTATCTTGCGCAGTACATCGCCGCCGTCCACCCGACGCGCGTCGAACGGCTGATCGCAGCCAACACGCTGTATGACACTGCCCCTGCCAAGCAGAACCCGCCCTACAGCTCCGATCTCGACGCTGCCCCTATCGCTGAACTCCGCGCCGGCTTCGGGCGTGGCCTCGGCGGCTGGGCCGACACTCACCCCGACCAGCGCGAGGTGGTAGAGTTGCTCCTGGAAGAAGTCGCCGGCCGCATCCCGGAGCTCGAGCTCCGCAATCGCCTCAAGGGGATCAAGAACGCACCGCCATTGCCGCCGGTCCGTGTTGCCTCGGAAAACATCGTCACCATCGAAGGTGCCGATGATCCGCTGATCCCGCTGTTCATGCGCGACGAAGTTCGTGCCGTGCTCAAGCCAGCGGTCAGCTACCGCTTCGAAAGCGGCGGCCATTTCCCCTACCTCGCCCGTCCGCAGCTTTACACCGCACTCCTCGAGGAGCAGTTGGGGCTGGTCGCTGCCGGTTCGACGCCATGGGGAAATGCCGGGGTGCGCGCACTGTGATCGTTCTTTCGCATCAGGACGTCGCGGCGCTGTTGCCGCCGGAAACCGCGGTCGAAGTCGTGGCCAAGGCAATGGCAGCAACCTCGCGCGGCGAAGCCGAACTGCCGCTGCGCTCCATCATGGACGCTGGAGGGCCTAACAAGATGGGCATCATGCCGGGCATGATGCGCAATCCGCCCTGCCATGGCATCAAGCTGGTGAGCCTGTTTCCCGGCAATGCCGCAGCCGGGCTTTCGTCGCATCAGGGAGCGATGGTGCTGTTCGAACCGGAACATGGCAGCGCAATCGCCATGATGGATGGCGGCCCGTTGACGGCACTGCGCACCGCAGCCGCCAGCGCAGTCGCCACCCGCAGCCTGTCGCGTGAAGGGGCAAGCGTCCTCGCCATGGTCGGCGCAGGCGAACAGGCGCGCCACCATCTCGACGCCATTCTCACGGTGCGGCCGATTACCAAACTGCGCATCGCCAGCCGAACCGAAGCCTCAGCGTCCGCCTTTGCCGAGCACGCGCGCAAGACCTATCCGCATCTGGCGATCAGCCACGGCACAGATGTCCGGTTTGCTGTCACCGGCGCCGATATCGTCTGTACGGTGACCAGCTCGCCGGTGCCGGTGTTGCAGGGCGCGTGGATTGCGCCGGGCACTCATCTCAACGTCGTCGGCGCATCGATCCCGTCGCGGCGCGAGATCGACGACGAGATGGTGCTGCGCGCCCGAATCTTTGCCGACTACCGTCGCTCAACCTTTGCGCAGGCCGGCGAGATCGTCGACCTGATCGCGGCGGGCAAGATCGAGGAAGACCATGTCGAAGCGGAAATCGGCGAAGTTCTGAACGGCACCGCGCCGGGACGCACCGATAAAAGTGACATCACGCTTTACCGCTCGCTCGGCATCGCTGCCCAGGACATCGCCTGCGCCTATCATTGCTGGGAGCAAGCCAAGGCCACAGGCCGCGGCGTTATCGCGCCTCTATAAACGGAACCGCCGTGCGTCCTTCCGAACGCACGGCGGCTTAACCCTTTGATCGAACATCTAACAGCCGACTTCGGCCGATGCTCTAGTCCTTTTGCTTGTAGAGAAACTTCTCGACGCGCTCTTCCCCGCCATATCCGAGGCGCTGCATGCGGTAGAGGTTCTTGGCATAGTCAAGCGCGCCCTGCCGGGTCATGTCCATGCCGCGCATCGACGCTTCCATTTCAACGCGCAACGCCAGCAGCGGGTGACGCGCGATGCGCTCTGCATAGGCTTCCGCCTTTGCCAGAACCTGGTCGGCCGGAACGACGGCATTGACGAGGTTCGCGCGCAAAGCCTGCTGTGCGTCGAGCGGGTCACCGGTCAGCAGCATTTCCATCGCGACCGTATGCGGGATGAAACGGGACAGACGTGTCGACCCGCCTGCCCCGCCCATTCCGTAGGCGATTTCCGGGAAACCGAACTTGGCATCCTCGGACGCTACGCGAATGTCGGTCAGGTGGCTCAGATAAATCATGCCCTGGCCGAAGCAATAGCCGCGCACGGCAGCGATGATCGGCTTGAAGCGGTCGAGCGCCAGCACGTCCCGCGACCAGGCGAAGGTGTCCGGGGTTCCGGTCTCCATCCTGTGCTTGGGTGAAAGGTAGTAGTCCAGTTCTTCCTTCGGCGTCGCGAATTTCGCGTAAGGCGTCTTGATGTCATCGCCCGCCGAGAAAGCCCGGTCGCCCGCCCCCTGCATGATGCCGACATGCACCTCGTCGTCGGCAAGAAATTCGAGCATGTGGCCATAAAGCTCTTTGTGCATGGCCGGCGTCATCGGGTTCACGCTTCCATTACGGATCGTGAAATAGCCAATCTTACCCTTGCGCTCATATTCAAACGGCATTTGGTCAACCTCTTGTAAGTCAGAGCCACGCGCCGGCGACACGGTCGAAGCTTCCGACCCTGAGGTCGGCCTTCTCCGCAACCAGCTTCTGCTTGGCGATTTTTTCGGACGGAGTCTTGGGAAGGGAATCCCGGTATTCGATGAAGCGCGGGATCTTGAAGGCAGCGAGCTTCGTCCGGCAATGTTCGAAGATCGCTTCCGGTAGAACGTCGCCCTGCGCCACGCCGGGGCGCAACACGAGATAGGCCTTGACCTCCTCGCCGCGGGCAACGTCCTTGACGCCGACGGCTGCCGCCTCGAGCACATGCGGATGCTCGCGCAACACAGCTTCCACCTCGCGCGCGGCGATGTTCTCGCCGCTGCGGCGGATCATGTCCTTCAGGCGTCCGACGATGTAGTGAAAACCTTGCTCATCTTTCCAGAACAGGTCGCCGGTGCGGAACCAGTCACCGAAGTAGGAGGAGGCGTTGGCTTCCGGCTTATTGTAGTAGCCGAGCATGATGCCCGGCCCCCGGATGCACAGCTCGCCAACCGTACCCACCGGCACTTCGTTGCCGTCGCTGTCGACGATCTTCGCCTCGCGGAACGGCGATGGGCGGCCGCACGACCCCGAGCCGACCATGTGTGTCGCTTCGCGCGGCAGGAACAATGCCGAGCCGACTTCGGTCATGCCGAAGGATTCGCGCGCAACCGTGTTGTAGCGTTTCTCGAGATCGGCGTGGCGTTCCTTGTCGAAACCGAAAATGGAAACACGTCGCAGGCTGTTCTGCCCGTCGAGCGCATTCGGCGGCTGCTGGTAGACGATTTCAGGAAACAGGCAGTAGTGGATTTCGTAGTCACGAACCCAATCCATGAAGCGCGTCGAGCTTGCGCGCCGCGCCACGAAAATCTGTCCGCCCGCCCGCATCGCCATCAGCGTCAGCCATTGCGGGTCCATGTAGAAATACGGCTGGGCAACAAGAATATTGGTCGCCTGCTCATCTGCACCACCGCGCATCCCGGCCACCAGCGACAGAGTGAGCCAATAGCGATGGGTCAGCATGCAGCCTTTGGGAAAGCCGGTCGTGCCGGAAGTGTACTGGATATTCACCAGGTCATCGATGCCCGGAACGGGCAGCCCCGCGGGCAGGTCTGGCGCGCTGTCCATCAGCTGCGACAGGGACTGGCCGACGCCGCCACCATCCCCCACCACCAGCAGATGCTCGGAGGCGAGAGGTGCCTCATTACCTAGCGCTTCATAGGCAGGCATGCATTCGTCGTGGAGGACGAGGAAGGTCGCCTCCG
>JBEBXE010000052.1:0-14263 GCA_040391705.1 Aerobium aerolatum
GACGGTCGGCGATTGTGGCATGGCGGTTCGGCTCCCTCCGGCTTTGACACGCATATAGGGTTCATTGCGCGGCCCGATCTTGACGTCGACCGCATAGACGGACGTGGTGGCGCACACGAACAACGTGCGCCAGTCAGCACCGCCCCAAGCAAGGTTTGCCGACAGTTCGGGAATGGAGATCTTGCCAAGCAAGTCCCCGGCCGGCGAATAGACCCAAAGTCCACCGGGCGCGGTCAGCCAGACATTGCCCTCGGCATCGCATTTCATCCCGTCGGGAACGCCGGGCTTCATGGAATCCTTGATCCCGGATGCAAACAGCCGGCCATTGGCCAGCGCACCGTCGGCCCTCACGTCGAAGACGCGAATGTTCGCCTGCTCGGTGTCGTTGACGTAGAGCAGCTTTTCCTCCGGCGAAAAACACAGACCGTTCGGCTGCGAGAACTGAAACCGGTCGACCAGCAATTGCGGATCGCCGGCGTCCCGCCCCGGCGCGATGCGGAAAACGCCCTGCCAGCCGAGCTGGCGTGGACGCTCCAACCCGACACGCGGCATCCGGCCGTACCACGGGTCGGTGAAATACACCGAGCCATCGGAATGGATGCACAGATCGTTGGGACTGTTGAGTTCCTTGCCTTCGAAATGACTGGCCAGAATTTCGCGGCGGCCATCGGCGTGGAAGCGCGCCACCGACGAGGTCGTGTGTTCGCACGCGACCAGATTGAGGTCGGCATCATAGGTGAGGCCATTGGCCTTGTGGGACGGACGCATCACCTCGACGACGTCGCGGCCATCCCAACGCCGGCGCACGTCGCCCGGCATGTCGGAGAATGTGAGATGGTGGTCGCGAGGGTGCCAGACCGGACCTTCGGTGAAATCGAAGCCGGAACCAATCTGGCGCACTGGCGCATGCTCGTCCACCAGTCTGCGGAATTCAGGCCGTATCGCCTCGTGCGCCATGTCGCCCCTCCTCGCCTGCCGCGCGCGCTACACCGGAAACCAGTTGCGCCGCGGCACCGTCTGGCTGATCGGACCCGGCACCGCCATGTCGAGCCGTCCGACCACCTGTCCGTTCTCGATCTTGGCCGGCTTGTCGTGCACCGGCAGCAGAAATTTCGACCCGCTCAGCAGCTTCTTGATCGCCGCTTTCTCCTCCCGCTTCGAGCCGGCGTGGTTGCCGGTCACCTGGGGCTCGTTGAAGGAGATCTGGTGGAACGGATCTACGATCTGGTTTTGGATATCATAGATCACGTCACCGCAGATCGTCGCCCGCCCTTCGGCGGTTTCAACGTGAATGTTCATCGAGCCTTCGGTGTGAGCGTTGGCTGCTTCGAGCACGACGCCGGGGATCAGCTCGACCGGACCGGAGAGTTCGAGGTCCTCGAACCGCAGCGCGCCGGGCGTATGCAGCCGCTCGATCAGGTGCATGATGTCGGGCTTGGGGTATTGCGGGTGCATCAGCCCCGACACCGAGCACTCCATCTCGCGGCGGTTGACCACAACGGTGGTGTTCATCGGGAAATGATCGTCCTTGCCGGCATGGTCGATATGCAGATGCGTGTGGCAGATATAGCGAATATCGCCCGGCTTGACGCCGTGGCGGGCCAGCTGATTTTCGATCATCTGCTCATGAAACTGCAGCCCGCGCATGCCGAGGATTTCCATGATGGCGTTGTCGCGGAACCCGGTGTCGACGAGGATCGGGTACTGGCCACCGAGAATGAGGAAGCCATAGGTGTAGACGCGCGCCCTAATCCCGCAATTGCGTCCCAGGACCAGAAAGCTCGATTCGAGTTCGATATCGCCGTAGTCCAGAACCTTGATTTCGAGCGCCATGGTTCCTCTCCCTCCCTCTTATTCGGTCAAAGCCGGTAGACCCGCTTTGCAGTGTCGTAGAAAATCGCCTTCTGCCGCCCGGCGCTGAGATCGTTGGCGGCGCGCAGGAAGGCCTTCATCAGGTCGGCGTAGCTGGTCCACAGCTTCTCGACCGGAAAATTGGAGCCGAAAAGGCAGCGCTTCGCGCCAAAGATTTCGACGGTATCGTGCAGGATGCGCTCGATATGCACGGGATCGTTGCTATGAATGAAGGTGCCGAATGCCGACAGTTTCGACACCACATTGTCGTTCTTCGCCAGCTTTCGCATCTGGCTTTTCCAGAAGGCGCGGCCTTCGTCGGACAAGTCTTCGAGCATTCCTGCATGCTGTAGAACGAAGGTCACCTTCGGGCAGGCCTGCGCGAGCTCGCAGGCGCTGTCCATCTGGTCGGCAAACACCTGCAGGTCGAACACCCAGCCATAGTCGGCGAGATAGCCGACATTGCGCTGCACATTGGGATCGCGCGCCAGATCGGGTGTTTTGGCAAACCGATACAGCGGGTTCTCGTGCCAATGCAGTTGCTGGCGAATTCCGCGCATCAACGGATAGCGCGCCAAACGATCGAGCGCCGGCCGCGCATCGGCCACCGTCATGTCGCAATAGCCGACAATCGCATGCGGCCAGCCGCTCCGGTCGGCGGTTTCCTGCACCCAGGCGGCTTCGTCGGCTGCCCAGTTGGGTGCCCAGTTGGCCTGCACATAGACCGATTTTTCGACGTTCGATCCGGCGATATCGGCTAAAAATTCCTCGATTGGATAATCGCGCTTGATGGCGTCATACGCGCCGAAGATGCGCGGTTGCGACGGACCGAGCAGCCACGGCAAATCCGCTTGCCGCCAGATGTGGTGATGCGCATCGATGATCTTCATGCTGCCATTTCCTTCTCAAACCCCAGCACCTCGGCGCACAGCCGCTGCGCGGTCGACCCGTCGCCAAGCCGGTCGATGAAGGGCAGCACCGAGCGCAAGGCGGCGGTCTCGGCGGCGTAGTCGGCGGCACCGGCCAGAGGCGACAGCCACAGAATGCCCCAGGCCAGTCGCGACAGACGCTCGACCGCGTCGGTCATCGCGCCATAGTCGCCGCGCTCCAGCCCGTCCGACAGCACCACGACCATGGCGCCGCGCGCGAAACCGGAAAAGCGCGGGACCGACAGGAACGCCTGAAGCGCATCGCCCAGTCGCGTGCCGCCATCCCAGTCGGCGACCAGTCCGGACGCCTGCGCCAGCGCCCGCTCGCGATTGCGCCGCCGCAAGGCGCGGGTGGTGCGCGTCAGGCGGGTGCCGAGCGTGAACACTTCGAGCCGGTCGGTGGACTGCGCCAGCGCATGGGCAAAGCGCAACGACACGTCGGTGTAATCCTTCATCGAGCCGGAAACGTCGATCAGCAGCAATACGCGGCGGCGGCGCTTGCGCCGTTCCAGCGCCGGCAGATGCACCACTTCGCCGTCGCGGCGCACCGCCTCGCGCATCGCCCGGCGCATATCGAGCTGGCCGCGCCCCTTTGAGGCCATCAACCGGCGCGAGCGGCGTTTGGGCAAGGCGTTGGGTGCTTCCCGGCGAAAGCGACGCAACGCTTCCGTCTCGCCGACACCGGCGAAATTACGCGCAAACAACCGTTCCGCGCCGCTGGGCTGCCCGCCCGACTCTTCCGTCTCGTCGATTTCCGGGGGCTCGCTGTCGCCATCGCGGTCGTCGAAGGCCTGCACCTCTTCGTCATCGTCTTCAGGTTCACCCGGCACCGGCGCGGCGATGGTGTTGCCCAGAAACGCCAGCCGAAACAGCGCCTCGAAATCGCGCACCCGCTCCGGCGACGGCCCGATGGTGGCATGGGCGGCGCGGTAGATGTCCTCCATCGAGCGTGGCCCCAACAGCCCGACCGCCGCGATGAAGGTCTGCGTCTGCTCGGGTGCCACCGAAAACTCGTTGGCGCGCAACAACGTGGCGAAATCCAGAAACGGTTTGAGCGAACGCGGCAGGTCGTCGATCATGCCGCCTCCCCGCCGAGGATGTGGTCAAGACGCTGTTCCATATACAGGAGGTCGTCATGGTCCTTCAGGGCAACTCCGATGGCGCGGCGGAAGGCATTTGGCCACGACGAGCCCTGCTGGTGCAGCAGCGTCGCTGCCTCGGCCCATTCCACCGTTTCCGCAACGCCCGGCGGCTTGGCCAGCGGCTCGGCACGCAACGCGCCAACCGCAGCGACGACCCGATAGGCAGTGTCGTGGGCAACGCTCGATGCGCGCATCATGACGATCTCGGCTTCGAGCTTGGGATGCGGATAATCGATCCAGTGATAGACGCAACGGCGCCGCAGCGCCTCGTGCAATTCGCGTGTCCGGTTCGAGGTCAGAACGACGACGGGATGCTCTTCCGCGCGAATTGTGCCGCGTTCCGGGATGGAAATTGAGAAATCCGACAGGAATTCGAGCAGAAACGCTTCGAATTCATGGTCGGCGCGGTCGATTTCGTCGATCAAAAGCACGGTATCGCGCGGATGGCGCAACGCTTCCAGCATCGGCCGGGCGATCAAAAAGTCGTCCGAGTAGATGTTGACATAGACGTCGCCGGCCTGCCGGATCGACAGCATCTGGCGCGGATAGTTCCACTCGTAGAGGGCGTGCGCGGCGTCGATGCCTTCATAGCATTGCAGCCGTACCAGCTGCCGGCCGAGGATCGACGCCAGCGCCTTTGCGCCTTCGGTCTTGCCGACGCCGGGCGCGCCTTCGAGCAACAGCGGCTTGCCCAGAGCCAGCCCGAGATAGGCGGCGGTCGACAGGCCGTCGTCGGCCAGGTACTGCGCGTCACGCAGCGCTGTCGCCAGCTTGTCCGGGCTGTCGATGCCGACAATGGAGCGTCTGACCGCCATGCCTCAGCGCCTCAATTCCGCCGCCCTTGCGGCCGCGCGCCACCATTGGCGAGAATACCGCGCAGGATCTTTTCCGGCGTGATCGGCAGGTCGTCGATCCGCACACCAACGGCATTGAACACTGCATTGGCCATCGCCGGCAGCACCGGATTGGCGCACATTTCGCCCGGTCCCTTGCCACCGAAGGGACCGTCGGGCGCCGGGCGTTCAAGGATCGATATGTGGTGCGCAGCGATATCGCCCGGCCCCGGCATCAGATAGGTATTGAAGTCGAGCGGGCCGTGCGAACGCTCGGGATAATACGGTTCCGTCGTCTCCCAAGCGGCATGGCTCATCCCCATCCACGCGCCGCCGACGAGTTGCTGTTCGACCAGCCGAGGATTGAGCGCGCGGCCGAGTTCGTAGGCGCTGTTCATCTGCAACACTTCGAGCTCGCCGGTCTCGTCATCGACCTCGATATCGACGATCATCGCCGCGTGGGCAAAGCACGACACCGGCGTCATCTCGCCAGTTTCCGGATCGACTTCCGACAGCGGGATCAGGAAAATGCCACGCCCGGAGACGGTACGGCCCTGCTTGAACTGCGCCGCGCCACAGGCTTCTGCCGTGGTGATCGATTTCGATGGCGCGCCCTTGACGTGAATGTTGCCCTTGCCGTCGGTGACAAGGTCAGCGGGGTCGACTTCCAGCTCCTCGGCTGCCGCCTCCAGCATCACCGCGCGGGCTTCCTGCGCTGCCTGGATGACAGCGTTGCCGACGCGATGGGTGCCACGCGAGGCAAACGAGCCCATGCAATGCGGGCCGGTGTCGGAATCGGCAGTATCGACATAGACGTCCTCGACCGGCACGCCGAGCGTCTCGGCCGCAATCTGCCGCGTCACCGATTTCAGCCCCTGCCCGAGATCGATCGAGGACAGCGCCACCATGAATTTGCCGCCGGGGTTGGAATGGACCAGCGCCTGGGACGGATCGCCGCCCAGATTCATGCCGATGGGGTAGTTGATCGACGCGAAACCGCGTCCGCGATGAATGGTCATGTCAGCGCCTCCTCAGCCCGGAAATGGAGGAAAAACTCGTCCGCCGTTCCGGTGCAGCCGGGGCAGCGGCAGGCGGCGGCGTGTAGGCAGGCTGGGCCGGCTGCGCTGGCTGGGGCCGTACTGGCGGCTCGTAACGCGGCGTGACCGGCATGCTGTCGTGACGCGACATCGACGCTGGCGCTGGCGCAGCCGGCTGCGGATCGTTGCGCTTGTTCTTGCGCGCATAGGCGGTGGACGCAAAGCCGGTGACGAGCCCGTTCTGGTCGGTGGCGGTGTAGTTCGGGATCTTGCCACGTTCGCCGCCGCCATCGCGCAACGACGATGCCTGTTGCGCCTGCGCGCTCAGCGCCCAGTTAGCCTTCTCGGCTGCGACGTGACAGCACTCGATCAACGCGGTGTTCTTGGCGAGACGCCGATGCGCCTTCATGTCGCCGTCGCGATAGGCGTTGAGGATGCGCAGTTCGATCGGGTCGATGCCGACCTCATACGCCACCTTGTCCATATGAGCTTCGATGGCGAAGTCGACGCCGGTGATGCCAAAGCCGCGCATAGCGGTGGCCGGCGTGCGGTTGGTGAAGACGCAATAGACGTCGGCATAGACGTTGGGGATGGTGTACGGCCCCGGCAGATGGCCGACGCCCTTGATGATCGCGTAGGACGACAGGCGGGTGTAGGCGCCGCTGTCGAAATAGCCGATGAACTTGCGCGCAACGATGCGCCCGTCATTCATCACCCCGTCCTTCAGATACCAGCGTTCCGCCCCGCGCGGCGCGCCGACCTGCATCTCTTCCTCGCGGTCGAAGATGTATTTGCACGGCTTTCCGGTCACCAACGTGCCGAGCACAGCCATCGGCTCGTGCAGCGAGTCGACCTTGCCGCCGAAGCCGCCGCCGACGGTGCCGCCAATGAAATGCAGCCGGTTGGACGGCATTTTCAACAGCTTCGAGGTGGTGTCGAGCGAGAAGAACAACGCCTGCGTCGAGGTGTAAACGACGAAGCGATCATTGGTTTCGGGAGCCGCGATCGCGCCGCAGGTCTCGGTCGGGGCCTGCTCGATCGGCGACATCTGATAGCGCCCCTCGATGATCTTGTCGGCCTGGGCAAAGCCAGCTTCGACGTCGCCAAAGCGCAGTTTCTGGTGATCGTATTTGCCGTGATAGACGAAGAGGTTGCCCGGATAGACTTCGTTGACCACCGGCGCGCCCGGCTTGATCGCGTCCTCGACGTCGAGCACGGCGGGCAGTTCTTCCCAGTCCACCCGCACCTTGGCAACGGCGTCGCGCGCGGCGCGATCACTCTCGGCGATCACGGCGGCAACCGGCTCGCCCTTGTAGGAGACCTTTTTCTCCGACAGCAACGGTTCGTCATCAAGGCCGAAATCGAGCAGCGACAGCAGCGTGTTGAGGTTGTGCGGCACGTCCTTGCCGGTGACGATGCGCACGACGCCCGGCATCCGCTCGGCCTCGCTGGTGTCGATGCGACGGATGCGGGCATGGTGATGCGGGCTGCGGACGCAGCGGATATGCAGCAATCCGTTGAACAGATGGTCGTCGAAATAGGGCGAGCGGCCGGTGACATGGCCAAGCGCATCCTGGCGCTGGGTCGGCTTGCCGATCTCGTTGAGATTGTCATCCCGTTCGTCGGCGAAATATTCCTTGCGGAATTCGATGGTCATGATTTCACCTCACCCATAGCGCCGCACCCCACCATCCTTCGCGGCTGCGAGGATGGCGTTGATAATCGGCTCGTAGCCGGTGCACCGGCAGATGTTCCCGGAAATGGCTTCGACGACGTCCTCGCGGGACGGATTGGAATTGCGCGCCAGAAGCGCGCTTGCCGCCATCAGCATGCCGGGCGTGCAATAGCCGCACTGGGCGGCAAATCCGTCCATGAAGGCCTTTTGCAGCGGATGCAGTTCGCTGCCGTTCTGCAAGCCGGCGGTGGTGGAGATTTGTTTGCCCTCCACCGTTTCGGCCAGCACCAGGCAGGACAGATGCGGTTCGCCGTCAATCAGGACGGTACAGGTGCCGCAGGTGCCTTGGCCGCAGCCGTATTTCGGCGTCAGGTCACCGACCCCGCGCCGCAGTACGTCGAGCAGGTTCTGGCCGTCGTCGACGAACACCGCCTTCTCGGAGCCATTCAAGTGAAACTGGACAGGTTTCTTTGCCATGCCTATCTCCGTTCGCCCGTCAGCAGCCGCTTGAGATGCACGCCCGTCACCTGCGCGCGATACCAGGATGACGCCAGCGCGTCGGTCGGTGGGGTGATGCCGTCGACCGCCACCGCAGCGGCGCGCTCGATCGTTGCGGCGTCCAGCGGCTGGCCCTCCAGCACACGCTCGACCGCAGTAGCCCGCAGCGGCGTCGGCCCCATCGACGCATAGGCGACACGCGCGCCCTGAACGCGGCCGCCGCTCTGCGGCACGAAGGCGGCGATGGACAGCACCGCGACACCCTTGGGCTTGACCCGGCTGACCTTGACGAAGCGAAACGCCCCGGCATCACGTGGGCGCGGCACGCTCACCGCCTGCACCAGCGAGGTGGCGTAGCGGTCGCGGTCACGCAGGAACTCGTCAATCGGCACGCCGCGACCGCTGCTTCCCGCCAGCATCACCGTCGCACCGAGCGCCAGCAAAGCGGTGGCGAAGTCGCCGTAATTGCCGGGGGCAAAGAGATTGCCGCCGACGGTTGCCATGTTGCGGATCGCCGGGCCGCCGACGATGCGCGCCACCGGTGCGAGAAAGGCGAGATCGCGATTGGCCGCTACCGCCGCCATCGTCGCCCCGGCACCGATGACAATGCCGTCGCCTTCGGCGCGGATCGTTCGGAACGACGGATCGCGTAGGCGGATGATGGTGTCGAACGATTGGTCACCGGCGTTGACCGCCCGCATGACCAACGTGCCACCGCCGAAGAATTTGGCCGACCGGCTCGATGCCAGCGCCCGTGCCGCCTCTTCGGTGCGGTCGTAGGTCTCTACTTTCACCGGCATCAGGCTCCCCCTCCGTGGGACGGGGACGACAGCCCCATGAAGTCGCGGACGGCGCGAAAGCCGCCTTCGTAGATGTCCTCGCCGACCTGCTTTTCCAGCTCGGCTTCGCGGCCCGGCGGCGTGTCGAAACGCGACTCCCAGTGCCAGAAGGTCATGTCGCCATCGGTGACCGGGATCAGCCGCACATGGGCGACGTAGTTGAGCAGCGGGATCGGCGTATCGAGCAGGCAGTAGGAGAACGCCATGTCGATGTCCGACAGCATCAAAAGCTGCTCGCGCAGCTCCGCCCCGTCGGCGAGATGGAACCGCCGCACGCAGCCAATCTTGTCGGAGGGCTGGCCGCGTTCGATCTGGCTGTCGGCGACCACCGTGTGCCACTGGTCGTGGCCGTTGAAATCGCGCAGCACCGCCCACACCGCCTCGACCGGCGCTTCCAGGATCGTGCTTTTGACGATCTTCACCATCGCCCTACCCGCCGAAATGCCGTTTGAGCGCGTCGAAGCCGCCCTGAAAAACGTTGCCGCCGATGCCGTTGACGAGGTCGTCGGCGGCCTCGTCTTCGCAATCGAATTCGGCTGTCCACTCCGCGAAGGTTCGGTCGCCATCGGTGATCGGCGTCAGTCGCAGATTGGCGATGTAGTTGGTCAGCGGCATCGGGCTTTCGAGGATCGCATAGGTGCAGAACATGTCGTAGTCGGACAGGCCAAGCAGCTTTTCGCGCAGCTGATCGCCGTTCTGCAGGCTGAAGGCACGCACGCAGCCGATCTTGTCCGACGGTTCGCCGTTCTCAATCCGGCTTTCGCGGATACGCGGATGCCAGCGTGGCAGAGCGTTGAAGTCGCGCACCCGTTCCCACACCTTGGCGGCAGGAGCGTTGATCACCGACGAGACGAAAACCCTGGGCATGATGCTCCCCCTTACTTCTTCGAACGCGGCGCGGAAGGCTTGGCGGCACCGTCGCCACCCGACCCGTTGTCACCGCCGAAGCGCGTCTGCTTGGACGCTTCGCTGGCGATGCGCTGCATGTCCGACGCCTCGCGAATCAGGCCGCCCTGTTTGGTCAGATTGCCGCCTTCGATGCCGATGTCGGCCAGCAGGCTGTCGACCAGCGGTGCCTGCACCCGGTAGCGCAGCGCCGAGTTGATGACCTCGTCGGTCATGTTGGCACGCTCGCCGCCATTGCCGCCCGACAAGCCGTCGAGCTGCATGATGCGGATGTCCTGGATCTTCTCCAGCGGCTTGACCGACGCGGCAACGATGCCCTCGACATGCTCGAGCAGCTTGCGACGGAACAGCGAATGGCGCGCTGGATCGGAGAGGACGTTTTCGGCCTCGTTGAGCAGTTTCTGCGCTTCGGCCTCGACTGCACGGCGAACCTTGTGCGCTTCCGCAGCGATCATTTCTTCCTGCGCGCGCTTTTCGGCCAGCACCAGGTCGACACTCTTGCGTCGATTGGCTTCCTCGGTCTCGCGGGCCGTCTTGACCTGCTCCTCGGCCTGGGCCGCACGGGCGTGCCCGATGTCGGCCTCGGCGCGGGCAGCGGATTCCTCCAGGCTCTTCTTGTAGAGCGCGATGGCCTTTTCCATCTGCACCGTCTCGATGACCTTCTCGCGCTCGACTTCAAGCTTACGGCGCTGGGTCTCGTGGCCGATGCGGGCCTCGTCGAGACCGCGCTCGGACGCGATGCGGGCCCTCTCGACGTCCTCCTTCGAAGCGATTTCCGCTTCGCGCAGTGTCTGGACACGGGCAATCTCGAGCTGCTCCAGCGCGCGCTGGCGCTCAAGCTTGGCGGCGTCCAGCACCTGCTGGCGTCCGATGTCGGACTTCTCGATTTCACGCTGCGCGACAATCTCGGACTGCCTGACGCGCGCATCTGCCTCGGCGCGTTCGCTCTTCTTGGCGGAGAGCTCGATGGCGCGCTGTTCGGTTGCTCCCTCGACAGCGGTTTCGCGGTCGATCTCGCGCTGGCGCGTCGCCTGCTCGGCGGCGATGCGCTCAAAATCGAGCGATTTGCGCTGGGCAATGCGGGCGGCCTCGATGGCCTCGTCGGCAGCCACCTGGGCTTCCTCGAGCAGCTTGCGCCGCTCGATATCGCGTTCGCGCGTATCCTTGTCAGTGCTGATCCGCTCGCGCTCGATCCTGGCATCCAGCCCGATACGAGCGGTCTCGACCGTCTCGCGCGCTTCAAGATCGGCTGTGTCTACCGCACGGTTGCTGGCGATCTCGCGTTCGCGCGTATCCTGTTCGGATGCGATGCGTTCGGCGGCGATCTTCTTTTCGCGGGCGATGCGCGCCGCTTCGGTGGACTGACCGGCGGCAATTTCCGCTTCCTCCAACACCTGTTGCCGCTGGATCTCCAGCTCGCGGATCTTGCGGTCCGACAGGATGCGCTCCTCATTGGTGTTGGCGGCTTCGAGGATACGCAGCTTCTCGGTTGCCTCGCGCGAGGCGATCTCGGCTTCCTCGATCGCGCGGGTGCGGTCGATTTCGCGGCGGCGAATGTCTTCCTCGTTGGTGATCCGGCTTTCAGCCACCGCGCGTTCCTGCAGAATGCGGGCCTTCTCCGTTGTCTCCTTGGCCGCGATCTCGGCTTCCTCGATCGCCCGGCCACGGTCGATTTCACGGCGGCGGATATCTTCCTCGTTGGTGATCCGACTTTCAGCGACCGAGCGTTCCTGCAGGATGCGCGCTTTCCCGATCTCCTCAAGCGTCGCGATCTCGGCGACGTCGATGGTTTTCTGCCGTTCGATCTCGCGCTGCCTGATCTCGCGTTCGGACGCGATGCGGCTTTCGGCGATGGACTGCTCATTGGCGATCCGCGCCCGCTCGATGGTTTCGCGCGCGGTGATCTGGGCGCTTTCCGCCTCGGTGTCGCGCTCGGCGCGCTCGCGGACCAGCTGGGCCCGCTGATGGGCGCGGCGGAATTCGACATCGCGCTCCTGCTCGAGCCGCGCCTCTTCGCTCTCGCGCTCAATCGACAGCGATTGCTTTTCGGCTTCGAGGTTGCGGGTGCGGATTTGAATCATCGCGCTCTGTTCGATGTCGTTGCGGGTGGTGCGACGCTCCTCGATGTCCTTGATCAGCGAGGTCAAACCTTCGGCATCGAAGCGATTAGACGGATTGAAATATTCCAGTGCCGTCTGGTCGATATCGACGATGGCGACCGATTCCAGTTCCAGACCGTTGCGGGACAGGTCCTCCTGGGCGGCCTCGCGAACCCGCGTGACGTAAACGCCGCGCTGTTCGTGCATTTCGCCCATCGACATCTCGGCGGCGATGGCGCGCATCGCGCTCTCGAACTTGCCGGAGAGCAATTCGTGCAGGTTCTTGGCGTCGAGCGTGCGCCGGCCCAGGGTCGATGCGGCGATGGCGACGGCTTCACGGGTGGGCCGCACGCGGACGTAGAACTCGGCCTCGACGTCGACACGCATCCGGTCGCGGGTGATCAGGGCCTGGGCCTTGTTGCGCACCACTTCCAGCACCAGCGTGTTCATGCTGACCGGCGTGACGTCGTGCACGATCGGCCACACGAAGGCGCCACCGTCGATCACCACCTTTTCGCCGAGCAGACCGGTTCGCACGAAGGCGATTTCCTTGGTCGAACGACGGTACAGCCAATGCATCACCCAGTAGATGATAGCGATGACGATGACGGCTGCGATGAGCCATAAGATCAGCTGGCCGATTATCTGCCCGGTCATGTGCGTCCCTCCCGCGAAGGCTCCGATCGTGTGATTGCGATCGGCAACTCAGTTTCCCTTGATCCGCTTGAACTTGCGGGTCTGCTCGGTAAGCGCGACTTCCGTCGGCAGCCGCTCCATCGAAGAAGCGCCGTAGAAGCCATGGCAATTGGTCGTGTTCTTCATGATGAAGTCGGCATCGTCCGGCGTGGCGATCGGCCCGCCATGCGACAGCACGATCACCTCGGGATTGACCGCCAGCGCGGCGGCCGCCCAGCTGTCGATCAGCGCCGGACAATCGGCGAGCTTCAGCGCGGTTTCCGCGCCGATCGAGCCGCCGGTGGTCAGCCCCATGTGGCAAACGATGATATCAGCGCCGGCTCCGGCCATCGCCGCAGCCTCGCTCTCGTTGAACACGTAGGGCGTGGTCAGCATATCGCGGGCATGCGCCTTGGCGATCATGTCGACCTCCAGCGCGTAGGACATCCCGGTTTCCTCGAGATTGGCGCGGAAGGTGCCGTCGATGATGCCGACGGTGGGAAAGTTCTGCACGCCGGAAAAGCCCAGCCGCTTCAACTCGTCGAGAAAGACATCCATCTGCCGGAACGGATCGGTGCCGTTGACACCGGCCAGCACCGGCGTGTGCCGGACCACCGGCAGCACTTCGCGGGCCATGTCGACGACGATGGCGTTGGAGTCGCCATAGGCGAGCAGGCCGGCCAGTGACCCGCGTCCCGCCATGCGGTAGCGGCCCGAATTGTAGATGACGATCAGGTCGATCCCGCCTTCTTCCTCGCATTTGGCAGACAGGCCGGTGCCCGCCCCGCCGCCGACGATCGGCTCGCCGCGCGCGATCATGGCGCGGAATTTCTCCAGTATGTCGGCTCGTGCAATTGCCATGTCCTACCTCGTCCTTGCGCGCCGCTGCGGCCGACCGCTGCCATGCAGCGCGCGGTAGGCCTTCACCACTTCGGCGGAAAATTCAGGGTCGTTGATGTTGTGGGGCAGAGGGATCAACTGGCGCGCCGAGGTCTGGCGCACGGTCTGCTCCAGCGCGCGGAACAACGCGGCGTCGGCAGCAGGATCGTGGAACGGCTTGCCCGGCGCATCGAGCGCCGACACCCCGCCTTGCGGCAGGAAGAAGCGCACCGGGCCCTCCATCTGGTTGAGACGTTGGCCGATCCAGCGGCCGATGGCGGTGTTTTCCTCCGCCGTGGTGCGCATCAGCGTCACCTGCGGATTGTGGCGGTAGAGATTGCGGCTGCGGAACTTCTGCGGCACCGTTTCGAACGCCCCGAAATTGACCATGTCGACAGCCCCGACCGAGCCGATATACGGGATGCGGGTGCGGATGATCGCGCCGAAGCGATCCTCAGTGGCCGGGAAAATACCGCCGACCAGCATGTCGCAGACCTCGGTCGTGGTGATGTCGATGACACCCTGGACCAGGCGTGAATCGATGAGCTTTTCCATCGAACGCCCCCCGGTGCCGGTGGCATGGAAAACCAGACAATCATAATCTGTATCGAGCGCCGCGGTGATCTGCTGGACGCACGTCGTGGTGACGCCGAACATTGTCAGGGCAGCGGCAGGCCGCACCTCCGTGTCGACCCGCACCGCTTCCGCGTCGCGCCGCGCCTTGACCATGCCGGCGATAGCGTTGGCGCCGTTGGCGAGCACCTGCCGCGTGATCGAGTTCAGCCCCTGAACATCCACCACCGAATGCATCATCATGATATCGGCAGGGCCGACATAGGCGGAGACGTCGCCGGACGCGATGGTGGAGATGATCAGCTTCGGCACGCCGACGGGAAGCGC
>JBEBXE010000053.1:0-14169 GCA_040391705.1 Aerobium aerolatum
CCGTCGAGCACGGCGGTGCGTTCAGGCCAGCTGTGCGCGGTCTGGTAAAGCCAGTTGGCGATGTTCATTGTTTTCCCCTCAGGCCCGGTCTGCGTGCAGGACGCTTGCGTAATTGGCAACCGCTGCGCCGCCCATGTTGAAGACGAGACCCCATTCGGCATCACGACGCTGCATGTCTCCGGCCTGCCCCGTCAACTGACGGAAGCCCAGCGCATGCATCGACACGCCGGTCGCACCCACCGGATGCCCCTTAGCCTTCAGCCCTCCCGACAGATTGACCGGTGTTGCGCCGTCCGCCAGCACCCGACCTTCCTCGATGGCTTTCGCGCCCATGCCCTTGGGCGTCAGCCCCATGGCTTCATAGATCAGCAGCTCCGCAATGGTGAAGCAGTCATGCACCTCGGCAAAGTCGACATCGTCAACGCTGATGCCGGCATTTTTGAACGCAGTCTGGATCGCCCGTTCCGGCCCCTCAAAGGCGATGAAATCGCGGCGGCTCATCGGCAGGAAATCCGACACATGCTCGGCCGACGCCATGCGCACGCGTCGCTTGGCGGACGACGCGCGGCCGTCCGCGCTGCTCAGCACGATTGCGGCAGCACCATCGGTGATCAGCGAACAGTCGCTCAAACGCAGTGGCGGCGCAATCAGCGGGTTCCTGTCCGACACGTCACGGCACTGTTCGAATGTCATTGGCCGATGCATCTGCGCCAGCGGATTGTGCATCGCATTGGCGTGGTTCTTGGCGGCAATACGTGCCATCGCATCGAGCGGATTGTCGTAGCGCTCGGCATAGGCTTGCGCGGCAAGACCAAACACCTGCGGGAAACTGAGCGCTGCTTCCCTCGGATCATTCTGATAGCCGGCGCCGGCCAGCGCCGTCGTGACATCCGCCGTCGAGCGATGCGTCATCTTTTCCGCGCCGACCACCAGCACGTTGCGTGCCTTGCCGGACTGGATCAGGTTCAAGCCGCCAAAGATCGCCGCCGCCCCCGACCCGCACGCATTCTCGCACCGGGTCGCAGGCTTGAAGCGCAGGTCGGGATGGGCCTGAAGCACCAGCGACGAGGCAAAGCCATCGGTCACGAGCCCGGAGTTGAAATGCCCGAAATAAATCGCGTCAATCTCGGCAGGCGCTATCTCTGCTTCGAGGAGAGCTTCCTGCGCGGCTTCCACCACCAGCTCTTCAAGGTTCTGTCCCAGCCGGCCGAACTTCGTATGGCCGCTGCCAATGATGTAGGTTTCAGATTGCACGATGGACTCCTCTTCTCCCTGATTATTCCAGAAATCACTGGAAACAGACAATACGAGCAAATACGTAGGTAGTTACGTATAAACTACGTATGTAGTCTGAACTGACTTGCCGACCGGGAGCGCGGGAAAGTGATCGAAATTGCCAATATGACAGAGCAGGACCTGAGCGTGCTCGGCTTCCGCAACGCGCCAGCCGGCATCGTCGTTCTGGCAAACCGGCGCATCGTTTCGGCCAATGCCGAGATCGAGCATATCTTCGGCTGGTCGCGCATCGACCTCGAGGGCCAGTCGATCCGCGTGCTCTATCCGTCCAGCGTCGATTTCGAGAAGGTCGGAACCCGCTGGCAACGCTGGCTGCAGAAGCCGGACAGCTACGAAGACGAGCGCTTCATGCAACGGCGCAATGGCGAAATCATCTGGGTGCGGGCACGCGGGCGAACCCTGACGCCAGAAGATCCGTTTCAGCTCACGGTGTGGACGCTTGAGCACTTGCAGGACCGCGCCCCTGCCTCCGCCGCGCTGACCCTGCGCCAGCGTGAAGTGGCGCGCGGCATGGTCAATGGCTACACCAGCAAGGAGATCGGGCTGGCGATGGGCATTTCACCCCGCACGGTGGAAGTACACCGACGCTCGATCAAGCAGAAGCTCGGCGTGCACAAACCCGCCGAGCTTGCAGCCAAGCTGCTGGGCCCCTCCACACCGGAGCCGTTTGGGGAAAAGTGAGCCGCCGGGAGGAGGCCCTCGACGCCTCACGCAGGGTCCGCAGGCTCCAGCGCCAACCACTCTCTGAGCACGGCGGCCCCAACGCCGAGCGCAACACCGAATGCGACGGCAAAGACGATCACGAGAAGCGGGCGGGGATGGCTGGGGTTGCGGGGCTGCTGCGCCGCGATCAGCACCTGCACCCCATCATGTTCCGGCACCATGGTCTGCTGAACCGCTTCCTCGTAGCGTAACTGCATTTTGCCATAGAGTGTCCGGTAAGTTTCGGTGGAGGCTTCCAATTCCCTCAGACGGGCTCCTTGCCGGTTGATTTCCCGGACCTTGAGGCTGGCCTCTTCGAAGGCTCCCTGGAGAGCGGCGAGCTGTCGCGTCGCCTCACTGGGCTCGCTTGTCGGTGTCGCCACCGGACGCTGAACCCCGACCGGCTGCGGCGCATCGGTCGCGATGCCTGAATCCAGCGCGGCCACGCGCCGCTCCGGCAAAATGCCGGTCGTCCTGTCGCTTGCATCAGGCTGAACGCCCAACGACGGAACTGCGTCTCCGGCACCCGCCCTTGCCGCCTCGAGTTGCATGCTCAGCTCGTACAGGCGCTGCTCGGCCAGGAGGCTCTGGTTGCTGCCGGAGCCGACGATATTGTTTGCTGCCCTGAAGCTCTCGACCGCGCGTTCCGCCGTCTCATACTGAAGCCGCAGCTCACTGAGGCGTTGCGTCAGCCAGACGACGGATTGCTGCATGGCAGCCATCTCGCCATCGCGGCGTTGCACCCCGTAGGTGTCGATGAGCGTACTGACGATTGCAGCGGCCCGGGCCGCATCGGTGGAATCGTAAGAGATCGTCATGATCGGCGTCATGGCCGGACGCGAAATCGTCAGGTTGCGGCGCAGCGTCTGCATCGCCTCCTGCACCTTGTCACCACTCTTTTCAGCGCTGGCGAGAGCAGGAATAAACTGGCCGAGATACCGTTTCGCCGCGCGCGCCTGGTCAATGAAGAGAGCTTCATCGTCCTTGGCGATGCCCGCGTTCACAAGGCCGAGCTGGTCGACAACGGCGCGCACCACCGGGTCGGAGCGCATCATCTGCGTCTGGCTTTCAATGTAATATTCCTGCGGCACCGTCGCGGATTCGGGATCGACCAGCAGGGTCGCGCTGGCGACATAGCGCGGCGGGGAAAACGTGAGATACGCCCAGCCTGCGCCCAGACTCAGCAAGATCATGAGCAAGATGAGAGCGATGTTTCCCCTGATCAGCGCAAGCATGTCCCGCAGGCCGGTTGCAGTCGGGGGTGTCGGCTGGGGGAGCACGGTGACGCGCGCCGACTTCAGCCGGCGTGGCGTGTCGGCCCTTCCGTCACCTTCGTCATCGGAGGTGATCTTGTTCAGCTTGCTTGAAAGTTCGCTCATCGCCCGGCCTCTTGGTACCCTTGCATGAAATGCAATTCTGGAGGTGTCGGAGCTTAGACCCTAGACACGAAATCGGGTGTCTGCAGACATCCATCCTCACTCCAAAGGCGTTCAAGCTACCTCCTCGCGCGCTTCCCTCAGCCTAGAAGCGGCCCGGGAGTGCCAATCGGCGGTGGTAGCTACCACTTTCAGTCAGGTTTACCCCCCGACAGCAGGCCCGCATCATCACTTGCAGGCTGGGGCGGCAATGACTTCCCATAGACAGGATCCGCAAGAGGAGATCGCCGTGAGACGATGCGCGATTACCGGCGCAGACGGAATGATCGGCAGATACCTCGTGCAGGCGTTGCACGCAGCGGGCGTGGAGACACGCGCGCTGTTGCTGCCTGATTTGCCCATACCGTCCTTGTTCGCGGATGTGGAAATCTTCCGCGGCGACGTCCGTGATCCCGTTGTGCTGCAGCGACTGGTCCGTGGTACCGATGCGGTGTTTCATCTCGCCGCGCTCGTCGGGCGCAACGCCAATGGCGTGTCGCTGGCCGCTGCACGTGCCGTCAACGTCACCGGGACGCGCAACGTGCTCGACGCGGTCGCGCATTGGCCGGGCACCCGCCTCGTCTTTCTCAGCACCTGCAGTGTCTATGGTCTGCACGGACTGGAGGAGCAGGTGCTGGACGAGACCAGTCCCCACACCCCACTGGCCCTGCCCTACGACATTTCCAAGACCGAGGCCGAGGCGCTTGTCTGCGCTGCCGATCCAAAGATCACCCCGTGGACAATCCTGCAGGTGCCGGTCGCGCTCGGCGGCATCCACACCGTGTCACAGCCGACGGCAACGTCGCTGATCCGTCTTGCCCGCACCGGCTTCGCCCCCCATCCGGTGCGTAGCACGGTGTGGGCGAATTATGTCTTTGGCGGCGATGTCGCAGCAGCCCTCGTGGCACTTGCCCAACATCCGGGCGCAGTCGGGCAGGCGTTCATCCACAGCGAGAGCGTGCCGTTGCAGACCCTGTTGTCCTGGATCGCCAGCGAGTTCGGAATTCGTGCCCGATCGGTACCGGTGCCGCATCTGACACTGCGGGCCGCCGCGTTCGCCAACCCGTCTGCCATGGTGCTCGCCAATCGCCGCCGCTTTGCCAGCGAAAAGATCACCCGCGACATCGACTTCCATCCTCCGTTCGGCATCGAGCACGGCCTGCGCGAGACAATCCGTTATTATCGAGCGACGGGGCTGGTTTCATGACATTGCAACGGGAATCGGAAGCAATTCTTCCCGAATTGACGACAAACGACCCGCAGTCGCGCCCGGAAAGGGCCAGAAAGCGAGCGAACAAGCATCCATTGCGGGTGATCGTGCTGACGCCCGGCGTCGGTGGGCTCGGTGGCATCTCGCGGATGATGGACAATGTCAGCGAGGAACTGGCCGGCAGGCAGGAGACGGGTGTCGCAGTGCGCTTTGTCAGCACGCGCGGCGACGTCCCGCTGCTGAAACCGCTGGTGTTTCTCCAGGCCGTGCTGCGTGTCGCTTCAATCTGCATGGCTGGCCGCTGCGACGTGCTGCACATCAACCTCGCCTCCTCCGGCAGTACCGCACGCAAGCTGGTTTTCGGCACCATCGCCGATGCCTGCCGCACACCCTATGTGATCCACCTGCATGGCGCCGAATATCGCGAGTTCTGGACAGCACGCGGCGACCTCGCGGCAAAAATCATCGACCGTTTCTTCCGCCGCGCCGCCGGCATTCTGGTGCTCGGTCGCGTCTGGGAGGAATTCGTCGCAAAGCGCGTGCCGGAAGCCGCCCGGCGGATCAACATCCTTCCCAACGCCACCCGCGCGCCGGATTTACCGCGCAGCCCCAAGAGCGGGCAGCCTATTGTCATCTCCTTTCTCGGCCGGCTCGGGCCCCGCAAAGGCACACCGCAACTCGTTGACGCGCTGGCTGCACTTCCCGTTGGTGGCTGGCGCGCCGTGCTCGCCGGCGACGGTGAGATCGCTGAAACCCGCGCCCTGGTGCGCAATCTTGACCTTACCGATCGGGTTGACGTTCCGGGCTGGGTCGGGCCTGAACAGGTCGATCAGATCCTGCAGGAAACCGATATCTTCGTACTCCCGTCGCTGGCCGAGAACCTGCCAATGTCGATCATCGAGGCGTTTGCGCACGGTATCGCGGTGATCTCGACCCCCGTCGGCTCGGTCCCTGACATGATCGAGGACGGCAGCACCGGCCTGATCGTACCGGTCGGCGATAGCGTGGCTCTTGCCGACGCGCTGCAGCGCCTGATCGCGGACCCAGAACTCCGGCAGACACTCGGAGCCAATGCCCGCGACGCGCATGCCGCGCACTACCGGCTGTCATCTTACACCGACCGGCTGGTCGCCCTGTGGCAAGCAGCCGCGCGAGATTAGAAATCTCACGCGGCTGCCTTCACCCAATCATTGGAAAAATGCTTTCAGAAAGCGTCCATCTTTCCGGCCACGATGGCGAAGGCTGTCGTCGCCAGGATCCGGGCATCGAGCCCGATCGTCCAATGCTCGATGTACCAGATGTCGTAGTCGATCCGGCGTTTCATGTCGGTGGGTTGCGGTGTCGGCCCACGCGCACCGTTCACCTGCGCCCAGCCGGTAATGCCGGGCCGAACAAAGAACCGGGCGGAATATTCGGGCAGGAGGCGGCTATACATTTCGTCATGCGCCAACGCATGAGGCCGCGGCCCGACCAGCGACATGTCGCCCATCAGGACATTGACGAGCTGTGGAAGCTCATCAAGGCTGGTACGGCGCAGGAAGCTACCCACCCGCGTCGCACGGCAATCGCCACGACTGATCTGGGTGATCTGCGCACCATCCTCCATGACGGTCAGTGTCCTGAATTTCATGATCGCGAAGGTGCGACCATCGAGCCCGCCCCGCCCCTGCCTGAACAAAATCGGGCCGGGTGAATCGAGCTTTATCGCGATCGCTATCAAGCAGAGGAAAGGAAGCAGCATTATCAGAGCGATGCTTGCCAGCACTATATCCATGAGTCGCTTCGCTGTGCTGCTTCGATAGCGAAGTACTTCGATTGGCGGCGGCGCAAATGCTCGACCACCATCCTGCCACATATTGTCGTACATTATTCATCTCGCGATAGATTTAGATTTGACTTTTGCTATCGCGAGCAAGTCTACATCCGAGGAATCGACGACTCTACTGCCTCAAACTACGCCTTAAGTATAATATTGGTACCTCAGTTTGATACATTATTCTGGAAGAAATACTGCTATACTACTCAAATTGACGCGTGAGACCTCAGCTCACATCCCGTAAGAGCCTCTTCCAACCACAGAAGGGAGATTGCACCGTGAACCGCCTCCACCTTCTCGTAGCGTCCTGCGCTACCGCCGCTCTTGCAGCGGGCGTGTGGGGAGCAACCGGCAGCGTGAGTCGGGACAGTGGGATGCGCACCCTGTCTGAGGATGCCGTAGCCGTGCCGGGATTGCGGCGGGTCTTCCGGGCGGGCTTCGAGGAGCCCGTTGTTGTTGAAGTTGCCCAGGACGGAAAGCGGGCCTGGCTCCGCGGCAGCGACGCTTATGGCGATCGCTGGGACGATCTCAACCATGTCTTCGAAATGGTCGCGCCCGGCGCCTTCGGCCGGCTCGTCACCACCGAGTTCAGCGAGCAGCAGGTCTATGCCGGCAAACGCGCGCTGTTCATGCGCCAGAACGTCGAGGTTGAGGGCAGTCAGGACCGGCTGCAATTCTTTGGCGACGACGCCGCTTTCAAGAACGAAATCTACACCAGGCGGCACTATTTCGTGCCGGCCAAAAACCTTGCCTCGCTCAGTGCCGAAGATAACGCCGTCTCGATTGCCGGAACGCGCGAAATCCGTGGTGGCAGCGCCCCGCCCGGCGCGGCCAATGCCGACTTCTCGATGCCGCTCTATCTTGTGCGCCGCGGCGACGCGCTGGTGTTCGCGCAGGCCATCCTCGACTATTCGCGCGGGCCGAACTGGTCGGACTGGACAAAGCCCCCCTATGGATTGCTCACTTATGCAAACGAGACCCCGGCACCGCTCGACCGCTGGTTCGCGCTCGACGTCTATGTCCGGCGCGATCCCGTCCAAGGGGCGATCAAGGTCTGGCTCGACGGCAAGCTGATCTTCGATGTCGAGAATGTCCGCACCAAGAACGACACCGACACATGGTTCACCAAGCTGGCGGACATCGATTCGGAGCCAGCCCCGTTCGAGCTGTTTGTCGACGACGTGGAAATCTGGACGCGGTAGCTGGCTCATCGCAGCTCACTCCTTGCCGCCCGCATCCGGCGCGCGCGGGATCAGCGCGAAGGCGAGGAACAGCACCGCGATGAACGGGCGCGCCAACAGGCCGTTGCTGAACAGCGAACTGGCGACGAACGTCACGTAGAGTGGCAGGCGGACGTCGTCGCGCATGCGCCAGGTGACGGCGAGCAGCAGCAGAAACAGCGTCAGACCGGCAACACCCATCTGGATCGTCAGGTCGATGAAGTCGTTGTGCGAGTTCTTCGCTTCCCACCACCATATCGTCGACGGCAGCACCTCCGAGCCCGGTCCGGTGCCGAACAGGAATTCCAGCGCCGGCCGCCCGGTGATGAGCTCGAGCCGTTCCTCATAGGCGCTTGTACGACCGCTCGACACCTCGACAAAGTTCACATCGCCGCTGAAGGCGAGCGCGACCAGAACCACGAGGATCGTACAGATCGGAAACAGCAGCCACGCTGTGCCGCGCACCCGATGCCGGAGATGCAGGAACAGGCTGGTCAGCACAAACACGACAACCATCAGCCATGTGGTGCGTACCTGATACGCCACAACGAGTGCGAGAAGCGGCAGGCCGATGACGAGGCTCCAGCCGGTTTTGAGCCGACCGTGCCGCCACAGCACCATCGTACCGATCAGCGCGGCAGTGGCGACGTAACCGCTGGAATGCACACCCTCCAGGCCACCGGTGAAGCTGGCGGGCCGCATCGTGCCGGCATAGTCGATCGGATCGCCTGTCGCGACCGCCCACAAGGCAGCGGCAAGCACGCTTACACACAGGATGACCAGCAGCCGGGGCGACACGATCGGACTCTCGTGGCCGAAGTAGACGAGCACCGCGATGCTGGTCATCAGCCGCAGGGCGAGACTGGCATAGTCGGTGACCGAATGAGCTCGTGCATCACCGACGAAGACAAACTGGAACACGCAGACCAGAATGAGCCCGCAGAACAGATACGTCGCCGCCTGCCCCGCCGGGTGCGCCCATGAGACGAGGCAACGCAGCACGACGGCAATCCCCAGCAGACCAGCGACCGGGACCCGAATCCGATCGTCGAGAAAATCGAACATCAGCGTATAGACCAACGCGCCCAGCACCAGCCCATTGGCAAAGGCGCTGTTGAGCGCGACCGCCGGCCAATCGGCGACGATCCGGCCGGAAGGACGCAAGGAAACCGTCGCTCCGCTGGCGCGCGTCATCCCGCCACCTTCAGGGTTCTGAACAGGGCCTGCAGCCCCCGTGGCCGCAGAAAGCCCGACACGTTCAGCTGCGGCCTGATCTGCTGCGCCAGGCCGAGATCGAACACCACCACGCCGAGCAGGAACGACAGCGCAATGCCGGTAACGCCGAGCCATTGCCCCAGCACAAGACCAGTGACCACCACGGTGGCAAGACGGTAAGCCGAATAGGTGCGCACCAGACGCTGGCAGCCGGTCACCAGCAGGATCGGACTCGACAGGCCGTAAGCCGCATTCAGCGCGCAGGACGCCACGATCACCAGCAGCGGGATATAGGCATCCTGATAGAGCGCGGGAAAGAACAGGTCGAGGAACCACTGGCCGAACACCAGCGTCACCACGAGAATGCAAGCCGACGGCACGAAGGCCAGCCACGAGCCGACCGCCAGCGCCTCGCTGAACGCCGCCCGCTCGTTGCGCACATGCAGCCCGGCAAACACCGGCGAGAAAGTAACCGAAACGCCGGTGGTGAAGATCGTCGGCAGCGTGCCGAAGCGCATCGCCACTTCGAGGATCGCGGTCGGCACCGGCCCGAGCAGCACGAGACTGATATAGTTCGGTGCTCTTCCAGCCAGACCGATCAGCAACAGCGCCTGCCACACCTCGAAAGACTGCGCCCGGACCCCGCGCCACGCGTCCGGCGACACCGGCGCGGCTGGAGCGGAGAGCGGACGTAAAAGCGCTGCCGCATAGACGAGCACCGCTGCAATCGCCGACACCGCCATGCAGGCAAGCGCCGCGTCGAGGCCGAGGCTACCGGACAACCAGCAGATCGCAAACAGGATCAGCACCAGCAGATGCAGGCCGAAAGATTCGATGCCCTGCGAGGTGACGTTGCGGTCAAAGCCGCGCAGCACCGAAGCCTGAACGCCCATAACCGTAAACGCCGGCACCGCGCCGGCGACGACAGCGATCTCGACACCCGAAAGCCCGCCTTCCGTGATCGCGTTAACAATGGCGAGTGCCGGTGCCGTCACCACCATCAGGCCCAGGCCGGCAAGGCTCGCGGCCCGCAAGCCGCGTCGGCTCAATGCCACGGCATGAGCGGCGTCGCCGGTTGCGCGCGCGCGCGCCACATCGCGCAGGATGATCTGGTCGAGGCCGAAGGGACCCAGCATCCGCACCAACCCCCAAAACACGTAGAGGACGGAGAAGATGCCGAGTTCCCGTGGCGGCAGCGCATTGACCAGCACCACGAAGGCCGCAGCCTGGCACACGACGCCGGCAATGCGCAGCACCACGACGACGATCGAGGACTGAGACGAAGTCAGCGTCATTGCATCCCCTCGCGCGCAGCCACTACCGGACCCGTCACTGTCGGTGCACCTCAGCTGCGGAGGTGAGGCTGGCCACCGGCGCGACATGCACCGGCAGGGCGGTTGGCTGTTTCTCCCGCGTCTCGCGCCACAGGCCGCGTGTGTCGAGCACCGTCATACGCGCCCGCGCTTCGGCCGGCACCGCCCGGAACTCGTCATGATCGACCAGCAGAATACCCAGCTCGCACTGCGCCAGCGCCTCGGCGAGTGGCACAAAGCGTGCGCCTGTTTCGGCTAGCGCTGGTGGCATTTTCCCCAGATTGGGCTCGACGATAAGGATGCGGTTGCCATAGCGGCGGGCGAGTTCCGTGGCGATCGCGAGTGCCGGGCTTTCCCTGATGTCGTCGACATTGGCCTTGAACGTCAGGCCGAAGCAGGCGGCGGCGGCATTGGGCTGTGCGTCCAGCAGCCGGCAGGCACGCGCCAACGTATGCTGCAGCTTCTCGTCGTTCACCTGCCGCGCAGTGCGGATCAGGTTGGCGATGTTCGGCGCGGAATGGACGAGGAACCACGGATCGACCGCAATGCAATGGCCGCCGACGCCTGGTCCCGGCGACAGGATGTTGACCCGCGGATGCCGGTTGGCGAGCGCGATCACCGCCCAGATGTCGACGTCGAGATGATCTGCGAGCATCGACAATTCATTGGCAAAAGCGATGTTGGTATCGCGGAAGGCGTTTTCGGCCAGCTTGACCATTTCAGCGGTCCGCGCCGTGGTCACCGAGCATTCGCCGCGCACGAAGGTTTCGTAAAAGCGCCGTGCCTTTTGCGCGCAACGCTCGGTGATGCCACCGATGCAGCGATCGTTGCTGACGAGCTCAATCAGGATGCGACCCGGCAGCACACGCTCGGGGCAATAGGCGACGAAGATGTCGGGAGACAGCTCGTCCCTGCCCGGCACCGACAGGTCTGGCCGCTCGAGCCGGATCAGATCGCACACCTTCTCGGTGGTGCCGACGGGACAGGTGGATTCGACGATGACAAGGTTGCCGCGCTGCAAGACCGGCGCAAGCGCGCGCGCCGCCGCCAGCACATAATCGATGCAAGGCTCGAAATGGTCGTTGAACGGGGTCGGCACCGCGATAACGAAAACGTCCGCGGGTGCAGCGTGCTGCTGCGCGGTCAGCGTACCTGCCGCGATCACGTCACGCAGGGCCGCCTCAAGCCCCGGCTCGCGAATCCGCGTCGTTCCGGTCATGAGCGCGGCTGTCATCGCCTCATTGATGTCGACGCCGGTCACCCTCATCCCACGGCTGGCGATGAGGATCGCCGTTGGCAGTCCGATGTAGCCCAGCCCATGAATACTGATGGTCTGAAATTCTTTGGTCATCAAGAAGCGCTCCGACTATTCGTTCGCTCGCATGCCCGTCGCCGAACGGGTTGTGAGCTGTTGCCATCGAGTGATAGTGGGCTGCATCGTCGAGCAACCTTGCGGTCTCCTCGACGATCTTGCGGCGATCGGTGCCCACCAGCAGTGCCGTGCCGGCTTCCACGGCCTCCGGACGTTCCGTGTTGTCGCGCATCACCAGCACCGGCTTGCCAAGCGCGGGAGCTTCCTCCTGCACCCCGCCGGAATCGGTGAGAATGAGATCGGCGTGATCCAGCGCCGTGACGAAGTCGACATAATCGAGCGGCGGCAGCAACGTGATGTGCGGCAGCGCCGCCAGCTTCTGCCGGAACACCGCGCTGACATTGGGATTGGGATGCACCGGCATCAGGATGTGCACGTCACCACGTGCAGCGATGTCGGCCAGCGCATCGGCGACGTTGTCGATACCCCTGCCGAAATTCTCGCGCCGATGGCAGGTCGCCAGGATCACGCGGCGGCCAGCAGTCATGTCGGCGAAGGTGGCCCTGCCGCCGTGCCAGCGTGGATCGGCAGCGATCCGGCGGCGCGCCATCAGCAGCGCGTCGACCACGGTGTTGCCAGTGGTAAGGATGCGCTCGGGCGCCACGCCCTCGCGTGCAAGCGCCTTGGCCGCGCGCTGCGTCGGTGCAAAATGCTGGTCGGCGATCTGCGAGATGATCTTGCGGTTCGCCTCCTCCGGCCACGGCGAAAGCAGATTGCCGCTGCGCAAGCCAGCCTCGACATGCGAGACCGGGATACGGTGGTAGAAGGCAGCCAGCGCTGTCATCATTGCCGTACTGGTATCGCCCTGCACCACGACGCGGTCGGGCCGCACCTCGCGCAGCACCGCGCTGACCTGCAGCAGGATCCGCGCCGACAAATCTTCGAGCGACTGCCCGGCCTGCATCAGGTCGAGATCGTGGTCCGGCACGATGTCGGCGAAGGCCAGCACCTGGTCGAGCATGTCGCGATGCTGCGCCGTCACGCAGACGCGTGTTTCGACATCCGGCCTGGCCTGGAGAAGATGCACAAGCGGGAACAGCTTGATCGCTTCGGGACGGGTTCCCATCACCACCATGACACGCGTGCTCATGATGCGCTCCCATGCCGATATACATCGACCCTGTGGCGCGCCAGTTCCCGCAGCATCAGCGCCAGAAAAACCGTGTTGGTTGAGAGATAGCGACCGATCATCCGGCGCGGCTCCTGCGCGACACGGAAGGCCCATTCGAGGCCGGCGCGCTGCGCCCATGAGGGAGCCCTCGCAACCTTGCCGGCCAGCACATCGAAACTGCCGCCGACGCCCATCACGAAGGGCGCGTCGATCGCCCGGCGATGCGCGGCCAGAAAACGCTCCTTGCGCGGTGTCGGCATGCCGACAAACAGGCAGTCGGCGCGGCTTTCATTGATCGCCGCCACGATCTCATCCTCGCTCTCCGCCTTGAAGTAACCGTCATGCAGGCCGGCGAATTCGAGCGTCGGATAGAGCCGGCTGGTCACGTCAGCGGCGCGCTGCACGACCTCTGCCGTGGCGCCGAGAAAATACGGCCGGTAGCCACGTGACGCGCATTCCGCCAGCAGCGCCTGCATCAGATCGATGCCGGACACACGTTCGGGAATCGGAATGCCGGCCAGGCGCGCGCCCCAGACGATTCCCATCCCATCAACCCCGACAATGTCGGACGCGCAGACATCGTCACGCAGCGTCGCGTTGGAGCGCATCCGCACCAGCTTGGCGACGTTCATCGCGCAATGGGTGACCTTGCCACGGCGGCCGATGGCGTCGAGGACGCGAGAAACCGTCTCATCCCTGGTCAGGACATCTATCGGCGCGTCAATGAAAGTCGATCTCATCCTGTGTCCCCCATCTGTAATGGTACGGCGCGATTCGCAGTATTCGATCAGTTGTTTTCTGATCTCATTGAACACGTCAGGGTTATCTAAAATAACCGTGCCAGTAGGGGTATGTGCTGGATACAAACAGCATAGGCCGGGACTAGGTCGCTATTCATAGTGATGCTCGGCCCATCCCTACGAGACCAGAACAGCATCACGCGCACCCGTCGGGAGGGCATGACAGTCGAACGGCGTAGGGCCCTACCTCTCTGGTACGAAGTGACGTGTATCCCGCGCCGGCCTTACTACTCAAAGCAACGTCGCAGCACTCATGCCCGGCGCAGAACCAGGTCGGTGGGGAGACAAAACGGTGGCGGGGTTTCTGGACATCGCACGCAGCTCATATGTCAATTTGCCGCTCGGCCTACGGCAGCGCGTCGGTGCGGCGCTCGCGGCCGTACCATTCAACCTGCGCTATGGTTCGACCTACCGCGCCTGTCGCGCCGAGATCGCCCAAGCCCGGCAAGATCCCCGCATGGCGCGCACCGAACAGCAACGACGCCTCCTGAAGGTGGTCGCAACCGCGCTCGAGCATTCACCCTATTACCAGCAAGCCTTCGCCGCCGTCTTCGGACCGAACGCGCGCGCCGATGACATCGTACAACCGCAAAACTGGGCGTGTGTACCAACCCTCGACAACCTCACGGTGCGACGCGAGGCCGAGCGCCTGTGCTGCGTGCCGCAGAACCGGCTTGACCGCGTCGCCACCGGCGGCAG
>JBEBXE010000054.1:0-14086 GCA_040391705.1 Aerobium aerolatum
TCGATCATGTCGCGCGGCAGCAGATGACGCCGGTTCGAGGTGGCGTAGAACAGCACGTTGCCCGGCCGTCCCTCGACGCCGCCTTCCAGTGCCGCCTTGAGCGACTTGTACGACGTGTCGTCGTGATCGAAGGACAGGTCGTCGCAAAACAGCAGGAAACGAAACTCGGACGCCTTGAGGATCGCCATCAGCTTCGGCAGCGTGTCGATGTCCTCGCGGTGGATTTCCACGAGCTTCAGCGGTGCGTCGCCGTCCTTGCGCTCCTGATTGATGGTCGCGTGTGCGGCTTTCACCAGCGACGACTTGCCCATGCCGCGCGCGCCCCACAACAGCGTGTTGTTGGCCGGCAGGTTCACGGCAAAGCGGCGGGTGTTTTCGATCAGCAGGTCGCGCACCCGGTCGATGCCGCGGATCAGCTCCATCTCGACGCGATTGACGCGCGCGACGGGCTCCAGCACGCCCTGTTCCGCGGACCAGACGAAGCAGTCGGCCAGCGATAAATCGGTTGGCGTCGGCACCTGCGGAGCCAGTGCGCTGACGGCCGCAATCAGCCGATCGAGTTTCTGTTCGAGCGTTTCAGACGAATGTGTGCTCATATGCGGTGTATTCCTCCAACCTGCCGATGCTGATCCGGCTGGATCGCCCTGCGTCCTTGTGGACGTTACGGGCAATCTAAACGCCTGATAGAGCATCGGAATATCCCGAAAACCGGACTCCATTTTTCGGATCGATGCTCTAACACGCGCAGTGGCGCGGGGAAAGCGCGCCTACAGGGTGCGGTCGCGGTTGCATTGGCGCTGCCAGTGATTATATTCCGCCAAACTTCCACGGGACCGCTTTGCCGGTCTCTTCGCGCTTTCGTCTCAGGAGTTTCCACATGTTTGTTACCCCGGCATACGCTCAGTCGTTCGGCATGGGCGGCGGTAGCGGCGATATTCTCGTCAGCATTTTGCCGTTCATCCTGATTTTTGTTATCATGTATTTCCTGATCATCCGTCCCCAGCGCACGCAGATGAAGCGTCGCGGCGAGATGCTGGCAGCTGTTCGTCGCGGTGACACGGTGATCACCGGTGGCGGTCTTGTCGCCAAGGTGACCAAGGTTATCGACGACAACGAGCTTGAGCTCGATCTCGGCGGGATGAAGGTGATTGCGCTGCGTGCAACGCTTGCCGACGTTCGCGTCAAGGGCGAGCCGGTCGCAAACCAGAACGCCAAGAAATAACCGTATTCGAGACAGAAGCGGTTTCACGTCTGTCTGACTGGACAAAGTAATATGCTCTATTTCTCGCGCTGGAAGACGATAGCGATCTGGCTCGTCGTGTTGTTGGCAGTGGTTATCGCTGCGCCCAACACGCTGCCGCAATCGACGCTGGCTTCGTTGCCGGACTGGTTCCCAAAACGGCAGCTCACGCTTGGCCTCGATTTGCAGGGTGGGTCGCATATCCTTCTCCAGATCGATCGCGATGGCATGATCGCCGATCATCTGGACACAGCGCGCGATGACATCCGAATCGCGTTGCGCGATGCGCGGGTCGGCTACACCGGATTGTCCGGTTCGGGCCGCACCGTGCAGGTTCGCATTCGGGATGCAGAGCAGGTCGCGGCAGCCAAGACGGCGCTGACGAGCCTGACGGAGCCGATCTCGTCAGGGCTCTTCGGCGCCGGTTCGGTGCGCGAATTGGCGATGGAAGAGCCGGAGCCAGGTCTGTTCCGCTTCACGCTGACCGAGGAGGGGATTACCTACCGCCTCGCCACGGCGCTCAGCCAGTCGGTCGAAGTGGTCAACCGCCGCGTCAACGAGCTTGGCACGACCGAACCGATCATCCAGCGCCAGGGTACTGACCGTATTCTTGTTCAGGTTCCTGGCCTGGACGACCCCCAGCGCCTGAAGGACATTCTTGGCAAGACCGCGCGTTTGTCCTTCCAGATGGTCGACCAGACCGTGCCGGCGCAAGAGGCGATTACCGGCCGTCCGCCGGCTGGCACGACCGTGATGTACTCCAATGACGATCCGCCGGTGCCTTACATCATCGAGAACCGGGTGATCGTTTCGGGTGAAAACCTGATCGACGCGCAGACCAGCTTCGACCAGCGCACCAACGAGCCGGTGGTGTCGTTCCGTTTCGACAATCAGGGCGCTACCCGCTTCGCGCAGGCGACCCAGCAGAATGTCGGCCGGCTGTTTGCGATCATTCTCGACAATCAGGTGATTTCCGCGCCGCAGATCCGCGAGCCGATCCTTGGTGGTTCCGGGCAGATTTCCGGCAACTTCACGGTTCAGAGCGCCAACGATCTTGCCGTGCTGTTGCGTGCCGGCGCGCTGCCGGTCGACTTGAACATCATCGAGGAACGGACCGTCGGTCCGAGCCTTGGGCAAGACTCCATCCAGGCGGGTGCACTGGCTGCCACGGTCGGTGCGGGGCTCGTCATCATCTCGATGTTCCTCATCTATGGCTGGCTCGGGCTGATCGCCAATCTGGCGCTGCTGGCCAACATTGCGATGCTGGTCGCCGTGCTGACCATGCTGGGCGCGACGCTGACCTTGCCGGGTATCGCCGGTATCGTGTTGACCATCGGCATGGCGGTCGACTCCAACGTCATCATTTTCGAGCGCGTGCGCGAAGAGGTGGCGCGAGGGCGATCTATCGTGCAAGCGTTCGACCAGGGCTTCCAACGCGCTCTATCGACGGTTGTCGACGCCAACCTGACGTCGATGATCGTGGCCGGTATCCTGTTCTACGTCGGCACCGGCCCGGTGCGTGGCTTCGCCGTCACGCTCGGTATCGGTCTGCTGACCACCGTGTTCACCGCCTACACGCTGACACGCTGGATGGTTGCCGCCTGGTGGCTGCGCCGCTTCAAGCCGACCGCCTTTCCGAAAGGTCTGGTCCATTATCTGCCGCTGCAGCCGAATTTCAAATTCATGCAGATTCGCAAGCTGATGTTCGGCGTTTCGATCGCTCTGTCTCTGGCAGTCGTTGCTCTCTCTTTCGTCAAGGACTTTGAGTACGGCATCGACTTCAAGGGCGGCTCGCTGATCGAGGTGCAGGCACGGGCGGCGGAAGCCGATCCCGGCGAGGTTCGTGCCCGTCTGACCGAGCTCAATCTCGGCGAAGTCCAGGTCCAGGCCTATGGCGAACGGGAGTTGATGATCCGGCTGCCGACGCAGGCCGGCGACAATGCCGAGCAGTCCGCGATGCAGCTGGTTCGCGACACGCTGGAGGCCGACTACGAGTTCCGTCGGATCGAGGTGGTCGGACCGACGGTGTCGA
Organism: Aerobium aerolatum; assembly: GCA_040391705.1. Classification (GTDB taxonomy): domain Bacteria; phylum Pseudomonadota; class Alphaproteobacteria; order Rhizobiales; family Rhizobiaceae; genus Aerobium; species Aerobium aerolatum_A. The sequence continues at coordinate 3,273 of JBEBXE010000054.1, forward strand.
ATGAGTTGGCCGTGACCGGCATCCTCGGCATTCTGTTGTCGATGGTCGGCATGCTGATCTATATCTGGCTGCGCTTCGAATGGCAGTTCGGTGTCGGCGCGATCGTGTCGACGGCTCACGACGTCATCCTGATTGTCGGCGTCTACTTATTGTTCGGGCTCGAAATGAACCTGACGGCGATAGCGGCGATCCTGACGGTGGTGGGCTATTCGATCAACGATACCATCGTGATCTACGACCGAATTCGCGAAACGTTGCGCAAGTACAAGAAGATGCCGCTCGAAGACGTCATCAACCTGTCGCTCAACCAGACCTTCTCGCGGACAATCCTGACCGGTCTGACCACGCTTCTGGCACTGGCGGCGCTGTATTGGTTCGGTGGCGAGGTCATCGCGACGTTCGTGCTGCCGATCTTCATCGGCATCTTCATCGGCGTCTACTCCTCGCTGTTCATCGCAGGGCCGATGCTGATCCTGTTCAGGCTCCGCCCCGGTCTTTTCGGAGAGGAAGAAGAAAAGACCAAACCTGCTCCGCAGACTCCGGCGAAAGCCTGACCTCATGCGAGAGGGGATCAACATTCGCGCGGCCCACTACCCGGGCCGCGCGCCGATCGATGCTTACGGCAATGGCGGGTTCCGCTTCGCCGACATGTCGCATCGCGGGTCGATTCTGTGCCTGCCCTCCGGCATTCACAGCTGGGATGCCACCACGCCGGCAGACATCGATGAAGACGCGTTTTTGCGCGTCATTGAGGAAGCCGGCGATATCGACATCCTGCTCGTCGGCACCGGCACCAATTTGGTGCCGCTTCCCAAGTCGCTGAGGGAGCGCTTGCGCGCGCTCGGCATTTCCTCCGACCCGATGTCGACGGGATCGGCGGTGCGTACCTACAACGTTCTGCTGGCCGAAGACCGCGCCGTTGCGGCAGCCATGCTCGCCGTCGAGTAAGGCCATGAGCACCGAGACAGCAGACGGCATGCAGGAATTGCGGCAGGCCGACCCCGACCGCTACCTTGCCACGCTGTATGCGCCGGAAGCCAAGCGCGACGCGCTGGCAACGCTCTATCTCTTCAACGCCGAAATCGCCGCGATCCGCGACCGCATCCACGAACCGATGCCGGGCGAAATCCGCATCCAGTGGTGGCGCGACGTGTTGGCTGGCGATGGCGAGGGGGCGGTCGGCCATCCGCTGGCCGAACGTCTTGTGTCGGTCATTGCCACCCACGCGCTGCCGCTCGACGCGTTCGACCGCTACCTCGAAGCGCGCATCACCGACCTTTATGACGATCCGATGCCCAGCCGTAACGATCTCGAGGGCTATTGCGGCGACACCGCCTCAACCATTATCCAGCTTGCCGCTCTGGTGCTCGATGCCGGGGAAGCAGTGAAATTTGCAGCGGCTGCCGGTCATGCCGGTTGTGCGCTGGCCATTTCCGGCCTCGTGCGCCTGCTGCCGCTGCACCGCCAGCGTGGGCAGTGCTTCATCCCGCAGGATATTCTGGCAGCAGCCGGCACCGACAGCGACGATTTTCTTCACGGCAAGGCTCCTGAGGCTTCAGCACGCGCGGTCGACGCCATGATCGCGCTCGGGCGCGAACATGCGCGCCAGTTTGCCGATCATGCCAAGGGCATGCCGCCGTCGGTGCGCGCCGCGTTTCTGCCCGCAGCGCTGGCGCCTGCCTATCTTGATGCCGCATCGCGTCGCGGTTTCGACCCGTTGCAGCACAGCGCCGACATTTCCGCGCTCAGGCGGCACTGGCTGCTGCTGCGGCGCGCCTCGGGCGGCTGGCGCTAAAACCCACCTCATCGTTGACGACGGTACAGTTTGAGATAGCATCCTTGCGAGGGACACTCGGGAGGACGGAACGTATGAACTTGGCACTGCTGGCGACTGTGGTCGCGGCGGGCATCGCTTTGGTTGTCATCGTCGTGCATCTGACAGGCGGCAGCAAGCGCGCCATGCTTGTCGACGCGAGGGCGGCCAAAGCCCGCTTTGCCCAGGACTTCCCCCTTCTGGTTGTTGATTCGGTGTACGTGACGCAAGATGGCCTGACGGCGTTTCTCGGCCTGCGAATCGGGCGCGTCGGGGTGGTCCAGTCGATGGGCGACAAGTTCTTCACCCGGTTGATCGGGGCGGCCGATCTGGCGCGCGCGCCGCGCGCCTCGGCGCAGACGCTCACCATGCAGTTTCGTGACTTTACCTGGCGCGGCGGCGCCTTTGCCTTTGACGACGTGGCCACGGCCTATGCCGTGGAAGCGCTTTTCGAACCGTTGCGAAGCCGTTCGATGTGGGAGAATGCGTGATGGAGTACAAATTTCCCTCGGTGACCGAGCTTGCGATCCCGTTCTTCGTCGTCGCGATCCTGATCGAGGTGTGGCTGGTGCGCACCGGCAGGGCGCGCGGCGAGTTCGAAACCCGTGATACCCTGACCAGCCTGATGATGGGCACCGGCAACGTCGTCGCCGGTCTGCTGCTCGGCGTCGTCTCCTACACTGCGCTGCTGTGGCTGTGGCAGTTCCGGATGTTCGATCTCGGCCTGTCGTGGTGGGTGTTTCTCGCGGCGTTCCTGCTCGATGATTTGCGCTATTATCTCTATCACCGCATCGCCCACCGCGTGCGCTGGGTCTGGGCGGAGCACGTCAACCATCACTCCAGCCAGCACTACAATCTGTCGACCGCGCTGCGGCAATCCTGGACCGGGCTGTTTACCGGCATGTTCGTGCTGCAGACGCCGCTGGTGTTGCTGGGCTTCCATCCGGCGGTGATCGCGTTCGTCTTCGGCTTCAATCTGGTGTGGCAGTTCTGGATCCATACCGAAACCATCGGCAAGATGTGGAAGCCGTTCGAGTTCATCTTCAACACGCCGTCGCACCACCGCTGCCACCACGCCACCAACCCGCGCTATCTCGATGCCAACTATGCCGGCACACTGATCATCTGGGATCGGATGTTTGGGACGTTTGTCGAGGAACTGGAGGAGGACGCGCCGCGCTATGGCATCGTCAGCAATATCGGCACCTTCAATCCGCTGAAGGTCGCGTTCCATGAGTGGATTGCGATGTTTGCCGACGCGTGCAGGCCCGGCCTGACGTTTGGCCAGCGCCTCGGCTATCTGTTCCGCCCGCCCGGCTGGAGCCATGACGGCTCGCGCGACACGTCGGAGACGCTGAAGGCCGCCTATGTCCGGCGCAATCCCTCTGAAGCGGGCAAGCCCGGCCTGCCGCAAGCAGAAATCCGGGCTGCCGAATAATCAGTCCTTGGTCGTGTCGGGCAGCAGGTCGGCAAACACCGCCTGCGTCTTGGCCATCTTGGCCTGCACCGCCGTCATCAACTCGCTGGCGCGCAGCATGCCGCCGTTCCAGGTGGCGATGTAGTCGAGGCCGTCGGCAACCGAATGATCGCGCGAAAACGCAAGGTTGCGCTTGATACCGGCCAGCGCCAGCGGCGATTTCGCAGCCATGGCGCGCGCCAGATCGTGGGCGGCAACGAGCAGCGCGTCGCGGCCGTCATGCAGCGACGATACCAGGCCCATCGCCTTGGCCTCATCAGCCTGAAAGCGCCTGCCGGTATAGGCGAGTTCGGCGGCAATCGCAGGCGCGATCAGCTTCGGCAGGCGTTGCAGCGTGCCGACGTCGGCGGCCATGCCGATGTGGATTTCCTCGATCGAAAAAAACGCGTCATTCGTCGCGATGCGCAGGTCGCAGGCGGTGATCATGTCGATGCCGGCACCGATACACGCGCCATGCACCGCCGCAATGACCGGGAAGCGTGCCCGTTCGATGGCGGTGAAGGTGTTTTGCAGCCGCAGGATCATGTCGCGCAGCGCAAAGGCGGCCCGGCCCGGCTCGTTCTCAAACAGCTTGGCGATGCTGGAGAAGGTGGCAAGGTCCATGCCGCTGGTAAAATGCTTGCCTTCGCCGGAGATGATGGCGCAACGCACCGTCTCGTCGGCGTTGAGCCCGTCGAGCAAGGCCGGCAGCTCGACCCAGAAATCGGGCGTCATGCTGTTGGCCTTGTCGGGCCGGTTCATGGCGATGTGGACGACTCCGTCCGCGCGCTCGACCGTAAAGAAGCTTTGGGTGTCCGTCACAGTCTGTCCCCTCCCTGAACAGCCATCGGATTTCAAGCGGTGGCTGGTCTCGTCTCGATTGTCTCGATCCATGTGCGGCAATCCGCCAGCGCCCTTGCTGACAAAGCGCGCTTCTTGGCGATCATCTTGTCCTTGCCGCGGAACCGTCCCTCGAATCCTTCCGGCTTCAACGCCGTGCCGGGGTCGAGTGGCGGAAACAGGCCGAAATTGACGTTCATCGGCTGGAACGAGCGCTTGCCCGGCTCGTCGTCCGACACGATATGCCCGCCGGTGATGTGGTTGAGCAGTGCGCCGAACGCAGTGGTCAGCGGCGGCAGCTCAACCGGGCGTCCCAGACGCTCGGCGGCGGCGAAGCGTCCGGCCAGAAGCCCGATCGCAGCCGATTCGACATAGCCCTCGCAGCCGGTGATCTGACCGGCAAAGCGCAGGCCGGGCCGCGACTTCAGCTGCAGCGAGCCATCAAGCAGGGTTGGCGAGTTGATGTAGGTGTTGCGGTGCAGGCCGCCGAGGCGGGCAAAGTCCGCATTCTCAAGTCCGGGAATGGTGCGGAAGATGCGCACCTGCTCGCCATGCTTCAGCTTGGTCTGGAAACCGACCATGTTGTAGAGCGTGCCGAGCGCATTGTCCTGGCGCAGCTGCACCACCGCATAGGCCTTGACCGTCGGGTTGTGGGCGTTGGTCAGCCCCATCGGCTTCATCGGGCCGTGCCGCAGCGTTTCCGCGCCGCGCTCGGCCATCACCTCGATCGGCAGGCAGCCGTCGAAATAGGGCGTGCCTTCCCATTGCTTGAACTCGGTCTTGCCGCCTTCGTTCAGCGCCGCGATGAAGGCGTCGTACTGCTCCTTGTCGAGCGGGCAGTTGATGTAGTCCTTGCCGGTGCCGCCGGGGCCGACCTTGTCGTAGCGCGACTGGAACCACGCCACGTTCATGTCGATGCTCTCGAAATGCACGATCGGCGCAATCGCGTCGAAGAACGCCAGCGCGTCGGCGCCGGTCTGCGCGGCAATCGCTTCCGCCAGCGATGGCGCAGTCAGCGGACCGGTAGAGATGATTGCCTGATCCCACTCGGCCGGCGGCAGGCCGGAAACCTCTTCACGCACGATGGTAATCAGCGGATGGGCTTCGAGCTTTGCCGTCACCGCATCGGAGAAGCCGTCGCGATCGACAGCCAGCGCTCCGCCTGCGGGAACCTGGTGGGCGTCGCCGGACGCCATGATGATCGAATTGGCCAGCCGCATTTCGGCGTGCAGCACCCCGACCGCATTGGTCTCGGCATCATCGGAGCGGAAAGAGTTGGAGCAGACGAGTTCCGCCAGCCCTTCCGTCTTGTGCGCTTCGGTGCCGCGCACGGGGCGCATTTCATGGAGAATCACCGGCACGCCTGCTTGCGCAAGCTGCCAGGAGGCTTCGGAACCGGCGAGACCGCCGCCGACGACGTGTACGGGCTTTATTGTCATGGGAAGGAAATAATCCGCGCCGCGCGCGAAAGCAAGGAAGCTGCTGCGCGGCAAGCGGCCTCCAGATACAACAACACCCGCCGGGGGAGGAGATCCGGCGGGTGTCGTTTGAGTGGCCCTCGACTGGGAGGAGGTAGTCTCGGGCCATATCCGTCAGGGTTTGGGAGGAGGTAAACCCCGACGAAATTTCTGAATTCTTAGACCGACTTACGTGCAACGAACGGGATGTCACCACGGGTGATGCCCAGATCGTTCAGTTCGCGGTTGGACAGGCGGCTCAGCTCGTTGATGGTGTCACGGTAGCGGCGCCAGTTGCGGTAGTTGCGGATGATGTTCATATCGTCACCTAGAGAGTTCAAAGTTTCTTTGTTCTTGCGATGATTGGAAGATAGGCGGTCTCGCCCGGCTTTAGAAGGCACGATGGTGCATAGCAGCAATGCGTTTGGTGCAATGCAATATTAACGGGCGTGCGCAGGTGCGTCGGAATTGTGGCAGAAACGGCTATCTAGCCGAAATTTAGGCGTAATTTGCCTTTCGTGTGCACTGCACAATAAATGACTGAGATGAAGAAGGAGTGGCCGATGACGGCCTATGTGACACGCGTAAGACGCGACATCGATCGTTGGCAGCAAAACGGACTGATCGACGCCACCACGAGCGATGCGCTGCGCGCCGATGTCGCGACGCAGGGTGCGGCGCGATTCTCCTTCGGTTCCGTGCTGTCGATGATGGCTGCCGCACTGTTTTCGGCAGCGATCCTCATCTTCATTGCAGCGAACTGGGAAGAAATTCCACGGCTCGCCCGCGTGGCGATGCTGTTTGCGCTGATCCTCGGTGGCTATGCCGGGGGCGCAATGCTCAAGCTGCGCGATCATCCGGCGTTCGGCGAGGCCGCCTGGATCGTCGCCGCGACCGCTTTCGGCGCATCCATCGCGCTGATCGGGCAGATGTATCATCTGTCTGGCGACGAGAAGCAGGCGATTCTGGTCTGGGGCGCCGGGACGGCGCTGGCCGCCGCCGCGCTGCGGTCGGCACCGTTGACGGTGGGTTCCGTGCTGCTCGGGGTGGCGTGGATGCTCCTCTATAGTCTGGAGCGCTGGTCGGCCTACGATCTGCCGCTGTCGTATCCGCTGATCGCGCTCGTGCTCTACGGGCTGTCGTTCTGGACCGAAAGCCGCGTGAGCCGGGTCCTGCTGATCCTGTCGGTGTTCCTGTTCGCCTTCATTCTCTACTGGCAGCATGAAACGGTTCTGGTGCCGATCTGGCTGGGGCTGGCGTCTGCGGCGCTGTTTGGCGTCGCGCGGCTGTGGCCTGTTGAAGCCGAACGCTATCTCGGCCTCGGCTCCGAGCTGATGATTCTGGGGCTTCTGGGTTTCCTGGTCGCGGTCGGCATCGTCCAGATCGACTTGATCGACGAGCCCGGTTTCCTGATCCCGTCGATCATCGCCTTTGCCGGCATTATCGCGGCGTTGCTTCTCGGCGGCGCACACAACAGCCGGCTGCGCCAGCTCGCCTATGCGGCGTTCATCTTCCAGCTTGGCTTTATCTATGTGGTCATGCTTGGCTCGATGCTCGACACCGCCGGCTTCTTCGTTGTCGGCGGCGCGGTGCTGTCGCTGCTGGCCTGGCTGATCACGCGCCTTGAAAGGCGTTTTGCCGCAGATGCGGCTCAAACTTCGGGAGATGCGTCATGATTCCGCGTCGCTTGCTTCTTCCGATCGCGCTCGGCGTCGCCCTGCTGCAGATCGGTGTATTGGTGTTCATGATCGCCAGCCGCGCCGCGATCCTGCGCACGGGCACCGAAGTCACGCTGCAGGTCGAGCCGGTCGACCCGCGCGATCTGCTGCGTGGCGACTATGTCGTCCTCGGCACCAATATCTCCAGAATCCCGGCCGCGATCCTCACCGAAACCCCGCAGGGCGACGGGGCCGCGTCCGAGCAGACGATCTTCGTGCGTCTGAAAGCGGATGGCGACGGCATCTGGCAAGCGGTAGCGGCCCGCTACGATGCGCCGCCGGCAACGGCTGCGCTGGCTGGCGAGGTGGATATTCGCGGCACCACGCATCGGCTGTGGTCGTCGCAAACCGAATTCATCGATGTGCTCTACGGCATCGAGCGCTTCTACGTGCCGGAAGGCGAGGGGCGGGACATCGAGCGCAACCTCACCACGCGTGCGTTCACGATGAAGGTATCGGTCAATGCGAACGGCGCGGCGCAGATCAAGTCGTTCTACGACGGCGCGACGCTGCTCTATGCCGAGCCGATTTACTGAGGTGAGGGGCTTTGGGATGGTGCGGGTGGAGGGATTTGAACCCCCACGCCTCTCGGCGCTTGGACCTAAACCAAGTGCGTCTGCCAATTCCGCCACACCCGCGCATCCGGCTCGTCCCTAAGATAAGTCTTGCGTCAACGCAAGCACTCATCTAGTGACGCGAACTCGTAGTCGAACTTGTGCGTGCTATAATCAGACGTGCGCCACATTTCGGTGACACAGGGATGGATGTCCCGGATTTCCGGGATAGGGTGCGGTGAATTCGCCGAAACGGGTTCCCGCGACGCAAGTCGTGAAGGAGCGTTTCCTTTCACCGGCACCAGTGCCAGCCCCGGCCAAGAGTTTCCAGCAGGCTGGACGGCTTTAGCCGCCGCTCCGCCAGCGTTGATGAAGACAAAGGTTTTGAGATGCAGGTAACCGAAACGCTCAACAGTGGGCTGAAGCGCCAGATCAAGGTGATTGTTCCGGCCACGGACATGGAAGCCAAGCTCGCAGAGCGGCTTTCGGCGGCCAAGGACAAGGTCAAGATCAACGGCTTCCGTCCTGGCAAGGTGCCGATGCAGCACATGCGCAAGATGTACGGCAAGTCGTTCATGGCCGAAGTGGTCAATGAAATCCTGTCGAACTCGACCCGTTCGATCCTTGAGGATCGTGGTGAGAAGGCTGCAATGCAGCCGGAAGTCACCATGACCGAGGACGAAGCCGAAGCCGAGAAGATCCTCGCCGGCAACGCCGACTTCGAATTCTCGCTCGACTATGAAGTCCTGCCTCCGATCGAGGAAAAGGACCTGTCGACGATCAAGATCGAGCGTCTGGTCTATGACGTTCCGGAATCGGAAGTCGAAGAGCAGGTCGAGCGCGTTGCCGACTCCGCTCGCACCTACGAGCCGAAGAAGGGCAAGGCGGAACTCAACGACCGCGTCACCTTCGACTATCTCGGCAAGATCGACGGCGTTCCGTTTGAAGGCGGCGCAGCCGAAGATTCCGATCTGGTCCTGGGTTCCAACCAGTTCATCCCCGGCTTCGAAGAGCAGCTGGTCGGCGTCAAGGAAGGCGATGAATCCACCATCACCGTAACCTTCCCTGAGCAGTACGCAGCCGAGCACCTGGCCGGCAAGGAAGCCACCTTCGACATCAAGGTCAAGGCAGTCGCCAAGGCCGGCAAGCTCGAAATCAACGACGACGTTGCCAAGCAGCTCGGCCTCGAAAGCGCTGAGAAGCTGCGCGAGATCGTCAAGGGCCAGATCGAAAGCCAGTACGGCTCGGTCACCCGTCAGAAGGCCAAGCGCAAGCTGCTCGACGCCCTCGACGAAGCCTACAAGTTCGAAGCACCGTCGAAGCTGGTCGATGCCGAGTTCAACAACATCTGGGCACAGGTCAACAATGACCTCGCACAGGCCGGCCGCACCTTCGAAGACGAAGACACCAACGAGATCGAGGCACGCGCCGAATACATGCGCCTTGCCGAGCGTCGCGTCCGTCTCGGCCTCGTGCTTGCCGACATCGGCGAGAAGGCCGCCGTGCAGGTCAGCGACGACGAGATGCAGCGCGCTCTGTTCGACCAGATCCGCCGCATCCCGCAGAGCCAGCAGCAGCAGGTCTACGAGTTCTACCGTGAGAACCCGCAGGCGCTCGCGTCCATCCGCGCGCCGCTGTTCGAAGAGAAGGTTGTCGACCACCTGCTCAGCGTAGTCACAGTCGAAGACCAGAAGGTTTCCAAGGAAGTCCTGCTGGCTGACGACGATGAGGACGCCGCAAAGTCCGACGACAAGAAGCCTGCAAAGAAGGCTGCCAAGGCGAAGGCCGAGAAGGCTGACGAGCCAGCAGCTGAAGGCGAAGCCAAGAAGAAGGCTGCGCCAAAGAAGAAGGCTGCAGCCAAGGACGAAGCTGAGTAATCAGCGTCTCCAACCGAAATTCGAAAAGGCCGCCTCATTGGGCGGCCTTTTTGCGTTCTGGCGTGTTGAGAGGTCTCAGATCAGCTGCATACCCTTCAGCGTCGCATGGCCATCCCGCCCGACGATGATGTGATCCAGCACGGTGACGCCAAGCGGCCGTCCCGTCTCTGCGATGGTGCGTGTCATCTCGATGTCGGCGCGCGACGGGCTGGGATCGCCCGACGGGTGGTTGTGGACCAGAATGACCGCCGTTGCCGACAGCTCCAGCGCCCGTCGCATCACCTCGCGCGGGTAGGCGGGCGTGTGGTCCACCGTGCCGGTCTGCTGCACCTCGTCGGCGATCAGCTGGTTCTTCTTGTCGAGAAAGAGAATGCGGAAATTTTCGCGGGGTTCGAACGCCATTGCAGCGCGGCAATAGTCGAGCACCTGCTGCCAGCTTGCCAGCACCGCGCGGCGGTTGATCCGGCCATGCGTCATCCGGCTGGCCGATGACGCCACGACCTTGATGTCGAACGCCGCTTCCTTGCCGATGCCCTTCACCTCACGCAACAGGTGCTCCGGCGCGCCCAGCACCTCGGCAAAGGAGCCGAAGCGGGCAAGCAGGTCCTTCGCCATCGCCTTGGTGTCGGCGCGCGGGATCGAGCGGAACAGCAGCAGTTCGAGAAGTTCGTAGTCGGCGAGGGTGTCGGCGCCGGATTTGCGCACCCGGGCGCGCAGCCGGTCTCTATGGCCGACGAAATGTGGTTTGGGGACCGCAGCCGGCTTGCAGTCCGCCTCCGGCAACGGAAACGATTGCTCCGAGAATGCGCCGCGATTGTCGCCGTCTGCGCCTGCCATCCGCCCCTCCACGGTGCTTGCCGTCGAGGGTGCAGGATAGGCCAGTTCTGTCAGGCGGCAAGCCCCGGCTTGTCGAGACCCGCAGGCGAGCTCGTAAACACCTCGCAGCCGTCGGCGGTGACGCCCACGGTGTGCTCGTACTGGGCCGACAGCGAACGGTCGCGGGTGACCGCGGTCCAGCCGTCAGACAGCACCTTCACATGCGGACGGCCGAGATTGATCATCGGCTCGATAGTGAAGATCATGCCCTCGCGGATTTCGA
>JBEBXE010000055.1:0-13965 GCA_040391705.1 Aerobium aerolatum
TGCTGGTAGAAAGCCGCCGCGCCCTGCGCGAGCGCCAGCCGTGGATCATCGACGCGCGCGAAGGGTACATCCGTCACGTGCTCCGCGTCGTCCCTGCCAGCGATCACCGCGACGGCACCGCGCGCGATGGCATCGCTGATGAACTGCGCGCCGTCGGCCTTGGCGCCGCGCACAGCCACAAAGACGAACCCCGGCTCTATCTTGCGTGAATCGGACGTAATCCCTGTTACGTCCACCTCGGCTGCGGCAGACGATTGAGGAAGGAATGCAGAAATCTGGCTAAGCTTCATGTGCGTACTCGGTCCCCGTGCGTGGACTCCCTTTCGCCCCCGCAAGAATCATCGTGAAGAGACGAGCAAGGCGTCACTTTCATGGCCGAAATCAGGCTTAACGCCAAGCATCGCTGCAGAACGGCGGATGATATCCGACGCCATCTGGGCGGTGTTGATACCAGCGGTTGCGCCCCCGCCCGGCTTGTCCGGTTGCGGCTCGTCGATAATCGTCAGCACGATGTAGTCGGGATCGTTGATCGGGAAGCCGGCGAGAAACGCATTGAAGCGCTTGCCGCTGACGTAGCGGCCATTGACCACCTTCTCGGCCGTCCCGGTCTTGCCGCCGACGAAATACCCCGGAACCTCGCCGCGCTTGCCGGAGCCCTTCTCGACGTTGAGGCGGAAGAGATAGCGCATCATCTGACTGACGCTCGGCTTGATGACCTGCTCTGCAACTTCATTCGCCTGCTCTTCGGTGCGCGGCAGGAATGTCGGCTGCATCAGCTTGCCGCCGTTGAGCATCGCGGCACCCGACATTGCGGTTTGCAGCGGCGTCGTCGCCACGCCATGCCCGAAGGCGATGGTGATCTGGTTGATGTGTTTCCACACTTTCGGCTCCGTCGGACGCGCGACTTCCGGCAGTTCCGTCGTCATCCGGTCGAGAAGCCCGATATAGCGGAAGAACTCGCGGTGGTCAGGCACGCTGACCGTCTCAGCCATGCGCGCCGTGCCGATGTTGGACGAGTAGATAAACACTTCCGGCACCGTCAGGACCCGACCCTTGCCGTGGAAGTCGCGGATGGTGTGACGGGCGATCTGGATCGGACGCGTGGCGTCGAACCGGCTGTCGAGCGTCGCGGTGCCCTTTTCCAGCGCCATCGCGACAGTGAAGCCCTTGAAGGTCGAGCCCATCTCGTAGACGCCGGCGGACATGCGGTTGAGCCGGTCCTTTTCGTGGGCGTTGTACGGATTGTTCGGGTCGAAGTCCGGCAGCGACGCCATGGCCATCACTTCGCCGGTGCGCGCATTCAGCACCACTGCGCCGGCGGCAATCGCCTTGTAGCGCGCCATCGCACGCTCCAGTTCGTCGTGCACGATATGCTGGACGCGCAGATCGATCGACAGGCGCACCGGTTCGAGATCGCGCGCGACCGCCAGGCCGCTGGCCTGCAGATCGGCAAGCCCCTGATCGTCGACGTATTTCTCCATGCCGGCAATGCCCTTGTTGTCGACATTGACCAGGCCGACAATATGGGCGGCGGTCGGGCCGCCGGGGTAGAAGCGGCGCTTCTCGCTGCGGAAACCGATGCCCGGAATGCCGAGCTGCATGATCGCCTGTTCCTGGCGCGGCGTCAGTTGACGGCGCAGCCAGATGAAGCCGGCGTCGCTCTTCAGGCGATTGTAGGTCTGCTCGATATTGAGATCGGGAAGGACGGTCAGCAGCTTTTCCAGCGCTTCGTCGGCATCGACGATGCGACGTGGCTCGGCAAACAGCGAGGCGGTGTTGATGTCAGTGGCCAGCACTTCGCCATTACGGTCGACGATGTCGGGACGCGAGGCGGTGACGCGCGACGGACCGGGTCCGCCCTCTTCCAGTTCCTGGGTGCCGAACCACACCAGCCGGCCGGCAATGACGCCATAAATGGCGAAGAACACCACCATCGTCATCAGGATGCGCACGCGGCCGTTGCCGCCGCTCGACTTGGCGAGCCCTTCCAGCACGATCGGTTCGGCCGGGTTGTCGTATTGGACGCGCTTCTTGCGCCACCTGCCGATCATGGGGTGACTCCACTGGTGATGGTCTTGTCGATCCCGGTGGACGCCATGGCGTCGACCGGCATGCCAAACAGGTCTTCGATGCGCAGTTCGCGCGCCGGCAATTCATCGACGGTGGTGATCTGATACGCCTCGATCGGCACGAGGTTGAGCTCGCTTTTGTAGGCTTCGGCCAGTTTCTGCAACCGCGACGGTTGCGTCATCAGGCTCCAGTCGGCCTTGAGCAGGTCAATCGTCTCTTCCTCGAAACGGATCGAGGCTTCGAGCTTGCGCAGCTTCGACAGCTCCGCTTCCGCACTGTGCTTGGTGGTGTAGGTAAAGCCCGCGGCTGCAACCATGACCGCGATCAGCACAATGTCAGTGGTTCTGAACATTACGCGTTACCTTTCCTTCGTTGCATCCGCCGCGGGCAGCGACGGCAGTCCGAACAGTGAGATGTTTTCGTCGCGCGCGGCGACGGCGGTGCGCACCGCAGCGCGCAGCTTTGCCGAGCGGGCGCGCGGGTTTTCGCGCGATTCCGCCTCGCTGGCGGCAACGATGCCACCGGCCTTGTCGAAGGTCGGCATTTTCTGCGTCAGCGCCGGCAGATGGCGCGAGCCCGAGGCGTTGCCGGAGCGCTCGGTGATGAACTTCTTCACCACGCGATCCTCCAGCGAATGGAACGTGACGAGAACCAGCCTGCCGCCGGGCTTCAAAGCCCGCTCGGCGGCAAACAACGCGTGCGCAAGCTCGCCCAGTTCGTCGTTGACGAAGATGCGCAAGCCCTGGAACGACCGCGTCGCCGGGTGGATCTTGTCCTTCGGATTGTTGCCGAGCACGCCTTCGATGGCGTCGGCGAGATCGCGGGTGCGCTCGAACGGCCGCACCATCCGGCGCTTCTCGATCATCCGCGCGACGCGTCCGGCGTGGCGTTCCTCGCCAAGCAGACCAAAAATCCGCGCCAGATCGCCGAGCTTGAAACGATTGACGATGTCGGCGGCGGTCGGCCCGGCCTGCGCCATGCGCATGTCCAGCGGCCCGTCGCCACGGAAGGAAAAGCCGCGCTCGGCCTGATCGAGCTGCATCGACGAGACGCCGATGTCGAGCACGACGCCATCGACAAGCTCATCCGACACGGTGTCGAGCCCGGAAAACAGGCCCTGAACCAGACGCAGACGCCCACCGAACTCGCGCTCCATGGCGCGACCGGCAACGATCGCATCGGGATCACGATCCATCGCAATGACGTTCGCTCCGGTGGACAGGATGGCGCGGGTGTAGCCGCCGGCACCAAAGGTGCCGTCGATGAAGGTCTCGCCCGCCGCCGGCTTGAGCGCGCTCAGAACCTCATTGAGCATGACCGGAATGTGGCGGGCCGGTCCGCCACCGGCAATCTCTTCGCCGTGACCCGCCATCATTCCGCGCCCCTGCCCGTTGCGCCCGGCATGCCAGCCCGGCGCAAATCCAAGAGCCGCTCGCGCACCTGCGCCCCGTAGGTCGCAAGGTGGGAGGGTTCCCACATCTGGAAAAACGTCCCGCGCCCGACAAACGCCACGTCCGTGGTGATGCCGGTATGATCGCGGATGAAATCGGTGACCGTGATGCGCCCATCCTGATCCAGCTTCAGAAAATCGCTGTCGCCGTGAACGAAAAAGGACATGTCGTCTGCTGTCTGCATGAATGGGTCTTCCATGGCGATGCGCTGTTCGTAGCGATCCAAGAGATCGAGGCCGCCGACATCCAGCGCAGGCCGGTCCAGCGCCTTCAGCGCATAAAGTTCCTGATATCCGCGCTTCTGCACGACCGAACGGAAATGCGCGGGCACGGAGACCCGGCCCTTCGCGTCGATTCGGTTGATGGCGCTGGATAGAAAACGGTCCATGACCCTGTCGTGCCGCCTCTGTCCCCGCGCCTGCTTGTGTCCCCGCAGGCATGCGTAATTGCGCTTTCCGTGACCCCGTCCCGCCACCAGTCCACGGCCAAACGTCGCCTGACCGGCTCGCCATGGCGATGACCGATTTGGGAGACGCTTCACTCTGAACTGAACCGAAGTCGTGATTGCACTCAAGGGATACCATGGGCCTATATGGGCGTCAACGGGATTAGCCTGCACTAACCACCCCTTGCGACGGTCCGATGGCAGCACAGACACACCACCGATTTATGCTCCGTTAAGCTTAATGAAGCGTTAGGAAGCGGTGGCCGCGCGCGCCCAGGCCCGCGCCGGACGCACGCAAACGCAGCGTTTCTTGTGAGGTTCGGGAGCCGGAAATTCGACGGCCGACGGCCCGGCTGCGTCCCGTTGAAAGGATGCAGTCGAGCTGGGTATGTCGGACTGTCGGTTATGTGCTGCGCAAGGTCATGCGAGCGAAAATTAAGTGCCAGTTGGCCTGTAAGCCGGGTTCTGTACGGCCGTGCAGCCCGAAGACTGCCCGACGCGGCGACCATTCATCTTGGATGGACGTTGCCGCCCATCTCACGCAACCTACCCGGACGACTAGGCTGGAAACCGCCCCGAGGTTGCCCTCGCGCCGTCCCTATTCGGTTTTGCTCCCGGTGGGGTTTACCATGCCGCTCCTGTTACCAGTCGCGCGGTGGGCTCTTACCCCACCCTTTCACCCTTACCCGGCATGCCGGGCGGTCTACTCTCTGTGGCACTTTCCCTAGGGTCGCCCCCGCCGGCCGTTAGCCGGCACCGTGTTTCCTGGAGCCCGGACTTTCCTCACCGGCAACCTTTCGGTTCCCGCCGGTGCGGCCGCCCAGCCAACTGGCAAGCGTATAAAGTGGGTTGGCGCACGAAATGCAACCGGAAACACGGCCGACCAACAGGGAATGCGGAAAGATATGTCAAACAGCGCCCATATGGCGCTTGACCTTGGCGCAGTACGCAGCGGAAATCTTGTTCATGCGCTTGGCGCCATGACCGGCATTGTAGCGCAGAATGGTGCCGCAGGTGTCGCCGCCGCCCAACTGATGCGCCTTGGCCAGATATTTCATGCCGAAGCGGATATTGGTCTCAGGGTCATAAAGCCCCTTGGCGCTGCCGGAATAGCCCATCATCCGCGCCGTGGCCGGCTTGATCTGCATCAGGCCGATTTCGCCGGCGCTGCCGCGCACATTGGCGCGATAATTGCTCTCGACGCGCACGACCGCATGGGCCAGTGCAACCGGGACGCCCTGTTTCTGGGCATGCCGCGCGATGATGGCATCGTAGGACGAGCCCGCCTTGACCTGCTTGGCCGACTTGACCTGCTTGCCCAGCTTGCCTGGCTTTGCCGGCGTGATCGACGCGGTCGTCGTGTTGTCGACCGTCAGTTTGACATTCTGTCGTGTGGGGAACTTTTCCTGGAGGTAGTCCGACGTGGACATCTGACCTGGGGTAAGCGGCTCGCTAAAGGCGTTTGGCGCAAAAGCAGTCAGGCCGACAGCAAGGGCTGCCGCAACAAAAGTCAAATTTTTCATGCGTTCCGTTCTTGTTGTTCAGCCGCGAGACGGTGCTCAGCGGCGGTTTAGCCTCTGCGGATCGGTGCTTGGGACCAGCGATCCGCGTGCAGAACGGCCATGTGCGGGGAGATTTTGGGCCAATGATGACCCGGCAAGTCACTTTCCATGACATGCTGTAACAGTGATTACTAATTTTCTAACGACTGAAGCAGCTCAGGAAACCGGCGTCGACAGCGTGGTCAGCAGACGATGCAGGGTTTCGATGGTCGATTGATCGGCGACGCCATCGACGCGCGCCGGCCTGAAATGGCGTTGAAAGGCTTCAACAACATCGCGAGTCGACTGGTCGAACAATCCCGAGATTTCGAGCCCGTAGCCATAAATCGACAGCATCGACTGCAACGCCTCGACCGGCTGGCCGCTGTCGCCCATCGTCAGGAACCGGCCGCCGCGCACCGGCGCGGGTGCGACGAGATGACCAATGCCCCGCTCCGCCAGCCAGACCCACGGAAACCGCTCGCCCGGATCGCTCTTGCGCCCGGGCGCCACATCCGAGTGCGCCAGGACACGTTCCGGCAGCATCGACCAGCGGGCGCAGATGTCGGCAGACAAAAGCGCGACCGCTTCCATCTGGACGTCGCCGAAGTCGGGATAGCCCGCCAACGGGCCGGGATTGACGATCTCGATGCCGATGGAAACCGAATTGACGTCGGAAAAACCACGCCACGAGCCCTTGCCGGCGTGCCAGGCGCGATCGGTTTCGCGCACCATCTGCACAATGCGCCCGTCTTCATGCACCAGATAATGCGCCGAGACTTCGCTTTCGGAGGTGCACAGCCACGCCTCGGCCGCCGCGCCGGTTTCCATGCCGGTATAGTGCAGGATCAGGCAATCGGGCGTCGCGCCGTCGCGGCGCGGGCCGAAGTTCGGCGAGACGCGCACGTCGGCACCGGAGAAGTCTGGAGCAAACCCGGTCATGCCTTCTGCCTGCTCCGTTCGATCGATTCATAGGCGGTGTTGATCGCGGCCAGACGGCTGTTGGCGATCGCCAGAAACTCCTCGGGAACGCCGCGCGCGATCATCCGGTCCGGGTGGTTTTCGGCCACCATCTTGCGGTAGCGCTTGCGCACCACCTCAAACGGAACGCCGCGCTCCAGCCCCAGCACCCGCCATGGGTCGCTCTCGCCAAGAATGGCATGGCGCGACAGGATGGCTTCGAAATGCTGGTCGGTGATCTCGAAGATTTCGGCAACGCGATGCAGGAACGCAAGTTCGCGTTCGTGGACGTAGCCATCGGCTTTGGCGATATGAAACAGCCCGTCGAGAATGTCTTCCAGCATGGCGCAATTCGGATGCCCCGAGCCGCACAACCGCGCCATCTGCCCGGCATAGGCCTCGAAACCGGCGACATCCTGCTTGGCCAGGTCGAACAGCCGCGCGACGTTGCGCTCTTCTTCCGGCGGCACGACAAAGATTTCCTGGAAGGCACGGAATTCGTTCTGGGTGACGATGCCGTCAGCGCGCGCCATCTTGGCCGACAAGGCAATCATGGCGATCGAAAACGCCACCCGGCGACGCAGTTCGGGGTCGCCTTCAAACATCGTGCGCACAGTTTCCAGCACCGCCGACAGCGCGTCAGCGGAGACGGTTCTGAGGAAATCACCAATACGAGTCCAGATCGACATGGGAGGTTCATAAGATGAATCGCGCACCGTGGCGAGAGCGCAATTGCCCAGATGCGAGCCAGACTGGACAAACAAGAAAGACCGGAACGGGTCCGGCCTTTCTCTGTCAGGATGCGCAAACGCTACGCGGCGACCTCGGTCGCCTTTTTCGCATCCCGTCCCGTGCGATGGAGCGTGATCACCTCCATCAGATGCCGAGACCGTCCTGATGCGCCCGAACGGACGCCTGCCGCCCTAAAGCGTGTCGCGGTCAAACAGACCCTGCGACACGCTGCAAGTCTTTGTTTCCACCGAAACCGGTTCCCACTTCGGGCGACATGCTTAGTTAGCAGGGGCAGCCGGGGGCGGCGTTGCCGGGGTCGTATTCGGCGCCGGCGTCGCAGACGGAGCCTCCTGCGTCATTGGTGCGCTTTCCGGCGGCACTGATTGCGTGGTGGTGCCGTCAGTGTCGCTGCAAGCAGCAAGCCCCATCAGGGCAAATCCGGTTACGGAAGCGAGGATGATTTTTTTCATGGCAGTTCTCCTTCTTCGGGATCGCCGGCGTCGTCAGCCAAGCGGTCGAGAAGGTAATGCCCATCCACGCCTATCGGTTTCGTCACATTGTATGTCTCGCTGTAAGGTAGCGTCCTGACCCGTTACGGCAAGGCCCCTGCCAGCGCCGCCACCAGCGCCTGCGGGCGGTAGGCCTGTTTCGATGGTGTCAGCCCAAGACGCACCACCACCAGCTGGCGCGATGGAACCACCGTAATCGACTGCCCGTCATGGCCGCGCAGCCAATAGGCGTCGGCGGGAACGCCGAAGCTTGCATTGGTCTGATCGCCCGGCCCCTGCAACCACAGCTGCCCGCGTGCATAGGCGCCCTTCGAGGCCGTGGCCTCCTCGCGCATCCAGTCGACATAGCCCTGCGGCAGGATCTGTTCGCCGTTCCAGCTGCCGTCGTTGCGCAGGAATTCGCCGAAGCGGGCCCAGTCGCGCCCCGTGGCATAGAGATAGGACGAGCCGACAAAGGTGCCGCGCGCATCGGCTTCCAGAACCGCGCTGGTCATGCCCAGCGGGCCGAAGATTGCTTCACGCGGCCAGGCAAAGGCTGCCGCCTGATCGTCGAACGCATCCTGCCAGATGCGCGACAACAGCACGGCGGTGCCGCTGGAATAGTTGAAGGTTTCGCCGATCGGCCCGACCAGCGGCTTTTCGGAGGCAAAGCCTGCCATGTCGGACTGCAGATAGAGCATGCGGGTGACGTCGGTGACGTCGCCATAATCCTCGTTGAACTCGAGCCCGCTCGACATCGCCAACAGGTCGGCCATGGTGATCGCGCCGCGTTCGTCAGCGGTCCATTCCTCGAACAACTCGTTCTGGTCGACGGACAGCCGGTCCTCGCGCACCAAGGTGCCGATGAGCGCTGCCGTCATCGTCTTGGTCATCGACCAGCCGAGCAGCGGCGTTTCGGCCGAGAAGCCGTCGCCATAGCGCTCGGCGACGATGCGGCCGTTGTGGACCACGACGACAGCGCGCATGCTGGGGCCGGTCATCGCTGCGTCATCGAGGATGGCGGCAATCTGCGGGTCCTGCGAGGCGACGACGTGGTTGCCGGCGGGCCACAGGCTCGCGGTGTCCGGCGCAGGTCCGGCGGCAAGCGCCGGCATCGCCGACAGGTCCTGCCCCGTCGGCAGCGACGAGCACCCGGCCCCGTCCCGATGCACCGCGCGGCTTTCGCCGAACAGGCCGAGAAGCGACGCCGACACCGTGCCGCTGCCCTGGTCGACATCGACCGAGACATATTTGAGCACCGGATGGCCCGGTGCCTGCACATCGACCGCCAGCACGGTCTGCGCGTCGCGCCCGGCAATGAAATGGTTGGAGCACACCATCTTGGCCGAATAGGCGGTGGCGACCCGGATCAGGTCCGGCGGGAAGGCAAACAGCCAGCCGGCGGCGGCGACAATCACCACCAGCACGGCAACCACCAGCCATTTCACGATTTTGCCCAGTGTCCGCATGTCGTCCCCCCTGAAAGGCCAAGCCCTCAAATCGCCGTCATCGCGGTCGATGACTTTCCCGTGAAGTCTTGGGCGGGCGCAGCCGAAAAATCAATGCCTTCCGCAAAACCCGCACGGTGCGGGCGCGCGGCAGCGATGACGGATGCTCATGCTTGAACTAAAGCTGGCCTATCCTTGATTCGCGCCGCGGGGGACCAATGCTGCGACTTTTGACACTCGGCCTGATCGTGCTCGTCAGCGCCTGCACGACCGGAAGCTACAATCTGGCCGATCTGGCGCCGTCCGGCCCGCATGTGACGGCGGGTCAGGTTGCGGTGACGTATCCGCGCTTTGGCGACCACAAGCCGCATGACTGGGACCGCCGCGCGCCGTGGACCTATGCCGTGCACGGCACCGACGTGTCCAAATATCAGGGTCCGGTCGACTGGCAGAGCGCGCGTGATGCCGGCATCTCCTTCGTCTTCATCAAGGCGACGGAAGGCGGCGACCGCGTCGACGAGTTTTTCCAACCGCACTGGAACGGCGCACGCGCAGCCGGAATTCCGCGCTCGGCCTATCATTTCTACTATTTCTGCCGCCCGGCGCGCGAACAGGCGCAGTGGTTCATCCGCAACGTGCCCAAGGAAGCCGGCAGCCTGCCGCACGTCCTCGACATGGAATGGAACCACATGTCGCCGAGTTGCAAATTGCGGCCGCCGGCAGCAACCGTGCAGTCGGAGATGAAGATCTTCCTCGACATGATCGAGCGCCACTATGGCAAGCGGCCGATCATCTACACCAGCGTCGACTTCTATCAGGACAACCGGCTGCACGAGTTCAAGGGCTACCAATGGTGGCTGCGCTCGGTCGCCAACCATCCCGACACCATTTACAACCGCGAGCGCTTCCTGTTCTGGCAATATACCGGCACCGGCGACGTGCCGGGCATCAGGGGCGAAGCAGATATCAACGTCTTCAACGGAACCGCAGCCCAGTGGCGCAGCTGGTTGCAGGCCAATGGGCGCTAGCGGCTGCTATCGATGTGACAAGATGTTGACCAGTTTGCCGAAGGGGTCCCGGGTGAAGAACCGCCGGACACCCCACGGCTCGTCAACCGGCCCGTACTCTACCGGAAACCCGGCATCCCTGACGCGGGCGAGTGCTGCGTCGACATCGTCGACCTCGATGGAAAGTTCCGGCACCGGCGTGTCGGCCCCGCCTTGTACCGCAAAGCTGATCTGCACCTTCATCTGCACGTCGGCGCCATAGGTAACGATCCAGCCGTGATCCATGACGACGTCCAGCCCGAGCACCTCACCGTAGAAACGCCGGGCCAGCGCAGGCTCGGGCGTTTCCACATTGGTGACGATCCGTTGGACTTTCATGGGACCCTCCCGTGATCCGTTTTAATCCGCCATGGTTTCGAGGCTGGCAAAGCCTTCCGGCATGCCGCCCTCATCGAACGGCGTCGTCACCTCGACGAAGGTGTCGGGGTAAAAACCGTTGAAGCGGGTGCGCAGCGACAGCGAATAGGCGCCGATATGGCCGATCTCGATCCAGTCGCCGGTGTCGACCGTTTCCGGCAGCCAGAACGGCCGCGACAGGATATCGACGGAATCGCAGGTCGCGCCGCAGACCTTGAACGGCACGATGTTCTTCTCGTCGCCATTGCGCTGGCGGATCGCCGGATCGGGAATGAAGCGCGCCGGCAGCGTGATCTTGCCGGTCCATGAATCCGACAGCGACGCCCAGATGCCGTCATTGATGTAGAGCCGCCTGCCCTTGCGCAGCAGCACTCGCACGATCAGCGAATAGGCGCGTGCGACGATCACCCGGCCGGGCTCGGCCACCAGCGGCGTCGCGCCGAAGCCCCATTCGTCGATGTCGGTGCGCAGGCGCGACATGATCTCTTCCAGCGACGGCATCACCGCTTTCTTGCGGTTGGGATCGTGGCCGTATTCGGCCGGAAAGCCGCCGCCGACGTCGAGCGCGACGATCTCCGCCTTGACCCGGCTGCGCACCCACGCGGCAGAAGCCAGCGCGCGCTCATAGGTGTCGGGGTCCTCGATCTGGCTGCCGACGTGGAAGCAGATGCCGACCTTGAAGCCGCCGCGCGCCAGCCGGTCGATGAGTTCGACGGCCGCCGCAGGCCCCGCCCCGAACTTCTTCGACAGCTCGTAGGCGGCGCTGCCCTTGGTCTGCAGCCGCACGAACACGGTGATGGTGCCGGGATCGATGTCGAGCGCGCGCACCACCCGCGTCACCTTGGTGATCTCGTCCTCATGGTCGATGACGAGGACGCGGATGCCGTATTCCTCCAGCGCCAGCCGAATATGCGACTGCGCCTTGACCGGGTGCATGTAGAGCATCTCGGCATCGGGGGCGACGGCGCGGACGTCGGCGATTTCGGCCGGAGACGCAACGTCGAAGGCGGTGACACCGGCTTCCGACAGCGCCTTCAACACCATCGGCTCGCCATTGGTCTTCACCGCATAGGCGGTCTTGCCGGGAAACATCGACATGAAGGCCTTGCAGTCCGCTTTCAGGACCTGCGGCCGGAAGCAATAAACGGGATCGTCAGGGCGAAGTGCGAGCGCTGCCTCGCGTGCATTTACGAATCGCTGCATGGGCCTCTCCAGTTTGCGCTGACGCTAACAGCGTTGCGCGACGGGAAGAAGGCTGGCCAGTGCGCGTCTTCGCGTAGACCAGTGGCACGAAACGGGTGGTCAAGGACAAAACGCCAGCCTATGGCTCAGCAAAACAGCGAGTGACCTGATCCATGACCGCCCCAACCCAACAGAAAATGCTCACCCCCAGGGATTGGGGCATGTTGTTGCTGCTCGGTGCGCTGTGGGGCGGTTCGTTCTTCTTCGCGCGGGTTGCCGTGCTGGAAATCCACCCGCTGACCTTGGTGCTGTTCCGGGTGTCGATCGCCGCAGCCGCGCTGCATGTCTACCTCGCGGTCGCCGGACCATCGTTCCGGCTGGCGCTGCCGATGGCCGGCAGTTTCTTCGGGCTGGCGATCCTCAACAACATCATCCCGTTCACGCTGATGTTTGCCGGGCAGACCGAACTGGGCGCAGGCGCGGCGTCGATCCTCAACGCCACGACGCCGTTCTGGACGATGATCCTCGCCAATCTCGTCACCGTCGACGAAAAGCTGTCGTGGAACAAGGTCACCGGCGTCGTGCTTGGCATCGGCGGCACCGTGGTGATGATCGGGCCGGATGTGATCGCGTCGTCGGGCGCGCCCGCCTGGGCCAAGTTCGCGCTGGTCGGCACCGCGCTGTCTTACGCCTGTGCGGCGCTGTTTGCGCGCCGCTTCAGCGTGTTGCCGCCGCAGATCGTGGCGACCGGCCAGTTGACGGCCTCGACGGTGATCATGCTGCCCGTGGTGCTGCTGTGGAACGGCACCGCCGGCATGTTCGACGCCAGCATGGCGGCATGGTTGTCGGTGCTCGGCCTGGCGCTGCTGGCAACCTCGGTCGGCTACATCCTGTTCTTTGCCCTGATCGGCTCGGCGGGTGCCACCAACGCGTCGCTCGTGACGCTGATCGTACCGGTCAGCGCGATCCTGCTGGGGGCGCTGTTCCTTGGCGAACGGATGCAATGGTACGAATTCGCCGGCATGGGGCTGATCGGGCTGGGGCTGCTGATCATCGATGGCAGGCTGTTGCGACTCGGACGCGGCTAAAGTTTTTTTGCCGCTCTTCACAGAAAAATTTTCTCAAGGAAAACAGAAAGCTGACTCCGGTTCACGCGGAAATGGGCCTCCAGTTGCTGCGGTGCAACGAAGAAACCCGCTTGTCATTGCGTCCCGAACCCCTAGAATCACGGATGTTGTCAGCATAGGAGGCTGAGTGATGGGACTTACCAAGCCAATCAATGCCGTGATGATTTGTGCTGCGTTTGCCTTTGTCGGCGCTCTTATTATGGGTGTGCTGGCCTGACGGGAAAACCGTCGTTGCAAAACGACATCTGCATACAAAAGGCCGGAGAAACACTCCGGCCTTTTGCTTTTTACTGCACAGTATTTGAGGGGTCAGGCAGCCGCAGCGTTGGCGATGACGGCCGGCCTGATGCCGATGAGATGGCAGATCGCGAAGGCGAGATCGGCGCGGTTCATCGTGTAGAAGTGGAACTCCTCGATGCCGCGCTCGACCAGATCGAGCACCTGCTCGGCGGCAATCGCCGAGGCAACCAGCGCATGGGTCTGCGGGTCGCGCTCCAACCCGGCGAAACGCTCGGCCATCCACGCCGGCACATGCGCGCCGCAGCGGGCCGAGAAGCTGGCGACAGCAGCGAAATTGTGGATCGGCAGGATGCCGGGCACGATCGGAATATAGATGCCGGCACGACGCACCCGCTCGACGTAACGCTCATACAGATCGTTGTCGAAGAAGAACTGGGTGATCGCCCGCGTCGCGCCATTGTCGACCTTGCGCTTGAGCATGTCGATATCGGTGGCGAAATCGGCGCTCTCCGGGTGCTTTTCCGGATAGGCGGAGACGGACACGTCGAAATCGCCGATGCGCCGGATCGCGCCGACCAGCTCGGCACCGTTGGAATAGCCCTGCGGATGCGGCCGGTAGGCCTCGCCGACGCCGGACGCCGGATCGCCGCGCAGCGCGACGAAGCGCGACACGCCCATGGCGGCAAATTCGCGGATCACCGCGTCGACATCGTCACGCGTGGCATCGACACAGGTCATGTGGGCGGCCGGCTTGAGGCTGCTCTGGGCCAGAATGCGCCCGACAGTGCGCGCGGTGCGCTCGCGCGTCGAGCCGCCTGCGCCATAGGTCACCGACACATAATGCGGCGAGACGGTTT
>JBEBXE010000056.1:0-13637 GCA_040391705.1 Aerobium aerolatum
CGAGAACCTGCAGCGCCGACACCAGGCCGTCGCCGGTGGTCGAGAAATCGGACAGCACGACGTGGCCGGACTGCTCGCCGCCAACGTTGAAGCCGTGCGCGCGCATATGCTCGACGACATAGCGATCGCCAACCTTGGTGCGGTGCATCGTCAGGCCGACATCGCCGAGATAGCGCTCGAGCCCGAGATTGGACATCACCGTCGACACCAGACCGCCGCCGGCGAGACGGCCGCTGCGATGCCAGCTTTCGGCAATCAGGGCCAGGATCTGGTCGCCGTCGATGACGGCACCGTTTTCATCGACGATGACAACGCGGTCGGCGTCGCCATCGAGCGCGATGCCGATGTCGGCGCGCACTTCATGAACCTTCTTGGCCAACCCCAACGGATGCGTCGAGCCGCAATCCTCGTTGATGTTGAGACCGTTCGGCTCATTGTTGATGGTGATGACTTCGGCGCCAAGTTCCCACAGCGCGGCAGGGGCAACCTTATAGCCCGCCCCGTTGGCGCAATCGATGACGATGCGCAGGCCCGACAGCGACATCGACCGCGGTAGCGTGCGCTTGGCAAATTCGATGTAACGGTCGTGCACGCCGTCGATGCGCTTGGCGCGGCCAAGCCCTTCGGCGTCGGCCAGCGCAATCTCGACGTCGTGGTCGAGCAGCTGTTCGATCCGCATCTCGATCTCGTCCGACAGCTTGTAGCCGTCCGGACCGAAAAGCTTGATGCCGTTGTCGTAATAGGGATTGTGCGAGGCCGAGATCATCACGCCGATGTCGGCGCGCAGCGAGCGCACCAGCATGGCAACGCCCGGCGTCGGGATCGGCCCGAGCAGGAACACGTCCATGCCCGCGGCGCAGAAACCTGCCACCATCGCGTTCTCGATCATATAGCCGGACAGGCGCGTGTCCTTGCCCACCACCACGCGATGGCGATGGCTTCCACGCTTGAACGACATGCCGACCGCCATGCCAACTCGCATGGCCACCTCTGCCGTCATCGGCAGCCGGTTGGCGCGTCCCCTGATACCGTCAGTTCCAAAATAGCGTCTGCTCATACTCACTCGTCGGCTATCGCCCTTTTTGAAGGTTTGCCACAGCAGGATGCTGGATTGGTATCACATTGTATGAGTCTCTGTTACCGATTCGGAAACATCCGGCCAGCTGGCGGCGAGTTTTGCACTTTCCAACAGCTCATTTCAGGCTCGCGATCCATTCCCGCAGCAATGCGGACGCCTTCCGGTCCTCCAGCACGCGGCCAAGCTCCGGCATCATCACGCCGGGCTCCGTACTTTCGACGCGATAAGTGAGAATCGAGCCGTCGGGATCGCCGGGTTTGATATCAAACAGCCTGCCGCCAGACCCACGCCCCGCCGCCACCGGCCGCTTGTTGATGCCCAGCGATGGGCCGGGGGGCTCGTCCCAGGTGAGATACAGCCCCGAATTGCTGGCCGGCCCCGCCCGGCGATGGCAGTGCGCGCAATTGACGTCCAGCCATGCCCGCGCCCGACCGTCGAGGGTTGCCGTCTCGTCGCGCCAGTCCGGGACCGAAGGAATGGACGCAACGGCGGGAAGTCCGGCGAGGATGCCGGCGGCCTGCCAACGGTCGAGCTGGTTTTCGACCGTGCCATCCGGATAGGTCAGCGCGAAATTCAGGTTGCGCGCCTTCGGTCCCAGCGGAACCAGCGTGCCGGCGACGTCGTGGCAACCCTTGCACTGGTTCTTGTTGGGCACCGAGTAAGTGAAGTCGAGCGCTTCACCGTCGGCCGAAACAGTCGAGATCGCGACCCGCGCGCCGGCAATGTTCAGCGTCGCCTCGGTCTGGTCGTCGTTCCAGACATAGGCCCACGCCTGCCAGCCATCGTCGTGCTTCAGCAGCACCCGCGTTTCGACGATGAAAATTGCTTGCGACGGGTCGCGGAAATCGGCCGGAAACGAAAACGACTTGATCAGCGCCGATCCCGTGGGAAAGTCGAGCGCTTCGCCCTCGACATAGGCAGCGGCCTGTCCGGCCGGCACATAGACGAACCGGTCCTTCAGCGCGCCGTCGGAATACAGCGCCGAGTTGGGCGCGAACGGCAGCACGCCGGCTGTCGGTTTCTGGCCTTTGAGATCGTCGAAAAAGCCGAACGCCGACAAAAGTTTCGGCGGACGCGGCGCGAGGATCGCCTCGTCGGAAATGGCATGGGCGCTGGCCGCCCAACTCATCACCAACCAGAGCGCACAGGCCAGAGCTGACAGGAGCCGTGTCACCGCCAGACTACGCCCCCTGATCCTGCGGCAGCTTGACCGGGTCGGGCTCGGGCAGCGCGCCCTTGTAAGCCTTGATGTCGGTATCCGGCCACCAGCCCCATGGCAGCAGCATCTGCGAGATCATCTTCAGATTGATGAAGGTGGTGCCGTCCGCCTCGTCGACATAGATGCGGTCGCCCGCCGACACCCACGAGAAATATTCTGGAATGCGGGTAACGCCGTCCCAGACGATATCGGGCACCGGCGTGCCGGACAGGTCGGAGATCAGCTTGCCGACCTCGCCAGCCGGCTGGCCGCCACCTTCGCCATAGCTGTTGCCGTGAAGGAACACGCCGCGCGGCACGAACATGTACTTATCGTCGGTATAGTCGTTCGGATAAGCGGCGATCAGCACATGCGTGGTGCCGTTGCGATCGAACTGATTGTTGAAGACGTGGACGTTGCGGTTGGCCATCACCATCAGGCCCATGCCTGTCGGCACCATGCCGACGATGTTACCGGCCGGGGCAAAATTGGGCGTGTCGTTGTCGACCATATTGTTGTCATAGACGCGGATATCGCGCCCGCCCTGCACGGGGAGGTTGGGCAGGTCGAAGATCAGGATGCCGCCGGTATTGTGGCGGGCGGTGTTGCCGTAGACGTCGGCGTTGAAGGAATTCTCGATCTCGATGCCGGCGACGTTGTATTCGGCGAGCGAATTGCGAACGATGATATTCTTGCTCTGGCCGACATAAATGCCGGCATCGGACGCCCCGCGCACCGTGACGCCGTCGATCAGCACATTGCTGGACGACACCGGATAGACGCCATAGGCGCCGTTCTCCGCTTTCGGACCGCCGGTCCATTCGACCCGCAGATTGCGGAAGGTGATTTCATCGGAGCCCTTCGACTTGACGCCGTCGCCCTTGCTGTCCTCGACCGCGAAGTCTTCGAGCACCACCTTGTTGGAGGTCACCAGCAAGCCTTCGCCCGACCCGGTCTGGCCCTTGAACGACAATATTGTGCGATCGGCCCCCTCGCCGCGCACCGTCACCTCGTTGACCGCCAGCGACAGGCCTTCAGTCAGATCATAGCGCCCGGCGGCAATCACCACCGTATCGCCCGGTTCGGCGAGGATCAGCGCTTCCAGAAGGCGCTCGTTTGCGCCGTCCCCCGGCTCCACCCGATGCTCGGCCGCAGCAACATAAGCCGTCGAACCAAGCAGCAGGGCTGTAAAAATCGCGATCGACCTTCCGATTTTCATGACCTCTCCTCCCTTTTACTGTAACGATGCGCTTGTTGAGGATCTAAGTCAACGAACATGAATTTGTTTCAGTTATGAGCCGGCAAACTTCTCCCAAGGCCATCGAGCCACGCCAGACGCGCGCCATTGCGACGCGCGCCCGCCTGCTCGAAGTCGTCGAGACCATTGTTGCCGAAGACGGCGCGGACGCGGTGACCACCACGCGCGTCGCCACTGAAGCCGGAACCGCCGTCGGCACCATCTACCGCTATTTCGAGGACCGCGACGCGATGCTGCTCGGCGCCTATGACGCCACCGTCACGCGCCTTGTTGCCGCCTGCCACGAAGCGCTCGACGGCATGCCCGACGCCATGGCGATGGACGATGCCGCCCGCCATCTGCTGGATGTCTATCTCGATGCCGCCGAACGGCTGCCGGCCCACTCCGGCCTATTGAATGCGATGCGGCAATTGCGTGCGGTCAAGGACGACCAGGACCCGGAAAACAGCCAGATCCTCACCGAACTGATCGCCCCGTTCCTGGCGCGCTTCGCGCCCGAGGCAGTGATGGAGCCGCTGCGCGTGCGCATGGTCGGCGCGGTGCTGATTACCCTCGTTGATCTCTACCTCGTCACCCCGGACGTCCGCGAGCGCACGCTGGTGCGCACCGAACTCGAAGCCCATCTGCTTTTCATGCTGACGCGCCTGATCTGAAACGCAAAACGCCGCGATTAAATCGCGGCGTTTTGACAGTTCATCGGGATCGAAGGATCAGCCCTGCGGCTGCGGCTCCATGCCGGAATCCGACTCCTCGCCACCCTTCTTGCCTTCCTTGGCCTTGCCGGCCTTCGGCACGGTCGAGCCACGCGAGGTCGGCGAATCGTCGCCAAGGTCGCGCGCCGGCTTCTGGCCTGCGATCAGGCCCCTGATCTCGTCGCCCGAGAGGGTTTCGTATTCGAGCAGGCCTTCGGCAATTGCCAGCCACTCCTCGCGGTGATCCTTGAGGATACGGTGCGCTTCCTTGTAGCCCTCGTCGATCAGGCGGCGCACTTCGGCGTCGATGATCTGCGCGGTCTCTTCGGAGACGTTCTGGGTGCGGGCAACCGAGTGGCCGAGGAAAACCTCTTCCTGGTTGTCGCCATAGGCAACGTGGCCAAGCTTCTCGGAGAAGCCCCAGCGGGTGACCATGGCACGGGCCAGCTTGGTCGCCTGGTCGATGTCGGACGATGCGCCGGAGGTGATGTTCTCCTTGCCGAACTTGATCTCTTCGGCGACGCGACCACCCATCATGATGACAAGACGCGAGGTCATGTACTTGTAGCTCATGGAGTAGCGGTCGCCTTCGGGCAACTGCATCACCATGCCGAGCGCACGGCCGCGCGGAATGATCGTCGCCTTGTGCAGCGGATCAGCCGACGGGACGTGCAGCGCCGTGATGGCGTGGCCAGCCTCGTGGTAGGCGGTGAGTTCCTTTTCGGCCAAAGTCATGGCGTTGGAGCGACGCTCCGCACCCATCATGATCTTGTCCTTGGCGTCTTCGAACTCGGCCATGGTGACGAGCCGCTTGTTGCGACGCGCCGCCATCAGGGCAGATTCGTTGACGAGGTTGGCAAGGTCGGCACCGGAGAAGCCCGGCGTACCGCGCGCCATGATCTTGAGATCGACGTTCGGGGCCAGCGGCACGTTGCGCACGTGCACCTTGAGGATCTTCTCGCGGCCGAGCACGTCCGGATTTGGCACCACGACCTGACGGTCGAAGCGGCCTGGACGCAGCAGCGCCGGATCGAGAACGTCCGGACGGTTGGTCGCGGCGATCAGGATGATGCCTTCATTGGCCTCGAAGCCGTCCATTTCGACCAGCAGCTGGTTCAGCGTCTGCTCGCGCTCATCATTGCCGCCGCCGAGACCGGCGCCACGATGGCGACCGACCGCGTCGATTTCGTCAATGAAGATGATGCAGGGCGCATTCTTCTTGGCCTGCTCGAACATGTCGCGGACGCGGCTTGCACCGACGCCGACGAACATTTCGACGAAGTCCGAACCGGAGATGGTGAAGAACGGCACATTGGCTTCGCCAGCGACTGCGCGTGCAGTCAGCGTCTTACCGGTACCGGGAGGGCCAACGAGCAGCACGCCGCGCGGAATCTTGCCGCCGAGGCGCTGGAACTTCTGCGGATCGCGCAGGAATTCGACGATTTCCTCGAGGTCCTGCTTGGCTTCATCGACGCCGGCGACGTCAGCGAAGGTCACCCGACCATGCGCTTCCGTCAGAAGCTTGGCCTTCGACTTGCCAAAGCCCATGGCGCGACCGGAGCCTGACTGCATCTGGCGCATGAAGAAAATCCATACGCCGAGGATCAGGACCATCGGCAGCCACGACACGAGATAGCCGAGAATGGAGTTGGAGCCATCGGATTCAGGGCGCGCATTGATGGTCACGCCCTTTGTTTCAAGGCGCTGGACCAGAGCCGGGTCACCCGGCGAATAGGTCTGGAAACCGGTGCTTGAATCTCCGTACGAGCCCGTGATGCGATCGCCGGCGATGGTCACCGTGTTGACTCGACCTGTATCGACCTCACGCAAGAACTCCGAATACGGAATCTCACGGGCCATGCCGCGCTGCTGCGGCGCCTGGAACAGGTTGAAGAGCGCGATCAGCAAGACGGCGATAATCGCCCAGAGCGCGAGATTGCGGTAATTCGGATTCATTGTGTTTCCCATTCATGTCCGCTGGACCGCGCGGCCCGCGAACATCGCCAAAGAAGCTTACGCTTAGCCTAACATAAGGAGCCCCTCGGGCCTTGCCAAGCACAACCGACGTACTCAGTTAAGCTCAAGGGTCAATGTGGTGCTTCCAAGGCGATGTCGGCACCGCAGAATTACCTGACAGGTGGGCAAGCATGTCGGCAATCGCAAGATCAAAATCGGGCAGATAGCGTGCGTAAGGCGCAATAATGCGTTTTACCGTCACGCCGTGGCCTGCGACGTGCCCATTCCCCACCGCCCCCAGACAAACGCCATCGCTATACACGGCAGGTTCGAGCGCCGACGCGGCGCGCACCAGCGATGCCGGAATGCCGGGCGTTTCGCTGGCAGGCTCAGGCACATTGCCAGCACCCAGCGCCGCAATCCGCAGCCCGGCCGTTGCCTTGATGCCCGACACGCGCCAGCGACCATCCCAGATGGTTGTGCCGGCGACAGGGCTGTCAGGCACGCCCCGCGCCTCGCGCCGCAGCCAGACCGCATCCTTGCGCGCATCCACCAGCGCGCGTGACAATGAGACGCGCACCGATCCGGCCGTAATGTTCGAAAACAGGGCAGCGACGCGCGCCTGATCCGGCAAATAGACGCATCCGCCCGCACAGGCCAGCAGCACCCGCAGCGCCTGGATCGCCGCCGCGTCATCCCGTGCAAACAGCGCCCGGTCGATACGGATCAACCCCGGCGCTGGAAACGTGACGCAGCGTTCCAGAAGCAAGGCGCAGGCGTTGGCAAGCGTACGCCGCGCCGCGCCTGCTGCCCGCACCTCGGCGGCCCCGGTTTCGATCTCGTCATCGCTGAGCGTCGCGCGTATCCGCACCCGCTCATAGGCGCGGTTCTGATTGCTCGGATCGTCGATCCAGCGCACGTCGTGCGTTTGCAGATAGGCACGCAGTTCCTGCCGGCGGACATCGAGCAACGGCCGTACGATCCAGACGCGCTCATCGAACAGGGTAGCGCGCGCCATCCCGGCAAGACCGGCACCCGCGCCGCGCTGCGCCCGCATCGCCACAGTTTCAGCCTGGTCGTCCATCGTATGGCCGGTGAGGATGCAGTCAGTACCGAAATCGGCGGCAGCCTGCGCCAGTAGCGCATAGCGCGCCTCGCGCGACGCCGCACTCAGGCCCGTTGGCGGTTTGTCGCCGTGCCAGACCATCGTGCGGTGGGCAATGCCGCGCGCCGCACACAACGCCGCAACTGTGCGCGCTTCGTCGGCAGATTCGGGACGCAGCCCGTGGTCCACGGTGACGGCAAGCAACGGCAAGCCCGCCGGACGGGAGTCGGCATAGGCCTTGGCAAGCAGCAGCAGAGAGAGAGAATCGCTACCCCCGGAAACGGCGACAATCAGGCCAGACGTCGGGGGGTGAAGACCACGAAACAGGCGGTCGATATCAAGGCGCATGGCCGGTCCGTCAGCAGGAGGCCTGCTTTTGTTGCTGGCTGATGCTGTTCTTGAGCGCATCAGTCGCTTGCGGATAGCGCTGCAGCACTTCCGTGAAGGTAGCGCAGGCGACATCGCGCTGGTTCATCGCAGCCAGCGAAACGCCAAGCTTGAACAGCGTGTCGGGGGCCTTGCGGGCCTGGGGATAGGTACGGCTGGCCGAGAGGAAGATTTCAGCCGCCTCGCGCGGACGCTGCTGGGCCAGCAGGGATTCGCCGAGCCAGAAATGCGCATCCGCCGCATGGTCGCTCTGCGGGAACCGCTCGATCATGGTGCGGAAACCGGCTTCGGCAGTGCCGTAGTCGCCCTGCAGCACAAATTCATACGCGTTGCGGTAGAGCTCGTCATCGCTGTCGCCCTGCGGCGGCAGCGCGGCAACCGTGGTGTTGTCGGCCGGAGCCGGCGGCGGTGCGACGCCAGCGCCGGTCGCATGGCCGTTGGCGTCGAAGGTGATGGTGCCGAAGTCGCGCGGCGGCGCACCGGCAATCCGCGCACCGTCTTCGACGCGTGCCGGCTGTTCGACCCGCGCGCCATCCTCGACGCGCGGAGCCTGAGCATAAAACTCGTCATCGCCGCTGGTGCCGGCTTTGCCCTGCTGCTGGGTGCCGGCGTTGCCGGTCGACGCGCCGCCTTCCAGTTCCTGGAAGCGCAGTTCGTTGTCTTCCTGCATCCGGCGCAGCTGGTCCTGCATCTGCAGGATCTGGAAGTTCAGTTCTTCAAGCGTGCCGGTGAGCTGCCGCACTTGCTCTTCGAGCTGGGAGACGCGCTGGTCTGCCCCTTGCGCGGAGGACGGCAAGGCCATCATCAGCACGAACGGCAAGGCCAACAGGCCACTTATCAAGGTTCTTGGAAACATGGTCCGTCTCATCACCTGCGGTCTAGCGTTGGAAGTTGTTTGGAAAAGCGCTTTCTTCTATCAGGCTCCGCGAGTTCGGCCAAATTTTGTTTGCGCCCCTGTAAAACGGAAAAAGGCGACCGCAGGGCCGCCTTTTCGATGCTTGGGCAATTTGCCCGTCTTACATGCCTGCGCCACCGAGCACGGTAACGACGCGACGGTTCTGCGACCAGCACGAGATGTTGTCGCAGACAGCCACCGGACGCTCCTTGCCGTAGGAGATGGTGCGGATACGGTTGGCCGGAACTCCGCGGGCGATCAGAAAATCGCGGGCGGAAGCGGCGCGGCGTGCACCGAGCGCAAGGTTGTATTCGCGTGTGCCGCGTTCGTCGGCGTGACCTTCGACGGTGATCGCATACGAATTGTACTGCCCCAGCCACTGTGCCTGGCGCGACAACGTCGTCTGCGCATCAGCGCGGATCAGCGTCGAGTCGGTATCGAAGAAGATCCGGTCGCCGACATTGACGGTGAAGTCCTGCGACGAACCCGGGGTGGCTGCACCGGCACCGCCGGCACCAGCGCCGAGGCCGAGATCGCCCGCGTTGTTCGGCGTGTTCTTGTTAGCGCAACCGGCAACCGCAAGCATGGCGACAAGCGCAATAACGGCTGGGTTACGAGTGATCGCTGCGATACGGCGCATAACCGCCTCTCCTTCGCATGTGAGTGATTTCCTTGAACATCCAGTAACCATGTCGCGGTTAACATGCGCTCAAGAAACACGGTTAACGTAATCTAAAAGCCCGTCCCCAGTTTGGGATTTCGACTGAACCGTAGGCCGAAATGGGGCCGAAACACGGCGAATTCATGAGAAAGGCGGCAACCTGCCGCCTTTCTCAAATCTCTGGGGTCGTGCCGGATCAATCGAGCAGCGGCGACCAGGCCGGATCGGACGCATATTGCGCCGTCGGAATCGCCTGCTCGTTGCGCCCGGTCAGGTCGATCGAGAACAGCTTCGGTCCCGCCTGTCCGCTGTTTTCGCGGAAGAACATCAGCACCCGTCCGTTGGGAGCCCAGGTCGGGCCTTCCTGCAGATAGCCGCTCGACAGGATCCGCTCGCCCGAACCGTCGGTGCGCATCACGCCGATCTGGAACTGCCCGCCGCTCTGCTTGGTGAAAGCGATCAGGTCGCCGCGCGGCGACCAGACCGGCGTCGAATAGGTGCCGTCGCCAAAAGAGACGCGCTGCGGATTGGAGCCGTCGGCGCCCATCACGTAGATATGCGGCCGCCCGCCACGGTCGGAGGTAAACACCACCTTGCTGCCATCCGGCGAATAGGACGGCGAGGTGTCGATAGCGTTGGACGAGGTCAGGCGCGTCGTGGTGCGGCTGCGCAGGTCCATGGTGTAGATGTTGGTGTTGCCGTCATCGCGCAGCAGGCTCATGATCACCTTCTGCCCGTCGGGCGAGAAGCGCGGCGCAAACGTCATGCCGGGGAAGTTGCCCACCAGCTCGCGCTGGCCGGTTTCGATCTGCAGCAGGTAGACCTGCGGCTGACCGCCCTCATACGACATGTAGGTGATTTCCTGCCGGTTCGGCGAGAACCGCGGCGTCAGCACGATCGAACGTCCGTCGGAAAGGGAACGCTGGTTGGCGCCGTCCTGGTCCATGATCGCCAGCCGCTTGACGCGCTGGTTCTTCGGACCGCTTTCCTCGACGAACACGATGCGGCTGTCGAAATAGCCCTTCTCACCGGTCAGGCGCTCATAGATCGCATCGGAAATGATATGCGCGACGCGCCGCCAGTTGTTGCGGTTGGCGAAGAACTGCTCGCCGATCATCTGCTGGCCCGCAAGCGTGTCCCAAAGGCGGAACTCGGCGCGCAGCCGACCGTCCGCTTCCTGGGTGACGCGGCCCGTGACCAGCGCCTGGGCATTGATCACCGACCAGTCGGAAAAGCGCGGCGCGGCATCCGGGTTGGTGATGCGTTCGATGAACGCGCTCTTGTCGATCGGCGCAAACAAGCCCGACCGTTTGAGGTTGGCGGACACCACCGCCGCAATCTCGGCCCCCATCGTGTCATTCGACACGAAGTCGGTGATCGCGATCGGCAAAGGCTCGACCACGCCCTTGGTGACGTCGATCACCAATTGCGCGCGGGCGGGCTGGACAACGGCCAAGGCAATGCCCGTGGCCATGATCCCCATCGAAAGAAAAGTCTTGAACAGTTTCATCATTCACTTGGCCTCATGGGTCCGAATGGGCTCATGCCGGATTGGAAACATCAGAACATGTCACGCGGGTCGAAATTGACGGTCACCTCAGCCCACGCGTCATATTTGTCGGTCGGCAGTTGGAAACCACGCTGGTTGCACAGGCGCACGGCGCGCAGGGCGCTGTCATCGAACGCCCTGTCGCCGCTGGGCTTATCTACGGAGGGCACGCCCTGCAGCGTGCCGGATGGGTCGAGACGGAAGCTGACGGTCACCTTCAGATCGGAACCGCCGACCGCGCCGGCCGGCACGTTCCAGCAGCTGATCAGCTGACGGCGGATCGCGTCTTCCTCGCTCTGGCTCAGTTTCGCACCGGTCGTCTGGCGACCGCCAAGCGAGGCCTGCTGCTCCGAACGCTTCGCACCGCCACCGGAGGCACGTTCGCGGTTCAGCAGCGCTGCCACCTGGTCCTCGACGCTTTTCTCATTTGATTCGCTCGACGCCGTTTCCTGGCGCGGCTTCTGCGGCTGGCGGTCCGGCTCGCGGCGTTCCGGCGTTTTGGCGGCCTGCGCCGGTGCCGGTTGCGTTGGCTGCGGGCGCGCCTGCGGCAACGGCGCGCTGGTCGGCAGCGCCATGGCATCGGCGATCGGCTGCGGTGCTTCCGCAACGACGGGTTGCTCCGGCACCGGCTCGGGCACGACTTCCTGTGGCGGCAACGGCTTAGGCGCGACCTCCGTCTTTGGTACGGGCACGGGCTCTGGGGTCGGCGCGGGTGTCGGTTCCGGCTCGGGGGTTGGCGTCGGTGTTGGGGTCGGCGTCGGCGCAGGCGGCGGTGCTGCCGCCGTCTCGACCGGACGCGGACTCGGATCGGGTGTCGGCGGCGTGCTCAGATCGACGGTGTTGTCGCCAACCTGCTGCGCGTTCTCGACATTGTCAGGCCGCGTGGTTGGGATCGGCGCCGGGCGTTCGGAGACGGGCGCGGTACGCTCGCCCTGGACGCTTTGGGCCACCTCTTCCATCGGCACGATGTCGACGGGGAAGGATTCGACCGCGCCCAGTTCCATTGGTTCGGGCGAAGACAGGGTGACGAGGCCGAGCGCGAGCACGACCACATGTAACGCCACCGATGTCGTCAGGCCGGTCTTCATCGCGTCAGTTGCCCTGTTCCTGCAGGGTGACGAGACCGAGATTGCGGTAGCCGGCCGAGGAAATGCGCGCCATGACGCGCATCACGGTGCCGTAGTCAGCACTGCGATCGCCGCGCACGAAGATGCGTTCTTCATAACCGGTCTTCGAGATCGCCTGCAGACGCGGGACGATCTCGTCGAGAGCAATTTCGGTTTCCTGCAAGAAGATCTGCCCCTGTTGGTTGACCGACACGGTGATCGGCTCCGTTTTGGCTTCCAGCGCGCGCGCCTGCGTCTCGGGCAGTTCGATCGGCACGCCAACAGTCATCATCGGCGCGGCCACCATGAAGATGATGAGCAGCACCAGCATGACGTCGACGAACGGCGTGACGTTGATTTCAGAAACCAGCGCGCGGCGCTGGCCGCGCCGTCTGCGCCCGCCTGACGACCGACCCATCGACATTCCCATGAAACGCGCTCCTACGCCGCAGCCCTGGCGGGCACTTTCTCATCGATTTGCCGCGACAGTATGGCGGAGAACTCGTCGGCGAAGCCTTCCATGCGCAGCGCCAGCTTGGACGCGTCCGAGGACAGCTTGTTGTAGGCAATGGTCGCCGGGATAGCAGCCAGCAGGCCAAGCGCGGTCGCCAGCAGCGCCTCCGCGATACCCGGAGCCACGACGGCAAGGTTGGTCGCGCCGGAGGCTGCAATCGCCTGGAACGAGGTCATGATGCCGACAACGGTGCCGAACAGGCCGATGAAGGGAGCAGCCGAGCCGACCGAAGCGAGGAAACCGAGGCGGCTTTCCAGGCTTTCCATCTCGCGGGTCAGCGCCAGGTCCATCGCCTTGTCGATTCGGTTCTGCAACCCGATCGGCGACTTGACGCCCTTCTCAAAACTTTTCTTCCATTCGCGCATCGCGGCGACGAAGACCGCGCCCATGCCGGACGTCTTGCGCTCGGCCAGCGTGCGATAGAGGTCTTCGAGCGACTGGCCCGACCAGAACACTTCCTCGAACCGCGTCAGCGCCGCGCGGGTCCGCGCATAGCCGAGAATCTTGTCGACGATGATCGCCCAGGTCCAAACCGAAGCGACGATAAGGCCGAGCATCACCAGCTTGACCACCCAGCCGGCCTGCCAGAAGAGGGCCCACAAAGAATGGTCGCCGCCGGGCGCGGCAAGAGCCATCTGTTCCATGAATTGTCAGTCCCTAAGTGTTCTGGCCCGCTCCATGCAGGCCCGCACGCATCGTTCCCTATCGGCTCTCGCTCTGCGAAAGATCGGAACCGCCCTCAATGCGCTGTTCCGGGCCTTGTCTGAGCGAAATTTGGTGAAAGGAAGGCGCCAACGATCCGCGCAATCCTCGCAACGATCCTTGATGGACCGTTATGGTTAATGATCGGTTAGGATTTATCGCGATTCAGCGAAGGTGATCCGATGAAATCTCCGTCCCCCGTCATCCCGGAAGCCGGAGGCTATCCGGGACCCATTCAGCCAGTACGGTGGGGTCTCGCTGCGCACGACGAACCCGACAAGCACCGCCTGCGGCCCACGATGTTCCCACCAATGGGTCCCGGCTCTGCGGTCGCTGCGCTCCCTTGGCCGGGATGACGGCAGGTGGGTTGATTACGACCAGCCGACCCACTCAGCCAGCGTCGCCGGATGTCATTCCGCGCCGTCAGCCTTTCGGCATGAACACGTCGATCCATTCCTTCGGAAACCGGCGCGGGCGGCCAGATTCGGAGATGATAGCGGCTTCGATGCGGGCTTCGATCAGCACGTCGTCGCCGC